>DCXP01000056.1 GCA_002327725.1 Proteobacteria bacterium UBA2133
ATTACCATTTTTGTAATGGGAATGCTGGGACTTTTATTTGATATTACTCTTAGAAAAATAATAGATAAAACTATTCCGTGGCACGGCAAGGGTTAAGCAACACTTGATCGCGCCACCGCTCATATCCGAGCGGCACCAGGGTCGTCGACGATCAAGAGGGTCATCACTGGTTTAGCTTCGCGATGCGTACCGGTTAGAGCATAGGAAGAATAAACCCCCTTGTAACCCGCGCCCAAAGGCCGCTGACGGCTGTTGCATCACCCGCTGACTGTGCAATACCTCCCCGAATCCGGCCGCTATGAAGGCAGGGCCACTGAAACCTTGCCCCCTGCTTGTAACCAGCGGCCCCCTCCCGGCACCCGGCACAGCACATCCCTGCCACACCCAAGTGAACACCGCAGGTTGATTGGAACCGTTGCTGCCCGGGCGCGTCAGTCAAAAAGCCCCGGCTGCGGTGGTGCCCGGCTTTGGGCTCTAGCCCCGGGCCCGCTGATTTCGGCTTGGTGTGTGAGGTGATTAAAGGAACTGCCGGATCACCTTCGGGTCTTCGATACAGGCAATCACCTTAACCGGCCCGGCGCATTCGCTGCAGGTCTTGATATCGATATTAAAACCACGCTTGAGCCGCCGTGCAAAGGCTATCGACGCTCGGCCTGTGGCTGGCCTTCGCGGCGGGTCGGGCCTTATGCCCCCTGCCCCGCTTTGCTGACCCGCGCCCGGTGCCTAGCGTTGGGCGCAAACACACCGCAAAAAGCGGGTCAGATTGACTCTGGGTTTTGGCACCAGCACCGCCAGTCTGGTGATGAAGTCCAGCGGCTCAAAAATCACCTCGGTGGTGCCGTCCCGGCAGGGCCTGTAATGTGAATACCTTGAACGGCAATAGCAGGCGCTGCCATCGGCTTGATTGACGTAAACCCCATCGGCGGACAGCATGTACAAGTGGAACAATGTGCAGGACTAACCTCCTCTCATCGTTAAGCAGGTCGTCAGTTGTCTTGGTGGATGGCGTTCGAACGGACGCTACTGTGTTGCCGGAAACTCGGCTAGAGGAGTGAAATTCAAGGCAGGTTCTGCCCCTACCGGGTGGACTGTACGAGGCAGTTACTGTTTATGCGAACTGTAGTACGAGTAAAGAGCATAATCGAAGTAGCCAATCAAATCTCAAATCATATTCGAAATGTTAGCCCCACAGTTAGGACAGTAGCGTGCGTGAATAGGAATTCTATGAGAGCACTCAGCGCAAATATTATAGAACTCTTGTACTAGAGATTCTCCGCAGGCAGCGCAGTACTGCGAGCCCCGGGGGTTTTTCGCCCGGCACGCCGAGCATTCTCCCAAAGCAAGGTGCGGTGATTCCCGGCCTAAAGCCTTGAGACGTCGATGGGCATACCAGAGCAGGGCAACGAGTTGGATTACGGCGTATACCGTTATTGCAGCGTTGCTGGCGGTGAAGGCGATGTAATCGTAGCCGGCGTGCAGTAGGGCTGCGATCAGCAAAGTGGGTGCGATAGTGACAAGCACCGGCCTGCCGGGCTTGGCGAACCAGGCCTGGGCGAGGCCGCATCCCCAGAGCAGGGCATAACCGACATGCCCCGGTATGCAAAAGATGTTTCTCCAGAGCAGAGTGCCATTACCGTATTCGATAGCGTAGTTCAGGTTTTCGATGACGGCAAAACCAAGGCCCACCAGCATGGCGTAGAGCACCGCATCGATCGGCTCATCAACCTCGCCCAACCGCTTGGCAAAGTAGATGGTCGCAAGCGCCTTGCAGGACTCTTCGATGAGTCCTGTCTCGAGTGCCAGAATGATCAGTTCGGTGATAGTCGCGGTCTCATTCTCGACGGCTGTCATCCAGCCTTCGGACATGCCGAGCACCATGGACTCAAAAAGGGTCATGATTTCCAGCGCCACCAACCCACTGACCAGTCCACCTAATATTCCGACACTCAGCATGGCCCGGTATGGCTCAGGATCGATACGGTCGTAACGCCGTATCAGCCAGAACCAGGCTGCAGCACCAGTCAGCCAATTGAGAATCAAGAAGGCCATCGACAGTCTCTCCGGACAGTCAGCGGGAATGTCGCCGCTTGATAACTACAGTGGGAAGGTTGAATACTCAACACGGAACGTGCAGGATAGGCGTTAACAAACAAACGCTTATCGTAACAGTATGTTACCAGAGATAAAAATACAGATGCTTGTGCATCGGATTTGGGTACTTTAGGAATACAGTAATGCCGTCTACCAGCCTGAGATTCTCGTGGAGGGGTGATCGATGAAAGAATTTAGGTGGACCGGAAAGAAAGAAGGGATAGTTGTCCGAGGGTCATTAGAATCCGAATCTCTCGATGATGCTTTGGCAATTCTGAAGGGGAGAGAAATTGAAGTAGAAGAGTTAGTCGAAAATGATCAACCACCGGCCCCGGCAACTCAATCAGAATCTGAGCACGACAAAGAGAAGCCAACAAGTACCACGACCAATATGGTGAATTGTCTCCAGTGTGGCTTTACAGTTCAGTCGGGCCAGGTATTTTGTACCCAATGCGGCACGAAACTGCCAGCGATCACCGAAAGTGGTGAATCCGATGCCCCAGAGTATGTTGGCTTTTGGATGCGGACCTGGGCGTTCGTGCTTGACACAATTTTGGTTTCATCAGTGGTTCTGCCACTGGGATGGATGATTTACGGGGATGCGTATTTTGCCGAATCAACGGAGGTTTTTGCCGGTCCAGCGGATATGCTGTTAAGCATTTTCCCTGTGATCGCAACTATCATTTTCTGGTACTACAAGTCGGCAACTCCGGGCAAGATGGCCATCTCGGCTATGATTGTTGATGCGAAGACCGGTGACAGGCCGTCAACCGGACAACTCATTGGCCGCTACTTTGCCTATTTCTTGTCTGCATTGCCCCTAGGCTTGGGCTTTTTCTGGATCGGTTGGGACAAACAGAAACGGGGCTGGCATGACAAGCTGGCCGGCACGGCGGTAGTGCGGCGGCGGCGGAATCATGACCGAAGGTAATATAATTTTCAAACTTATAGAAATGACTTGAATTTCTTGTTGACAGTCGATCGGAGGCAATCATGAGGCAATGCTGCGAGACTGGCGGGCAGGGCGTGGAAGAACCGCGATCCTGAAAAAGTATGGACCCGCCTTGAGATCAACGGTAGAGACCCTTAGTGAGCATAGGAAGAATAAACCCCCTTGTAACCCGCGCCCAAAGGCCGCTGACGGCTGTTGCATCACCCGGCAGAGGGGCGTCGCTCGTAAGGACGGGAATCTAGTTGATCGAGTCCGCGGTGGGCAGCTCCCCTCGCTTGCGGCGCTCAACCAGGGTATCCAGCCAGTCGGGGTCCATCTCCGGGACGGACGACAGCAGCAGTTCGGTATAGGCTTCGTGCGGGGGAGAAAGAATCTCGGCCTTGGTGCCCTGCTCGACCACGCGGCCCTGGTACATGACCACGATACTGTCGGCGATTGCCCTTACCGTGGCGAGATCGTGGGTGATGAAAAGATAGGAAACCCCAAGCTGGTTCTGCAGGTTCTGCAGCAGTTCCAGGATGCCTTCCGCAACCAGCTGATCAAGCGCTGAAGTGACCTCATCACAGATAATGAGATCGGGCTCTGCCGCCAGCGCCCGGGCAATACAGATCCGCTGCTTCTCGCCGCCCGAGAGCTGCGCCGGGTAGCGGTCGGCGTAATCCGTCGGCAGCTCAATCTGCTCGAGAAGCCGGTTGATGGCCGCTGTTTTTTCCTCACCCTTGAGGCCCAGATAAAACTCCAGCGGCCTGCCGATAATTTCAAAAATCTTCTGCCGGGGATTCAACGCGACATCCGGCATCTGGTAGATCATCTGAATCGCGCGCAGCTGCTCGCGGCCGCGGTTAGCGAGCGCCGGACTCAGCAACTCACCGCGAAAACGAACGCCGCCTGCAAAGGGCGGCAGCAGTCCGGTGATCACCCTGGCGAGGGTGCTCTTGCCGCTTCCTGACTCGCCGACTACCGCAACCGTTTTGCCTTTCTGCACCTTGACTGAGATATCCGACAGCACCACCTCCTCTACCCCCGGGTAGCGGGCGCTCACGCCCGATACTTCGAGCACGGTGTCATCCTTTTCGGAGGCTCCTTTCTCCTCGCGCAGAGAGCGCACTGCCAGCAGGCGGCGTGTGTATTCCTGCTGGGGGTTTTCCAGCAGATCGCGCGCATTGCCCTCCTCGACCAGATTACCGTAACGCAGCACCATGATCCGGTCCGCAAGCTGTGCGACGACAGCGAGGTCATGAGTGATATAGATGGCGGCGACGCCCCTCGCCCTGACCGCCTCCTTGATGGTCGAGAGCACTTCGATCTGGGTGGTCACATCAAGCGCAGTGGTAGGCTCATCGAAGACAATCAGGCGCGGATCGCAGCCCATGGCCATCGCGGTCATTGCGCGCTGCAACTGACCGCCCGAAACCTGATGCGGAAAGCGGTTGCCGATATGATCCGGATCAGGAAGGTCCAGTTGCCGGTAGAGGTCCTTACCGCGGCGTGCGGCGTCCTCTGAACGCATCTTTCCGTGCTGCACCGGTGCTTCGACAAACTGCTCGATCAGGCGGTGCGCCGGGTTGAAGGCGGCGGCCGCGCTTTGCGCGACATAAGATACGCTGTTTCCGCGAATCTCGCGAAGGCGTGAAGGTGAGGCGCCGACGAGTTCCTCACCTTCGAGCACGATCGACCCCGAAATGATACGACAGCCGGGCTTGGTGTAACCCATCGCTGCCAGTCCGTAAGTGGACTTTCCGGCGCCGGATTCACCGATCAGGCCAACGATCTCTCCCTTGTGCAAATCCATGCTGAGCCCATTGACGATCGGTTTCCATTCGCCGTCGATGTCGGCCTCGATCACGAGATCGCGCATGCTGAGTAAAAAATCGCTCACGGAAAACTCCTCCTCGGGGGTTCAAGGCTCACTCCAGGATTCGCGCTGAAGCCTTCGGCGCGGGATACGACTGCACCAAAGGCCTTGTATTTTGCTATAACCCAGACTGGGAGATTACCTTATTCGGGTTTAGCAACAAAGTATCAACTTACGCTCTGGATGAGGCGGGGATATATAGGAGGCAAGATGTAAATGGGTGCTTATCTGCCAGCGCTTCTGGACAGCGTGTCACAGTTATGCCTTAAGAGCCGCAAAACGGCATTCGAAGCCCTTTCATCCCAGATAGACAGCGTCCCGAGGGACAAGGCCGAACAACCTCCGGCAAGCTGTCCCACGGCCGAAAAGTGCCTTCAGGACGCCATTGCGGCGATTCCACCGGATCATGGGCTTGGCGCAATAGCGTCCGCTGCGGCCGTTCGTTCTCCCTGGGAAGAAGCCAGCCGGGGTGTGCCGGAGTTTTTTGCAGGCGGCTATGCCTCCGCCAAGCTGGCGGATGAAACACCACCAGCGAGTGATGACCCCATCCGAATGGGCCTGCTGCTGCAGCGCGCCGAAATCGCTTATCCGGGCCATGCGCACGACGCCGAAGAGTTCTACTTTATTCTAAGCGGCGAGGCGCACTGGCGTATCGATACACAGGAGTTCACCGCCCGGCCCGGTGACCTTATCCACCACACGCCCTGCGCCATCCATGCGATGGAAACCGCTGACGCGCCGCTGCTGGCGTTGTGGATCTGGCGCGGTGAACTCGCCGGGCGCTTCTGGTATGAAAGCGCTCCCGATGTGGACTGTCCGAGGACGTGATCGATCGACCGTAGAAGCGGTTGCCAGTGATCCGGCTTCACCCCCGTGCCGGCGGATCAATGGTGGCACTGAAAATGCCAAGTCCGATATAGGTCAAGCCGCCCACGACCGAAGGCCAGCGGTTGTGGCTGCCGCGGCCCTTGAGATATTGGGTAACAGTTCCCGCCGCGAGGGCAAACAGCGTATCGGTCACGAGGACCATCCCAATAAGGAGCACACCGAGAACAAGAAACTGTGCGGCAGGCTCGCCCCGTGCAGGATCTACGAACTGGGGAAAAAAGGCGAGAAAGAAAATCCCCACCTTGGGGTTGAGGACGTTCACCATCACCGCCTGCCAGAAGGCCCGCCACATATCCCCAGGGGGTCGCTCGGGAACCGTCTCGCGCCCGGCATCGCGCCGGATCAGAAGGTAAATTCCAAGAGCTACCAGGTAAACCGCTCCGGCGTACTTGACCAGTTGAAAAACAACGAGTGAGGACGCCAGAAGCAGGGTCAGGCCAAAGACCGCCAGCAGCACATGCACAAAGGTACCCGCGGCAATCCCCAGCACCGCCACCAGCCCTGAGCGGGCGCCTTGGGCAACGCTGGTCGCCAGGATATAAAAAATCCCGGGCCCCGGCGTTACTCCCAGAACAAACGCGGCTCCCAGGAAAACCCCGAACTGCGGCCAGGGTGGAAGAAGTTCAACCACCGGTCAGCGGCGCCATCACCACCAACTCGCTCCCCTCGGCCAGCGCGGTAGCGCCTCTTTTCGCCTTGGAGACCGCCTCGCCGTCAACGGATACCAGTCCCACCTGGTCGGGTGGAATGCCGAGCGCCCCGACCGCATCATCGACACTGGCGCCCTCGGGCAGTTCGACTGCATCGACAGAGCAGAAATCGATCAGCTGCCCGGTGACCCGGACCTGGATGCGCATCAACTGCTATCCGAGTCCAAGGCGGTTGAGCGTTTCCGTTGTAGGTTCACCAGCCTCGCTCCAGCCCCTCAATGCATAATATTCGGGCAGCATCCGGTCGAGTTCATTGACGCGGCCCTTGGCGGTTCCGCTCGGCGCCGGATCTTTGAGGAGGCGCTCGGGCAGCGTATCGTCCGCCCGGGTCAGGCCGGCCGCGAGATTGAACATCCGCTCAAGGTTCCAGATCCGCTCCCCGCTCTCAATGAGCCGCTCTGCGGTCCAGTCGCCTTCACTGTCGGCGTCCAGTTGGGCCGCAAACTCGGGCGCACCCCAGGCTGCCATGGTGAACATGCACAGGCCGCTTGAATCCACCGCTGCTGTAAAGTCCTGAGAGGTTTTACAAGGCTCAGCCTTGCCTTCTCCGGTCTGGTCATCCATATCCACGTCAAAGGTGTCGTGCTTGAGATGACAGGCCCCGCGGTTGCCGGTGGCGTATCCAAGACCCATGCCCTGCAGCGCTCTTGAGTCATAGCCGGCAAACTCCTGGCCTTTGACGGTCATCGACAGTTCCGGATGGCCGTACTTCTCGCACATCAGCCGTGAGCCCATGCCGAGAATTTCACCGAAGCCCTCCTGCTTGCCGGTTTTCTCGGCCATGATCGTCAGTGCTTCTGCGTTACCGAAGTTCAGCGCAACGCCATCGGTGTCTTCGGTCGTGATGACGCCCATCTCAAAAAGCTCCATGGCCGCCGCCAGGGTCACGCCAAAGGAAATCGGGTCGATTCCGTGCTCGTTCATGAGATACCCGGCAAAGGTACAGGCGTCAATATCATCAACACCCACCACCGGCCCGAAAGCGAATGCCGTTTCGTATTCAAGTCCGCCGGAGGCATGCCAGTACTCTTTGCGGTTCTGGATGGTGAAATGATCTTTCCTGATATGGGCGATCCTGCCGCAGGCGATGGTGCAGCCGAAGCAGGCTTTATTGGTGAGCAGGTTGGTATGGCCCGTTTCATCGGTCTTGAGCATGGCTTTGGCATCGACCTTGTCGTAACCATCAAACTGGACCTGCTGGAAGTTGTTTGTAGGCAGGCCCCCGAACTCCTGCATCGTGTCCATCATGGCATTGGTGCCGTACTTGGTCAGGCCACCGGTCTCCTTGGCCAGAAGATTCTTCATCTCACCGGTGACTTCCATGAATCGCTTCGGATCCTTGACCCGCACACCGCCGGTGCCGCGCACCGCTATCGCTTTAAGGTTCTTCGCGCCCATCACCGTGCCGACACCCGACCGGCCGGCTGCCCGGTGCAGATCGTTGACCACCGCCGCGTAGCGTACACCGCGTTCTCCAGCAATCCCGATGGCTGCAATCTTCAGCATAGGGTTGTGGTGCTGCTTTTTGATCCACTGGTCGGTCTCCCAGACGGTCCTGCCCCAGATCTTGTCTGCACTTGCGAGACTGATCTCGTCTCCCTCGATCAGAAGATAGACGGGCTTTTCTGAACGACCTTCGATCAGCAGAAGATCAAAACCTGCGTACTTGAGCTCGGCACCGAACTTGCCGCCGCTGTTGGAACAGGCGATGGCGCCTGTCAGAGGTCCTTTGGTAATCACGGCATAGCGGCCGCTGGTCGACGCTCCGGTTCCGGTAAGCGGTCCGCTGGCAAAGATCAGCACGTTGTCCGGACCCATGGCATCGGCTTTGGGATCCATGTTTTCCCAGAGATACTTGGTGCCAAGACCCCGTTGACCGATGTAATCGTTGGCCCACTCCATATTCAGGGGCTCGGGAGCAATCTCTCCTGACGTCAGGTTCACCCGAAGTATTTTTCCCTGCCAGCTCATGATGCACCCCCTTGTGCCGCCTGTTGCGCAGAGGCCTGCATACGGCCAACACCGGATGCGCCTGCGTCTACATAGGTAATCGCATCGGTGGGACATGCCGAGGCACACTTCGGGTCACCGCCGCAAAGATCACATTTATCGACCTTGCCGCTGGCCGGATTGAACTCGATGGTGCCAAAGGGACACGCCGCGACACAGGCTTTGCAGCCCACACAGGCTTCCGGACTGACGAGTTTTGCGCCGAGCTGGGTATCAACGGATATGGCCGCTGTCGGGCACGCTTTCATGCACCACGCTTCAACACACTGGGTGCAGGTATACGGCACGGAGATCCGGCCGTGCTCAAACTCAAAAACCCGGATGCGCGACCGTGCCGGGTTGAACTCCCCTTCGTGCTCGAAACTGCACGCCATTTCGCACTGCAGACACCCGGTACAAAGACTGGGCTCCATGTGAAGCATTCGATGCATTACCCGACTCTCCTCCGTGTTTTGGAAACTTGCTATCCCGAAGACCCGACACTGTACCAAAAAAGAATGTCACTGTGATAACGGCCACTGCTGCACAACCCTATAATCCCGCTGCAGGCCAAAGGCCATGACGCCGTATGCTTACCGGTCAAGACGCTTGCCAGGAATTTTCCGATGAAAGCCCTAGTTACCCGCCTTTCAGAGATACTCGATCATCGGGGTCTCATTACCAGCGGCCCCGAGGCAGCGCCTTATCTTGAGGAGCGCCGGGGACGGTTCCGGAGTGAATCCAGTGTCATTACCCGGCCCCGCAACGCAGCTGAAGTCCAGGCGGTAGTGCGGGCCTGCATCGCCGAAAAGGTGTCGCTTGTCCCCCAGGGGGGCAATACCGGCCTTTGCGGAGGCGCTGTGGCGGGGCCCGATCAGGTTATCCTGAGCCTCGAGCGCCTGAAGCAGGTCCGGGGCCTTGATTCCGCCAACAATACGATGACGGTCGAAGCCGGATGCATCCTTGCAGACCTTCAGGCGCATGCGCGCGAGGCCGGCCGCTTTTTCCCGCTCAGCCTGGCCGCAGAAGGCAGCTGCCAGATCGGCGGCAACCTCGCCACCAATGCCGGAGGTATCAACGTGCTCCGCTATGGCAATGCCAGGGACCAGATTCTCGGGCTTGAGGCTGTGATGCCGAGCGGCGAGATGCTTTCAGACCTGCATGGTCTTCGAAAGAACAACACCGGTTATGATCTCAAGCAGCTGCTCATCGGCTCGGAAGGGACGCTCGGCATCATCACCGCAGCGACCCTGAAGCTTTATCCTCACCCCGATCAAAGCGCCACTGCTCTTGCGGCTCTGCGGGATCTTCCGGCCAGCATTGCATTTCTGGGGCAGGCGCAGTCCGGCAGCGGCGGCACCCTGTGCAGTTTCGAGCTGATGCCCCGGATCGGCCTGGAATTTGCCTGTCGCCATGTCACGGGGTGTTCCGAGCCGATGGCGGCTTCGCATGATTGGTATGTGCTGCTCTCCCTGCAGGCAAGCGGCGACGCCATTGATGTCGGGGCTCTCCTTTCACGGATTCTCGAGACGGCATTTGACGCGGGCGAGATCACCGATGCGGTCGTCGCCTCGAGCGAGCAGCAGGCGCAAAGCCTCTGGAAACTGCGCGAAGGCCTGGTTGAGGGCCAGCGTTTCGAAGGCGCAAGCATCAAGCATGACATCTCGGTTCCGGTGTCAAAGGTTCCCGAGTTCATTGACAAGGCATCTGCGGCCGTTGCTGAGCACGTACCCGGCATCCGGCCCTGCCCCTTTGGCCACGTCGGCGACGGCAATATTCATCTCAACCTGTCGCAGCCGGTCGATATGGATGGGCAAGATTTTCTGGCCTTGTGGGATGAGATTAACGACCTGGTGCACGATCAGGTGGCAGACCTGGGTGGCTCCTTCAGCGCCGAGCACGGCGTAGGAATCTCCAAAATCAGCGAGATGCACAAATACAAAGATCCCACCGCCCTTGCTGTGATGGCCGCGATCAAAAGAGCGCTGGATCCTGACAATCTTTTCAATCCCGGAAAAGTGATACCCCTTCCCGATGCCGATTCTCGTTGAGCCGCTGATTCCCGATTCATTTCCCACGGCGCCCACCGAGGTCGTCATCATCGGCGGCGGCATCATCGGTGTCAGTGCAGCGCTTACCCTGGCTGAAAGAGGAATAGCAGTCACGCTCTGCGACAAGGGTGAGATCGGTGCAGAGCAATCCTCCCGCAACTGGGGCTGGTGCCGCCAGCAGGGCCGGGACCCGCGAGAAATGCCGCTCATCATGGAGTCACTGAAACGATGGGGCGCGATGAATCAACGCGTCGGCGCTGATACCGGATTCAAACGCTGCGGCACCCTGTATCTTGCGGACTCTGAAGCGAGTCTGTCGAGACACGGGGAGTGGCTTGAATCGGCAAAACCCTTTGGGATTGACGCGGGGCTGATCAATGCCGATGAAGTGGCCGGCCATCTTCCGGGCGCCGCCCGGGACTGGCATGGCGCCCTCTACTGCCCCTCCGACGGCAAAGCCGAACCGTTTGTCGCCGCTCCAGCGCTGGCACGCTGCGCCCAGAGCAAAGGTGCGGTCATCCTGACCCAGACTGCCGTGCTGGGTCTCGATATCAGCGCGGGCAGCGTTTCCGGAGTGCTGACCGAGAAAGGCCTGATACGAGCCAACGCCGTACTGCTCGCAGCCGGCGCATGGTCACGGCTATTCTGCACGCACGAGCGTCTGCTCCTGCCGCAGCTCAAGGTGCGCTCTTCGGTGCTGCGCACGGACCCCGTGGCCGCCGACCTCAACCCGTGTATCAGCGCCCCGGATTTTTCCATCCGGCTCCGCGCTGACGGCGGCTATACCGTCGCCGCAGGCGCCAACAGCCCGATCTCCTTTGAGCTGACTCCTGACTCCTTCCGCTTCCTTGGACTCTTTGCCAGACTTGCCTGGATGACCAAGCGTTACGCACGCCCCAGGCTCAGCAGCGCCTTTGCCGAGGAATGGCGCCACCACAAAATGGCCGCAACCGGAGACGGTGAGCCCTTTACTGCCCAGCGGGTACTGGATCCCCCGCCGCTCCAGGCCACACTGGACAGCGCCCGCAACGGACTCTTGAAGGACTTTCCGGTGTTTCGGGGGGTGGATGTCGCCCAGCAATGGGCCGGCATGATCGATGTCACACCCGATGCGGTGCCGGTCATCTCAGAAGTCAGCCAACAGCCCGGCTTTTTTATCGCCACCGGATTTTCCGGACACGGATTCGGCATCGGCCCCGCTGCGGGAGAACTCGCCGCGGACCTGGTGATGCACCAGACACCGCTGGTCGATCCCGAACCGTTTCGATTTTCAAGATTCAGCGACGGCTCGCCGATCAATCCGGTTGTCGGGATTTAAGGGCGCCACTCCGACGAAGGCATCAGCGCCCGCACACGCACCTTACTCGCGGAAGCGGTTGATCTCCTCACCATGAAAACGTGCCACCCGGTTCATGGGTGGCAGCGGCTCTTCATAGAAAAAAGCCGGAAGTTCATCATCGGCATCGCTGAACCCGGCGGCCCGATTGAACTCGTGCTCGAGGTGCAAGGTCTCGCCTCCGAGGTCGTTATAGAACGACCCCGGCAGGTCTGTTCCAAGCGCGCTGTTGATGGCTTCGACGATAAAGTCAGAGTTGCTGTCGGTAGCGCCCCGCCCAAAAATACACAGACCCAGGGCATCCGACGCCGCCATCACGCGCTGCGCCTCAAAGCTGGCCGCCACAATCTCCGCTGCATCCATCTCACGGCAGTCCAGTTTCGGAAGGTTCCCGGCGGTATGGTCGGCCCCCTGCGCGCTCATCATCATGGTGATACCCGTGCCCTCGATGACCCTGGGATCGTAGGCGCTGATCGCCTGCTGCTTGATCACCGGTATCCGCGCCGCGCCGTAATGCGCACCAACCCGCGCGGTGCCCTGCGCCCAGAGGCGCCCGTTTTCGGACCCTTTGCGGATCTCCTCGAGGACCTCAAGCATGAAGTTCACATCACCGAATGCACCCTGCCCGACCTCCATCAGCACCGCGATCATGGCGCCGACTTCGATCGTATCGATCCCGAGATCATTGGCGACAAAGTTGACCCGGGCCATCTCATCAGGGTCGGTCAGGCCGCAATTGGTACCCATCAGCCCGATCGTTTCGTACTCAACAGGCGAGGCGATCTCCTTGCCATCGCTGTCGACGTAAACATTGCTGCACTCGATGGTGCAGCCCGGCATGCAGGCGTGTGCGGTCTCGCCGCCGCGCTCCAGATTCTGCTCGCGGATAAATTCGCCGCCCATCCGCATGACCTCCTGATCCGGATCAACCAGCTGGCCACTGGTGAAATTCCTGACCGGCAGCCCTCCGAGATAGTTCTGCACATCCGCCATCAGGGCAGTGCCGAAGGTCTTCATGTTCTGCGCAATCTCGTCTTCCTCGAGAAGCGCGTTGTACTGCTTGACGGCACCAATCACTTTCTTCCGGTCATGGAGTTTCGGCATCTTGTTGAGGTCCAGCACGATGGCTTTCACTTTCTTCACACCCATCACGGCTCCAACCCCGCCGCGCGCCGCAAGTCGCGACGGCCGAAGATCGGTGTCGCTGAAGGAGATTCCCGAAAGCAGGCCGAGGTACTCACCTACCGGACCGCAGATGCCGAGGCTGACCTTTTTGCCGAACCGCTCATGCAGCTTCGCAGCGCATTCGAAATTCGAAAGCCCCATCAGGTCGTCGGCCGGAGAAAAACTGACCTCACCCTTAAGCGAGATGTGCATCACGCTCCAGTCATCGGCCGCGCCGTTAAGGGTAAAGCCCGCGAGACCCAGCTGCCCGAGGGCAAAGCCAAAGGTGCCCCCCGCATTGGCCTCCTTGATACCGCCGGTGAGCGGGCTGCGACAGCCGACGCTGATACGGTTGGCGTTGGAGAAGTTGGTTCCCGCGAAAGGTCCCACCGAGAAGATCAGGGGATTGTCCCGCGACAGCGGCTCGACCCTGGCCGCACCGCACGCGACCAATTCGCGGGCGATGAAGTACCGTCCTCCCCGTGCGATCTTCTCGCCGGTAAAGGTCTGCCGTTCTACCTTCTGGTCTGCAAGCTGAATATGCAGATACTCTCTCATACGCTCTCCTTTATTCTCCCCGGCTGCGCCCGGCTCAGTGCCGGATGGCTCGCCACACCAGCGGCACCGTCACTGCAGCAAGTGCAATTTTGAAAATTTCTGCAGCGATAAACGGTGTCAGGCCAAAGGTCACCGCCTTATCCATACCGATCAGCACTCCCAGCCAGACAACGCCGGGGGCGAAGATCAGAATCTCGCCGACCAGCATCACACCCAGCATTGTCACGGCAGTCCGGCTCCAGCCCCGCTCAGCCAGCAGGCCGCAGACGCCCATGGCCAGCACAAACCCGAACAGATAACCTCCCGTGGGGCCCATCAGGTAAGCAATTCCGGCACCCTTGGCGAACACCGGAAGACCCAAAGCTCCCTCAATAAGATAAAGGGCGCCGGTCGCGAATCCAAGGCGCGGGCCGTAAGCGATGCCGAGCAGCAGCACGACGAAGGTCTGCATGGTCATCGGTACCGGCCAGAACGGCACCTGGACCTTTGCCGAGACCGCCAGCAGAACCGTTCCCGCGACGACGAGAACTGCCTGCGCCGTGCGCGAATCACGCGCCAGCGGCCAGATTTCCTGAGCAAGTGTGGTTTGCATGGGGGGTCCTCTTGGTTATACCGGTTAAGGTGAGATCACACGCCGGCCTTCAGTTAATCCGAACAATGCTTCGCGGTGCGAGCACCGGGGCCGTATTCTCGGTTTCCGCCTGTATTCTGTCAAAAACGTCTCCAATTTCCACAGGCTGCCGAAGGAAACTTCAGGGCTACCCTTGTAAAGCATCGAGGTACTGGCCCACAAAATCGAATCCGGCCTCACGTGAGAACGCGTCGCTGAGCTGGCGGGTTAGCGGGCCGGGAACGCCATGCCCATCCAGCATCGTACCGTCATAGGAGCGCACCGGACAGATACAAAAACTCGTGGAGGTGATAAACGCTTCATCGGCATCGTGTGCCTGCTCCAAAGAAATGTCGGTCTCACGTACCGGGATGCCTTCGGCTTCGGCGAGTTCAAGCACAACAGCACGGCTCACGCCGGGGAGCACATAATCCACGTTCGCCGTCAGCAGTTCACCATTTTTGACGAAAAAAATATTGCTGCCGATACCTTCGGAGACAAAACCACGCGTATCCAGCAGTATGGCCCACGCATGAGTGGAGCGGTCGCGGACTTCAAGATCCGCCATCACCAGATTGAGATAATTGTGGCTCTTGATATTGGGGTCAAGACTCTCCGGCGGAACCCGGCGCAGCGACGGGGTGAAGATGTCGAGCCCGTCGCGCAGCAGGGGCGCGCGAGCCCGAAGCGGCAGGGGCGTGCATTCAACGATCACGGTTGCGCCACTGCTCTGCCACAGTTCACCCCCGACAACGTTCAGGCCGCGGGTGACCCGCTGCAGGACCCAGTAATCTTCTCCGGGAGCCAGCAACGGAGAATTTTGCGCCACGGTCTCGCGCGTAATCTGCGTCATCTCCTCCGGGGTCAGCCCCGGGTCAATGGACGCCTTTTCCAGAGACTGGTACAGCCTGTCGATATGCGCCTTAAGCCGGAAGATCTCTCCGGCAAAGGTCCGCTCGGCATCGAACACCGCGTCACCGAGGTTAAAGCCGCGGTCCCTGAACGAGATGCAGACCTTGGATTCCGGCAGGAATTGTCCGTTGAAATAGGCGATCCGCTCTGTCATGTCGGGCAGCGCATCTCTTAAGACGATGTGGCCGGCGCCAGGAATTCAAAGCCCCCCTCGGCCGCAGCATCCATCAGCCAGCGGGCCAGATGGTCGGCAAAGCTGCGCCGCACCACAATATCGAGGGCTTCTCCACGGGGGTCATCGCCGGCATAAATCAAGACCACATTGGCGTGGGCAATGACGGTCTGGGCGCACGCCCCCGCTCGGAAAGCCCGCGGATGCAGATCCAAAGGGCACGCGGAAGCCAACACATCCCGCCAGCCGTCTCCGCCGACCCGAAATACCGTCTGCCCGCCCGAGACCTCGGTCAGGGCGTGATGAAGCGGAACAAGCCGTTGCCCAAGGTCGCGAGTGCTGTCCTGGTCCTTCGGGCCGATCAGCAGCCACTCGTCCGGGGCCAACCAGCACGCGCCCCAGTTGTCTTTAGATGCGCAGGTATTGGGATCAACCGGCAGTGAAATCCCGATCGTGTGCGCCACCGCTTCGGTGAAACCGGCGTCCGCCGGATCGCCCCTCAGATTAATGTGTGTCCTGAAAGGACGCTCCTGAATCCAGAACGACGCCTGTGCGGCCACACCCGGACCGTGGATGGGGGTCTCGATTTCAATCAGCGGGGACTGCCTGAAACTCATTTCATTAATAAGGGAGGTTGTGCGGCATGCCGGCCAGGCGCATTCAGCACGCAGGCTGTATCCCGGCAGCCGGAGGCAGGCCGAGCAAGGCCCGCGCCGCTTCGGGACCGGCCGGATGGCGGTCGTATTCAGCCGCCACGTCGGTGATGAGTCGGACCAGTGCTGCGTTATTGGGCGCCAGCGTATCCTTGCCCAGTTTGACATTGTCCTCGAACCCGGTTCGTGCGTGTCCGCCCATCTCCAGGGCCCACTTGTTGACCTCGAACTGGTGACGGCCGATACCCATCGCCGACCAGGTGGCATCGGCGGCGAGCGTACTCAGTTCGTCGACCAGGAATTCCAGTAGTTTCCGCCGCGTCGGCATCGCGCCTGGAATTCCGGTAACGAACTGCACATGAAGCGGTGTCGGAATCTTTCCTTCCTGCGCCAGTCTCACCGCGTTGTACAGCATCGCGACATCAAAAACTTCCACCTCAGGCTTCACAGCATGCTCCCTCATGCTCTCGGCAAGAGATTCAATCAGCGCCGGAGGATTTTCATAAATTATGGTCGGGAAATTGACCGATCCCGTCGCCAGCGACGCCATATCCGGCTTAAGATGCAGCATCGCGCCGCGTTGATCTGCTTCGCGGCCACGGCCGCCGGTAGAGAACTGGATAATCATTCCGGGGCAGTGCTTTTTGACACCCTCCTGCACTTCGGCAAAAAGTTCCGGATCGGAGGATGGGTTTTCTTCTTTGTCCCGCACATGGATATGCACCAGAGACGAGCCCGCCTCAAAGGCTTCGTGGGTGGATTCGATCTGCTCCTGAGGCGTTACCGGAAGCGCCGGGTTATCTTTTTTCCCCGGCTGCGAACCGGTGATGGCGGTCGTGATAACGATCGGTTTGCTCATGATTTGGCACGCTGGTTTTCCGGATCAAGGAACACCGGCTCACAAATGGTAGCAGGTACCACCGAGCCATTCATCAACTGCGCAAAAATCCTTGCGCCCATTCTGGAAAGGCCGCCCTTGACCAGGGCCAGTGCGATCGAACGGCCGAGATTGGCACTGTAGTAACTGGACGAAACATGGCCGATCATGGGTACCGGCCGCTCCGTCTGGGGCGCATTGACCAGTTGAGCCCCCTCGGGCAGCACCCGGGTGGGGTCTTCCGTCTTGAGACCGACCAGTTGTTTGCGGTTCGGCCGATCCGTGTCAGAGCGGCAGAGCGAACGCTTGCCGATGAAATCCTTTTTCCCGGAGACAATCCAGTCCATCCCGAGATCAACCGGCGTCACTGAACCGTCGGTATCCTGACCCACAATGACATAACCCTTCTCGGCCCGCAGCACATGCATCGCCTCGGTGCCATAGGGTGTGATGTCATAGTCCCGGCCGGCTGTCATGATCGCTTGCCACAGCGCGAGCCCCTGATTGGCGTCGACACTGATCTCGAAGGCGAGTTCGCCGCTGAAACTGATACGGCTGACCCGGGCAGGAATTCCGCCAACCTGACCGGCCTGCATGCTCATAAACGGAAATGTGCCGGTATCCAGATCAAGGTCACATCCTGCCGCCTTGAGTACGGTTCGCGAATCAGGCCCGGCCACACTCATCACGCTCCACTGGTCAGTGACCGAGGTCAGGTACACCTTGAGATAGGGCCACTCGGTCTGCAGCCAGCGCTCCATCCAGGCCATGACCGCGGCTGCCCCGCCGGTCGTGGTCGTCATCAGGTAATGGCCGGGGGCGAGACAGCTTGTAACGCCGTCGTCCATGACCATGCCGTCTTCACCCAGCATGAATCCGTAGCGGCAGCGGCCCGGCTGCAGGTTATCCCAGTTGTTGGTGTACAGCAGGTTGAGAAATTCCGCGGCATCGGGACCGCGGATATCAATCTTGCCGAGGGTCGATGCGTCGAGCACGCCGACACCGTTTCGCGTAGCGAGACACTCGCGGTTCACTGCCGCGTGCATATCCTCGCCTTCGCGGGGATAAAACCAGGGCCGCTTCCACTGTCCCACGTCTTCAAACTCGGCGCCGCGGCGCACATGCCATGCGTGGATCGCGGTTTTGCGGACCGGATCAAAAAACTGTTCGCCGAGCGTCCGGCCCGCCACCGCACCGAAGGTCACCGGGGTGTAATTCGGGCGGAACGTTGTGGTTCCCACCTCGCCCGGTGATTTCCCCAGGGCCCCGGCCAGGATCGCGAGCCCGTTGATGTTGCCGAGTTTGCCCTGATCGGTGCCGAAGCCCAGAGCCGTATAGCGCTTGACGTGTTCAATGGACCGGTAACCCTCGCGTGCGGCGAGGCGGATATCGGCCGCGGTCGTATCGTTCTGGAAATCGAGAAATTTCTTCACGCCATCTCCCGAAAGCGTTCCGGCGGGCACTTCCCAAAGGGCCTGCAACGGTGCTTCATCTATCTCCTCGGTGGCCGGGATATCAACATAGCCCCCCGGCCAGCCGCTTTGCGCCGCCGCGCTGATGCCGGCATCCGCGCCTTCATGCAGACATGCTGAGAGAGTGAAACTCCCCCGGCAGGCGCCCGCCGAGCGCTCCGCCTGTACCGACGGCCCGGGCACAAAGCACGCGTGGGCTTCGTCATACCGGGGTCGCCCGCCTGACTGCGAGTGCAGATGCACCGCAGGACTCCAGCCGCCGGACATCGCCAGCACCTGGCAGTCCACAAGGCCCTTGTGCGACAGAATGTCGTCACCGCCAGGCGAAAGTGTTGCAAGTTCGATCTGCTGAAGTCCCTGCAGCCCGGAGCGGACAGCGGGCACAACGGATCCCGGATAAACAGGTATCCCATGTGCTGAGACCGCGGCCAGCACGCTGGCGCCGGGTTTTTCCCTGGCGTCAACAACGGCTCTCACGTCCATCCCGGCCGAGACCATGTCGAGCGCCGCCTGATAGCCCGAGTCATTGTTGGTAAAAACGGCGCCGCTGCGCCCGGGGGCAAGCGCATACCGGCGGATATAGGTGCTCACGGCGGACGCGAGCATCACCCCGGGGGTGTCATTGCCATCAAAGACGAGGGGCCGCTCTATCGCACCCGTCGCAATCACCACCTGCTTCGCCCGTACCCGCCACAGCCTTTCGCGGCTCAATCTGGAATCGGACTGTCCGGGCCCGACGTGGTCGGTCCGGCGTTCGTTGACCACCAGGAAGTT
Organism: Proteobacteria bacterium UBA2133; assembly: GCA_002327725.1. Taxonomy (GTDB): domain Bacteria; phylum Pseudomonadota; class Gammaproteobacteria; order Arenicellales; family UBA868; genus UBA868. The sequence goes on from DCXP01000056.1 coordinate 19,065, forward strand.
GTGATCGTAGTAGCCGCTCACGGTGGCCCGGGTCAGCACGGTGACTTCCGGACAGGACTTGAGTTCCGCCTCGAGTTCCGAGACCCACTCAGGACCGCTACCGCCTCCGATCGCGGCTGGCGCGTGCAGCAGGCTGCCGCCGAGCTGTGCCTGTTCGTCGACCAGCATCACGCGGGCGCCGGCTCGCGCGGCTCCCAGCGCGGCGACAAGACCCGCGGGACCGGCACCGGCAATAAAGACATCGCAATGCGCATGGCGCTTGTCGTAATGATCCGGGTCAGGCAGCGACGGCGCATGGCCCAGACCGGCGGCGTGGCGGATATGATGCTCGTAACGCAGCCACGCAAAGCGTGGCCACATGAATGTCTTGTAGTAAAAACCTGCCGGCAGCAGCCGCGACAGCCGGTTGTTGATCGCGCCGATATCAAAAGCAAGATTCGGCCAGCCGTTCACAGTGCGGGCAGTGAGGCCCTCGTACAGTTCAACCTGGGTCGCCCTCAGATTGGGGGTGCGGTAGGCCCCCTCGCCCACCTGCACCAGTGCATTGGGCTCCTCGGCGCCTGCCCCCACCACGCCCCGGGGCCGATGGTATTTAAAGCTCCGGCCAAACAGCCGAACGCCCTGGGCGAGCAGCGCGGAAGCGAGGGTATCGCCGGGGTGGCCGGAGTAATCCCTGCCGTTGAACTTAAAATGGATTCGCCGCGAACGGTCGATGAGTCCGCCCCTTTCCAGCCGCCGGGCGGTACTCACTCGACACTCCCTGACGGCCGCTCCCCTGGGCGATATACCGCCAGGACCGCGTAACTGACGGTGTCACGCAGGACGTTGAACCACCTGCGGCAACCCGCCGTGTGACACCACTGCTCGGCGTGGACCCCTTTGCTGTTGGCCCGGTTGAAAAGGTAGTCGGCCCACTGCTCGTCAGTCAGGGTATCCGGACTTTCCGGGCGGACGATATGCGCTTCGCCGCCGTATTGAAACTCTTGCTGATCACGCGCTCCGCACCACGGGCATTCGATTTGCAGCATCGGAAATTCCTCAAGCCGGCGCTAGTGCGCGACTCCGGCTGCACCGTGTTCATCAATCAGCGCGCCCGTTGTGAACCGTTCAAGGTCAAAGGCCGCGTTCAGCGCATGCGGTTCATCCTGCGCTACGGTGTGTGCAAAAACCCACCCTGATCCCGGTGTGGCTTTAAAGCCCCCGGTGCCCCAGCCGCAGTTGAAATAAAGCCCTTTGACAGGCGTTTTTGAAATGATCGGGCAGGCGTCGGGGCAGACATCGACGATGCCGCCCCACTGGCGCAGCATCCGTACCCGGCTGAAGACCGGAAAAAGTTCCACGATGGCTGCGACGTTGCCCTCGATAATCGAAAAACTGCCGCGCTGGCCGTAGCCGGTATAGGCATCAATCCCGGCGCCGATCACCAGTTCACCCTTGTCTGACTGACTGACGTAACCGTGTACCGCGTTGGACATAATGACGGTGTCGAGCACGGGCTTGAGCGGCTCGGAGACCAGCGCCTGCAGCGGATGACTCTCTACCGGAAAACGCAGCTCGGCCATATCCGCGAGGACGCTGGCGTGCCCGGCCACCACCACGGCCACTTTGCGAGCACCGATTAATCCGCGGGTGGTCTCAACGCCGCAGACCGCGCCGTTTTCCCGGCGGATACCGGTAACCTCGCAGTTCTGAATGATGTCGACACCACGGGCATCGGCTGCCCGGGCGAATCCCCAGGCCACGGCATCATGGCGCGCAACACCGCCGCGCGGCTGGAAGGATGCGCCGAGCACGGGATATCTGGCCTCGCTTGACACATTCATCGCCGGCACTTTCGCCTTGATCTCGGCAGGCGTCAGGATCTCGCTGTCGATACCGTTCAGCCGGTTGGCATTGGAGCGCCGATAGATGTCACGCATATCCTGCAGCGTGTGGCCGAGGTTCATCACCCCCCGCTGGCTGAACATGACGTTGAAGTTAAGCTCCTGGCTCAGCCCCTCCCACAGCTGCAGGGACTTTTCGTACAGGTGGGCGGCTTCGTCCCAGAGGTAGTTGGAACGGACAATCGTCGTGTTACGGCCGGTGTTGCCGCCACCGATCCAGCCTTTCTCCAGCACCGCAATCCTTCCGACATCGTGCTCGGCAGCAAGGTAATAGGCGGTCGCGAGTCCATGGCCTCCCCCACCGGCCACAATCACATCATAGGACGCCGCCGGGTCAGGGCTGCGCCAGGCTTCCGACCAGTCCTGGTGATAACTGACCGCATTACGGGCCAGGCTGAAAATGGAATAACGGTTCCTTCTCACACTACTCCTGATGCCGCCCCCGAACCAGGGCCAAAGGCGGCATGAACACAGCTGCCTTCAATAAAGGCAGGTCGATGAATTCCCTTAGGTTTCCCGATAGACCGGGAAACGGATACACAACTCCTTAACCTGCTCCCGGGTTGCATCCACAACCGACTCGTCTCCCATATTATCCAGAATGTCGCAGATCCAGTTGGCGATCTGCGCCATCTCGGCCTCTTTGAAGCCCCGGGTCGTTCCCGCGGGAGAGCCGATACGCAGGCCGCTGGTGACGAACGGCGACTGCGGGTCATTGGGAACCGAGTTCTTGTTGGCGGTAATGTTGGCACGGCCAAGCGCTGCATCCGCGTCCTTCCCGGTGATTCCCTTGTCGATAAGATCCAGCAGGAACAGATGATTGACGGTACCGCCGGACACAACGCTGTAGCCGCGGTCGATAAAGACTTTGGCCATCGCCTGCGCGTTGGCAATCACCTGTTCACCGTAGGCCTTGAACTCAGGCTGCAGTGCCTCGAGGAAGGCAACGGCCTTTCCGGCAATCGCGTGCATCAGGGGGCCGCCCTGGGTGCCCGGGAACACCAGCGAAGCCAGTTTCTTCTCAATTTCGGGGTTTGACCGGGCCATGATCATGCCGCCGCGGGCCCCGCGAAGGGTTTTGTGCGTGGTACAGGTCGTGACATCCGCAATCGACACGGGGCTGGGATAAAGGCCCACGGCGACGAGGCCCGTCACATGCGCCATGTCAGCGACGAGGTAAGCGCCAACGCTGTCGGCGATTTCCCGGAACCGCTGCCAGTCAAGCGCCATGCTGTACGCCGAGAACCCGGCGACCACCATCTTGGGCTGGTGCTCCTGGGCGAGCCGCCCCACCTCGTCGTAGTCAATCTCACCGGTATCGGTATTAAGGCCGTACTGCACAGCGTTATAGAGTTTTCCTGAGAAGTTGACCGCGGCACCGTGCGTGAGATGCCCGCCGTGCGCCAGGCTCATTCCGAGCACCGTATCCCCGGGATTCAGCAGGGCCATGTAGACAGCCGCGTTGGCTCCGGATCCGGAGTGCGGCTGCACGTTGACGTAATCAGCGCCGAACAGTTCCTTGGCCCGGTCAATCGCCAGCTGCTCGGCGACATCGACAAACTCACAACCGCCGTAGTAGCGCTTTCCCGGATACCCCTCGGCATACTTGTTGGTCAGCACGGTGCCCTGGGCCTCAAGCACGCGCGGGCTGGTGTAGTTCTCTGAAGCAATCAGTTCAATATGCTCTTCCTGGCGTCGGCGCTCGTTCTGGATCGCCTCCCAGAGTTCGGGGTCAAAGCCTGCAATCGTATCTTTGCTGCTATACATAATTTTCTCAGGTAGTGCCTGTCGTTAAATGGAATCGGGGAATCTCGGCCGGGCTCTGCCGGGCCGGGGATTCTACCGGAGGATGACGCCCAAACCCAACCACAAGTCAGGGGGTTATTGGCCGGCGGCTAACGCTCGGATGCGCCTTCCCAAGCAATGAGGCTCTGCAGGGAGCGGCCGCCGTGATAGCGCAACTGTTCCGGAGGATAACACCACTGAGTGCCGACCGGGCAGGCCAGGCGTGAATGGCACTGAACCCCGCAGCCGCCGGGGTCTGACAGGCGCTGGTCGGTGCACAGCCCCCGGTTCATCGGGGCATCTTGTCTGACCGCGCCTGCCGCGCAGGCCGGTACACACGGCTGATCATGGCAGGTGTCGCAGGGCGAGGCTGTCGTTGCGAGTTCGGTTAATGGTAGAACAGCCGTCGTCAGAAACGCGGCGCGAAACGCAAACCAGGGCCCGAAGAGCGGACTGATATCGAGGCCCAGCGGCGCAGGCGCCGACCATCCGGCCCAGCGGCCGAGCTGCTGAAGGGGAATCAGCGCATCCCCGGGGTAGAGCAGACGCGGCCTGGTATCTTCCCAGAAGCGCTCAGCCACCTCGGCAACGGCCTGGCGCGAAACAGCATCGAAAGGATCGGGGTCGGACAGGTCCTGCTCACCCATCCAGTCCCACAGTGCGGAGCCGCCCATACCCAGAAGCACCAGCCGCTCTCCCGGTATCCGCGGAATCCGGGTCCGGTCCCAGGCCGCTGCGAGATCTCCGGGGAAAGCGCGTACATCAAGCACGGCTCTCAGGTTAAAGCCACGCCGCTCAAGCCATTGCCCGCCCTCGGCAAAGGCGTCGTTACTGATTTCTGTCATGATTGCGTGCCTGGTGGGTCCAAAAATTTATCGCGAGTTGGCGCCCTGCTATAGTCAATCTTACGCAAATTGCCTGCCCTTTACAGAATACGAAAGTGTCTACCTGTGTGATTCATGGTCACCGCGGGGCCCGCGGTCTTGCGCCGGAAAATACCCTGGCGGGGTTTGCATGCGCCTGCGGGATCGGTGTGGATGGGATTGAACTTGATGTCCTGATCAGCGCGGATGAGCGTGTCGTGATCCATCATGATCCCCGCCTTAACACGGAACTGTGTCGCGACAGCAGCGGCGAGTGGCTCGAGGGTACCACACCCCTTATCCGGGAACTGACCGGGGAACAGCTGAAGACCTTTGACGTCGGAGCGATCCGGCCCGGTTCCTCTCAGCAATCACGCTTTGCTTCACGGCAAAGTGTGCCGGGAGAGACGATACCCCTGCTCTCGGATCTTGCACGCTGGTGGCAGAGCCTGCATCCCCGCCGACCGCTGCTCAATATCGAACTGAAATCAGATCCGCGGCATCCTGATCAAAGCCCGGAACCGCCCGACTACGCCCGTATTGTTGTCAATGAACTTAAAAAATGGAATCTCGCGGGTGAAGTGTGGCTGCAGGCATTTGACTGGCGGGTGCTTCAGGAGATTCAGCGCCTTGCCGATGATGTCTGTACAGGCTACCTCAGCAGTGAACGCGAGCATGATGCGACAGTGCGGGATGACAGTGAATCGCCGTGGCTTGCCGGGTTTGATCCCACTCATTTTGGTGCCAGTCTGCCCAAGGCCGTCAAAGCCGCCGGAGGCCGATTCTGGGGTCCGGCCTTTGCAGATCTTTCCAAAGACCGCGTGCTTGAGGCGCAGGCGCTTGGGCTTGGCGTGCATACCTGGACGCTGAATGAAGACGAGGATTTCCGGGGCGCATTGAGACTCGGCGTCAACGGGATCACCACCGACTATCCGGACCGGGCGCAGGCGGTATTTCGCGCCGCCGGTCTTGCGGTCGCGCCGCCCTGCACAGCGGCCGAACCTGCTGCGGTGGCTGAGGGATGAGCGAGCCTCTGTTAAGTGTTCGCGATCTTCGGCTGGTCTTTCGTATGGCGACCGGCGAAATCGAGGCGCTTCATGGCGTTGATTTTGATATCGACCCGGGCAGCACGGTGGCGCTGGTCGGTGAGTCGGGTTCCGGTAAATCTGTCACTGCCCAGGCGATCATGGGCATTCTGCCGGGCAACGCCCGGATCACTTCCGGGCAACTGATCTTCAACGACCCTGCCAGCGGCGCCCGCACCGATATTGCGTCACTGCCCGCGGAAAGCCCTGAGCTTCAGGCGATCCGCGGCGCCAGGATATCGATTATTTTCCAGGAACCGATGGTCTCGCTCTCACCACTGCATACCGTCGGCGACCAGGTCAGTGAAGCGTTGTTCCTGCATCATGCTGTGAGTCGGGCACAAGGCATGGAGCAGACCGAAGCCATGCTGGAAATGGTGGGCTTTCCCAACCCGGCGCGGGCCCTTAGGACCTACCCGTTCGAGCTTTCAGGGGGGCTGCGGCAGCGGGCGATGATTGCGATGGCGCTGGTCTGCCGCCCTTCCCTGCTGATTGCTGACGAGCCGACAACGGCTCTCGACGTCACGGTCCAGGCGCAGATTCTCAATCTGATCCGGGATCTTCAGGCAGAGCTCAAGATGGCTTTGCTGCTGATCACCCACGACCTCGGCGTTGTGGCCAATATGGCCCAGACCGTGGTTGTGATGTATCACGGCCGTATTGTCGAAAGGGGAGCCGCGGCCGAGCTTTTTTCTGAACCCGGCCACCCTTACCTTCGCGCTCTTTTCAAGGCGGTGCCGCGCTTTGGTATGGAGCGCAGCGAGCGCCTGGTGCCGGTAAGGGCCATCGAGCACGAACTCGGTGAACACTTTCAAACGCCGGCCTCCGCCACCGCGCATGGTGAGGCGCTGCTTGATGTGCGTCATCTTTGCAAGTCCTTCACGATCAGAGGCACAGGACTTTTTGGACGAAATGAGTCCACCGAGGTGAAAGCGGTAGACGATGTCAGCTTTGCCATCCAGCGCGGTGAATGCCTCGGTCTTGTCGGTGAAAGCGGATGCGGCAAAACCACCGTCAGCAAGATCCTGATGCGGGCCTTAAGCCCCGACTCCGGGTCGGTGGAATATCATGACCAGGGCGAAGCGCTCGATCTGCTCAGCCTTGATGACGAGGCCATGATGGCGATGCGCTGCAAGATGCAGTTGATCTTTCAGGACCCGTTCAGTTCGCTCAGCCCGCGGATGACGGTATTCGATATCGTGCGCGAGCCGCTCGTGATTCATCAGCGCGGTGACACCGCAAGCCAGCGGGAACTGGTCCAGGAACTGATGCGTCTGGTCGGTCTTGATCCGCGGTTTTTGAGCCGCTACCCGCATAGTTTCTCAGGCGGGCAGCGCCAGCGGATCAGTATCGCGCGGGCACTGGCGCTGCAACCGCAGTTGCTGATCTGCGATGAACCGGTATCGGCGCTGGATGTATCGATTCAGGCGCAGGTGCTGAATCTGCTGAAGGATCTTAAATCCGAGCTCGGCCTCACCTATCTTTTTATTTCCCATAACCTCGCGGTGATCGACTACATCGCCGACCGGGTGGCCGTGATGCACCGTGGGCGCCTCGTCGAGATCGCCTCGCGTGACCAGCTCTTTTCCCGCGCGGCGCATCCCTATACCCGGTCCCTGCTTCAGGCCGTGCCGCATCCTGATCTTGCCAGACCGCTTGATTTCGCGGCGATCACCGCTTCCGGAGGAAGCGATCCAGACCAGTGGCCGGCGGCGTTCCAGCTGGATGCGGGCAGTTCAGCAGAGTGGCTCGACCTTGGCCAGGGACATCGTGTCCGGGCCCGCGCCAATGCCAACCCAGGAGAAATCGTCCAGTGAGAGTTTTCAGCCTCGCCTGTCTTGCGCTCGTAACCAGCCTGATCGGCAGCCCGGCAATAGCCGAATCGCCTTTGCTTGTCGAGCGGGTCGGCGCAGGAGCCCTGCCGCCGGTGGCTGAACGGCTGCCGCAAACACCTATGGTGACCGACCTTGCCGCAATGGGACGCGAGGCGGGGCGCCCCGGCGGGGATATCAGCCTGCTGATGGCGCGCAGCAAAGATACCCGGATGCTCACGGTTTACGGTTATGCACGGCTGGTGGGATTCACCCCCGAGCTCAGCCTTCAGCCTGATATCGCGCTTAAGGTCGATAACGAAGGCGGCCAGAGTTTCACCTTTCACCTGCGACCCGGGCATCGCTGGTCGGATGGCCAGCCCTTCACTACCGAAGACTTCCGTTACTACTGGGAGGACATGGCACTCAACGAGTTTCTCTCTCCTTTTGGCCCACCGGAGGCGCTGCTGGTCAACGGCGAGCCGCCCAGGGTTGAGGTCATCGACCGTCACACGATCCGCTACCAGTGGCCGGCGCCCAATCCCCTCTTTCTCCCTTCGCTCGCCGGGGCGCGGCCGCTTTACATCTATGCCCCGGCGCATTACCTGAAACAGTTTCATGCAGGCTACGTGGATGAAGACAAGCTGAAAGCAATGGTCGAGGAGGCGGGCGTTCGAAACTGGGCGGGCCTGCATACCCGCTATGGGCATCAGTACAAGTTTGATAATCCGGATTTGCCCACGCTGCAGCCCTGGCTGTGCGTCACCCCGGCTCCTTCAGAGCGGTTTATCTTCGAACGTAACCCCTATTTTCATCGTGTGGATACAAAGGGGCAGCAGCTCCCCTACCTCGACCGGGTCGTCGTCAACATTGCAAGTTCGGGCCTGATTCCGGCCAAGACCGGGGCCGGCGAATCCGACCTGCAGGGCCGGTACCTGCGGCTCGATAACTATCCCTTCCTGATGGAAGGCGGTGAAAGAAACAACTTTGTGGTCCGGCTCTGGCAGATGGGCATCGGCTCGCAGATGGCTATCTACCCGAACCTCAACGCCAATGACGATACCTGGCGCGGACTCATGCGCGATGTGCGGTTCCGGCGCGCGCTTTCGCTGGGGGTGGACCGTGACGAGATCAACCAGGTGATTTACTTTGGACTGGTCCACCCGAGCGCCAACACCGTCCTGCCGCAGAGCCCGCTGTTTCGTCAGGAATATGCGGACGCCTGGGTCCAGTTTGACCTCAGTGGCGCCAATGCGCTGCTCGACGAGATCGGCCTCAGCCAGCGCAACGACGAGAACCTGCGGCTGCTGCCGGATGGCCGGCCGATGGAGATCGTGGTGCATTCTGCCGGGGAGAGCACGGAACAGACCGACCTCCTTGAACTCATTCATGATAACTGGCTCAAGATGGGCATCAAGATCCACACCAAGCCCTCACAGCGCGAGGTGTTTCGCGAGCGGCTCTACTCCGGAGAGGCACTGATGTCGATCTGGACGGGGCTGGACAACGGCCTGCCGACAGCTGATACCCCGCCGACAGAACTTGCCCCGACCAACCAGACGCAGCCGCAGTGGCCTGTCTGGGGTCAGTATTTCGAAACCGCCGGGCTGACGGGCAGTACACCGGATATGCCGGAAGTCGCCGAGCTTGCAACCCTGCTGCAGCAATGGCGCAGCGCCTCGGATTCACAGCTACGTCATGAAGTCTGGCAGCGGATGCTCGCAATTCATGCGGACCAGGTCTTCAGCATCGGCACCGTCAACGCCGTGCCGCAACCCATCGTGGTAAACGCCCGCTTGCGCAATGTGCCCGAGGAAGGCATCTATGCCTGGGCGCCGGGAGCGTACTTCGGTATGTACCGGCCCGATACCTTCTGGCTTGAGCCCTGAGTCGCTAACGCGATCTTCTGCCCATGCTCCGGTACACCATCAGGCGGCTTCTGACCATGATCCCCACGCTGATTGCGATCAGTGTGATTGTGTTTGTGATCATCCAGCTGCCTCCGGGTGATTACCTCGAGAGCCACATCGCCACGATGCAGGCGCAGGGCGAGAACGTCGATCAGAAGAAGATCGCCTTTTTGCGCGAGCAATACGGCCTTGACCAGCCCATGTGGAAACAGTACCTGACCTGGGCAGCGGGCTTTGTTCAGGGGGATCTCGGCTACTCTTTTGAATATGATCTGCCGGTCACCGAGGTGGTGGGCGACCGGATGTTCCTGACCATCCTGATATCCGTCGTCACCATCGTCTTTACCTGGCTGATTGCATTTCCGATCGGAATCTACTCGGCCACGCACCAGTACAGCTGGGGAGACTACGGCCTCACCTTTATTGGTTTTATCGGGCTCGCAACCCCCAATTTCCTGCTGGCGCTGGTCATGCTGTATCTCGCCAATGTGTATTTCGGCACCTCAATCGGGGGTCTCATGGACTCTCAGTTCATTGACCAGCCGTGGAGCACAGCCAAGCTGCTTTCAGTGCTCGAGCATCTTTGGATTCCCGTCGTCGTGATTGGCACCTCGGGTACGGCTGCCATGATCCGCCGGCTTCGCGCCAATCTGCTCGACGAGCTGGAAAAGCAGTACGTGACGACCGGCCGTGCCAAGGGACTGCCGCCCGGCAAGCTGCTGCGCAAGTATCCGCTGCGCATGGCGCTCAATTTCTTTGTGGCTGACATCGGCAATCTGCTGCCCGGGATCATCTCCGGCGCAGAGGTGGTTGCCGTGGTGCTTTCCCTGCCCACAACCGGTCCGCTGCTTATTGCCTCGCTGCAGAGCCAGGATATGTATCTGGCGGGCTCGTTCCTGATGTTTCTCGCCATTCTCACCGTGATCGGCATGCTCATCTCCGACCTGCTCTTGGCGATGCTGGATCCCAGGATCCGGCTGCAGGGGGCTCCGGCTAAATGAACGCACCCAAGACACCGCATTACGTCTCGCGCGAGCCTTTCGATCCCTACTCGGTCGAAAAACTAACCCCCGCCCAGGAGGAGTTGTATCTCGCCTCCCAGTGGCGGCTGATGTGGTGGAAATTGAGGCGCCATAAACTGGCGCTGGTCTCAGGTACAGTCCTGCTGCTCTTTTACCTCGTTGCCGCGCTTGCCGAGTGGGTCGCCCCTTACGATCTTCATACGCGAAACGCCGGGTTTATCCATGCGCCGCCACAGGCGATTCATCTCTTTCACGAAGGCAAGTTTGTCGGGCCTTTTGTCTACGGCTACAACTACAAACTGAACATGTCGACTTTAAAGCGCGAGTTCAGTGTTAACCACGGCAGTATTCAGCCGCTTCGCTTTTTCTGTGAAGGTGACCCCTACCGCTTCTGGGGATTATTTGAGTCGCGGTTTCATCTTTTCTGCCCGAGCGTGAATGCCATGAAGTACGAACACGATGGTGAGGCCATCAGCCTCCCGGGGCAAGGCGGTGCGGTGTTCCTGCTCGGCACGGACCGGCTCGGGCGCGATCTTCTGTCACGCATCATCTATGGCTCGCGTATCTCGCTGACCATTGGCCTTGTCGGGATTGCCGTCAGTTTCATCCTCGGGATTGTGATCGGAGGGCTCGCGGGCTATTTCGGCGGCTGGATAGATGCCGTGGTGCAGCGGGTCATTGAAGTGCTGCGCTCGTTCCCCGAGATTCCCCTGTGGATGGCGCTTTCCGCCGTGCTGCCCGTGACCTGGAGTCCGCTGCTGATTTTCCTCGGGATCACCGTGATCCTGGCCCTGCTCGACTGGACCGGGCTTGCGCGTGCGGTGCGCTCGAAACTGATGGCGCTTCGCGAAGAGGACTACTGCACCGCCGCGCAGCTGCTGGGCGCGCGCCCGCGGCGCATTATTGGCCGACACCTGCTGCCGGGCTTCATGAGCCACCTGATTGCCTCGGCGTCGCTTTCGATCCCCGGTATGATTCTCGGGGAAACGGCGCTCAGTTTTCTCGGGCTGGGTCTACGCCCGCCGATTACGAGTTGGGGCGTGCTGCTGAACGAAGCGCAGAATATCAACGTGGTTGCACTCTACCCCTGGCTGATGCTGCCGGTTGTTCCGGTGGTGATTATCATTCTCGCCTTTAATTTCTTCGGTGACGGCCTGCGCGATGCTGCCGACCCCTATAAGACATAGGCACACAAGTTAAGGAGCAGGATTTGACGGTCAGAATTCCTGAGAACTACGTCAGCGGCGGCTTTGCCATGGAGTATGAAGTTCCGTGGATGACGCCTGGCGCGGTCCAAAGACTCGATGAACTCGTGAAACCTAAGGATCGTGTGATTGAAGTGGGTACCGGAGGCTCGTCTCTTTTTTTTGGCCGAAGAGCGAGAGCCGTCCTGGGGCTTGAGCCTTCCATCGAATGGGCCGACTCGGTAGTCACCGAGGCCAAAGCAAGAGGTCTTGACAACATCGACATTGTTGCCGAGGGCGATCCCGACGAACTGCTCGCGATCGCGCGCCGCCTCGGCGGATGCTCGGTGCTGTCGGTTGACCCGGATGACGGTTACGACCGAGATGAACTGCAGGACATCCTCTCGGCCCGCGCGGGGGATCAACTCGAAGTCGTCGCGATGGACAACTACGGCGCGGCTGATCTTTTCTCGAGATCCTGGGACTGGAGCAACGATCAGGTGATCGACAGCCTGCCGGGCTCAGGCTGGCAAGGCGAATCCTTCAACGATCCCAAATGGCGCGGCAAGGGAACGCGGATCTTCTGGCGCCGCCGTTAGACCGGTTGCTTTGGGTCTTCGTCATCCAGTCGTTTCCCGGCATAGGATCCCGGCGCATCCTCAAGCACGGGGAATGCCTTTTTGGCGCCGGGCTTTCTCGCCTTGACCTTGGTGCCTGTGAACTCCGATACCCATTGCTGCCAGTTGGGCCACCAGGAGCCTTGCTGCTGGGTGGCGTTTGCTAGCCAGGCCTCGGCATCGCCGCTCGGGCGGCTGCCGCTGGTGCGGTAACCGTATTTGTTCGCCTCGGGCGGATTGACCACCCCGGCAATGTGGCCGGAACCTGACAGCACAAAACGCACAGGCCCCCCAAAAAGACCCGCCCCGGCAAAGGTTGAGCGCCACGGCGCAATATGGTCTTCACAGGTCGAGAGGAAATAACACGGTGTTTTGACCGAGGAGATATCGATCGGCACGCCGTCAAGAACCATGCCCCCGGGCTCCTTGAAGCGGTTTTCAAGGTACATGGTACGCAGGTATTCGCTGTGCATTTTGGCCGGCATCCGGGTTGAATCTGAGTTCCAGTACAGAAGATCAAAGGCCAGCGGCTCTTCGCCCATGAGGTAATTGTTGATCACAAAGGACCAGATCAGGTCATTGGAGCGCAGCATGTTGAATGTGGCCGCCATGTCGGTGCCGTCGAGGTAGCCATCCCGGTTCATTTTCTGCTCGAGGCTTTCGACCTGCTCGTCGTCGATAAAGACGCCAAGGTCTCCCGGTTCGGCAAAGTCGATCATGGCGGTAAGGAAGGTCGCGCTGGCAACGCGTTTGGCTGCGCCAGAGGCTTCAAAGTATGCAAGCAGTGCCGCCAGCAGCGTACCGCCCAGGCAGTAGCCGATCACATTGCTCTGGGTCGTCCCGGTAATGGCTTCCACTGCATCAAGCGCTGTGAGCGGGCCTTCCAGCAGGTAGTCCTCAAAACCTTTTTCGGCAAGTTCGCTTTCGGGGTTCACCCAGGAGATCACAAAGACGGTATGGCCCTGCTCCACCAGCCAGCGGATAAAGGAGTTCTTCGGCTGCAGATCGAGGATGTAGTACTTGTTGATCCAGGGTGGAATAACCAGCAGCGGAGCCCGGTTGACGGTTGCCGTCACCGGCTCGTACTGGATCAGTTGAATGAGATCGTTCTGCAGTACTACTCTGCCGGGCGTCAGTGCAAGATTGTGCCCAAGGTCAAAGGCTTCGGTATCGACCATCCGGGTTTTCAGTTGTCCTTCACCGCGCTCGAGGTCATCGAGGATGTTCTGAAAACCCTTGACCAGGTTTTCGCCCTTGGAGTCGATCGTCTTTTTCAGAACATCGGGATTGGTCAAGGCAAAATTGGTGGGCGCCATCGCATCGACAAACTGGCGGGTATAGAAATTGATCTGCTCACGCTTTTTTTCGTCAATACCCGAGACCGACTCGGTGGCGGCGATCACATAGCGCGAGGCGAGCAGGTAGGACTGCTTGATGAAATCAAACAGGTGGCCGTCATCCCAGGAGTCGCTCTTGAAACGCTGGTCATCCGCCTCGGGTTCAATCACTTTCTGATCGCTCCCTCCAAGCGTGCCAAGCGCTGTCTGCTGCCACAACGCGAGCGAAGCCTGCCAGAACTCGGCCTGCGCGCGCATCAGCGCCTCGGGGTCGAAACTCATCTGCGCCATGCTCTGAAGAAACTGCTCGCCGAGCTTCACCGGATCCAAACTGCCGGCGAGGTGTCCTGCCCGATTGGCCATGAATTCGGCTGCAATCTGCTGGCTGCGGGCCATCACATCCGCCATGGTTTCGGCCATTTTTTCAGGCTCAACTGCAAGAGGTGAAGGGTTCTCTGAGGTCACGAAGGAACATTCCAAAAATTGTTGCAGTGCAACATTTTAATCGAAAGCACAGCCGCTAACAAGACCATAAGACGCTCAATAAAGGGCCATCCATGGGTTATGATCCGGGCCCCTTCCCAGCATGTAGCCCAGCGCCGCAATGACCAACATTTTTGACCGGGACCTCGGCCAGACCCCGGCAAATTACGCCCCGCTAAGTCCTTTGAGTCTCTTAAGGCGCGTGGAGCGGGTTTACCCGGACCAGCCGGCAGTGATCCACGGATCGATCCGGCGCAGCTGGGGCGAAACCGCCGCGCGCTGCCGCCGCCTCGCCGGCGCCCTTGCCTCACGCGGCATTGGGCAAGGCGACACCGTGGCTGTAATGGCGCCGAACATCCCTGAGCTTCTCGAAGCCCACTACGGCATCCCCATGGCTGGGGCTGTGCTCAATGCGCTCAATATTCGACTCGATGCCGCAACGCTCGCTTTTATCCTCAATCACGGCGAAGCCAAAGTCCTGATTACCGATACCGAGTTTGCGCCGGTGATACGTGAAGCCCTGGACCAACTGGGCCGGGAGATCCTGATTATTGATATCGAGGACCCCGAGGGCCCGGGCGGCGAACGCCTTGGCGAGATCACCTACGAGGACTTTATCGCGAACGGTGACCCGGAATCTGCAATCACCCTGCCCCGCAACGAGTGGGATGCAATCTCGCTCAACTACACCTCCGGCACCACCGGCAATCCCAAGGGCGTGGTCTATCACCATCGCGGTGCTTATCTCAACGCGATGAGTAATATCATTGGCTGGGACATGGCGCACCACCCGGCATATCTCTGGACCTTGCCGATGTTTCACTGCAACGGCTGGTGCTTCCCGTGGTCGCTTGCGGCCGTCGCCGGCACCAGCGTATGCCTGCGCTCGGTGAGTGCCAGGGCGATCTTCGATGCCATTGCCGATCACGAGGTCACGCATTTTTGCGGCGCACCCATTGTGCTCAACCTCCTGATCAATGCGTCAGACGACGACAAGCGCACCTTCAGCCATACGGTTAAAGTCATGACCGCTGCCGCCCCGCCCCCGCCCAGTGTGCTCGCCGCCATGGAGGCAAGCGGCTTTGCCATGACCCATGTATATGGCCTCACAGAAACCTACGGACCTGCGGTGATCTGTTCCTGGAAGCCGCAATGGAACGACCTGCCCGCGGACCAACAGGCGACGACCAAGGCGCGCCAGGGGGTGCCCTATCACGCGCTTGAAGATCTTAAGATTCTGGACCCCGAAACCCTGGACCCGGTCGCTGCTGATGCCAGTGAGATGGGTGAGGCGATGTTTCGGGGCAACATCGTCATGAAGGGCTATCTTAAAAACCCGAAAGCCACAGCAGATGCTTTTGCCGGCGGCTGGTTTCATTCGGGGGATCTTGGCGTCATGCATCCCGACGAATACAT
>DCXP01000043.1 GCA_002327725.1 Proteobacteria bacterium UBA2133
TCTGGTTGCTTTCTTTCTGGTTGCCTTCTTGGCTACTTTTTTCCGGGTTGCTTTCTTCTTCGTAGCCTTCTTTCTGGTTGCCTTCTTAGCTACTTTTTTTCTAGATGCTGCTCGTTTCTTGGTCGCCTTCTTTTTTGCCGCCATAATGGCCTCCTGCTTAGGGTTGATGTACCTATGGACCGTCACTCAAATCCACTTTGTTGGCTTATCGACACACCGCCTCTGCCAGCAATACCACTTTGCGTCTCCCGTATACATTAAGTTGCGTTGATCTAATGAAACGAGGAAGCGTACCGGTAAACTTTGGAATAACGATGTTCGGGTTATTCCTTGCAGGCGAACTATAGCCATGCAAAGTTAAATGTCAAGCAAACACATCAGTGCTTTGTGCACATTTCTTAACTGTTTTTGTGGCGCAAAAAAACGAAAAGCGATACGTTGCTGCAACTCACTTAAGAAACTACACGAAGTTGCATTGGCACTGTTGTAAAAAAGCGATCGCAGAAGACGTGATATCGGTACGCGGTAATCGTTTGTTTTTTTACGGCAAGAAAAGAATTTTAGCGCCATGGTCGTTATCTACCGCTAGCGTCGGGTCAAAAGCGGCATGATCAGTTCACATGTTTTTTGCGTTGCGCCGGTGTTCTGATCCACCATTTTGCGCCCGTGCTCACCCACTGCACTTCTCAAGTGTGCGTCGTCAAGAAGGCGGTGAAGTTGTCTAAGCAATGCTGCTTCGCCGTCGACCTGAAAGCCCGCGCCAGCGGCCACGGTAATCTCGCTGATTTCCAGGAAATTCCCCATATTAGGGCCGAAAATCACAGGGACTCCGACTGCGCAGGGCTCCAGAATGTTGTGCCCGCCGATGCCCCGAATCGGGATCAGGCTGCCCCCAACGACCGCGATATCCGCAGCCCCATACAGGACCGGTAACTCACCCATGGTGTCGGCAATCTGAATCTGGACGGCACAATCCAACGCGCCAGATTGTGTTGTCCGTCGGTTCACCACAAAGCCCGCCCGGGAGGCGAGCCGCACGGCTGTGTCGAAGCGCTCGGGATGACGTGGCGCGATCACGAGCAGTAGATCCGGAAAGTCCTGCAGCAGGGTTTGGAATGCGCGTAACAGCAGGCTCTCTTCCCCATCGTGTGTGCTGCCGGCGACGATCACGGGACGATTCGGACTCCAGTCCCGTCTGACGGCCTGTGCGACTTCGTTCACACTGGCGGGCATCCTGATCTCAAATTTCATACTGCCGGTGCGGTGTGTTCTTGATGCGTCGACTCCCAGTGAGAGCAGATTCTTCCGGTCGGTTTCGGATTGCGTGGCAAACAACGATACATTATTGAGTCCCTCGCGCACCAAGGGCAGAACAAAACGGTAACCTCGAGCTGAGCGTGCGGAAAGTCGGACGTTAGCCATCACAACCGGGATCCCCTTTTCCTGACAACTGCGGATCATGTTGGGCCAGATCTCGGTTTCCATGAGTATCAGCAGCCGCGGCGAGAACTGATTGATAAACCGTCTCACGGCAAAAGGGTAGTCATAGGGTGCGAAGCGATGACGAACCTCGCTGCCAAAAGTATCGGCAACCTGCCGGGCACCTGTCGGCGTCATCGTGGTGATGACGATATCCAGGTTGTTATTTTCTTGGAGGAGTCGCTGCACCAGCGGGGTTGCCGCATTCACTTCTCCTACAGAAACCGCATGGACCCACAGATCGCAGCGCCGCTCGTCAGGTGTGCTGCGACCAAAACGTTCACCGATGCGTCGGCGATAGCCGGGACTCCTTACTGTACGCAATCCGAGCCGGATCATCACGACCGGTAACGCAAGCCACAACAGCAGGGTGTAAAGCCGCCGAGCCACGCAGACGCCTAGGATGAAACCTGCTGACCCGCCGCGGCCAGCCAGTCGCGCGGCTTGAGGAAATCCTGAACCAGGCGTTGCTCCGGGCTGCCGGGTTCGGCCTGCCACCCGTAGCGCCAGGCGACGTTGGGCGGCAGGGACATCAGGATGGACTCGATACGCCCACCGCTCTGCAGTCCGAACAGGGTACCGCGGTCGTAGACGAGGTTGAACTCGACATAGCGGCCACGGCGGTACAGTTGAAATTCACGGTGCTCGGCGGAAAACGGGGTATCGCAATGCCGGGTAACGATCGGCAGGTAGGCGGGCAGATAGTGATCGCCGATGCTGCGTGTCAGAGCGAAAGCGTGATCAAAACCCCCTTCGCTGAAGTCATCAAAGAAAAGGCCGCCGATGCCGCGCTGTTCATTTCGGTGACGCAGGTAGAAGTAATCATCGCAGGCCGCTTTGAACCTCGGGTAGAGGTCGCTGCCGAAGGCTGAACAGGCCTTGAACGCTGTCTGATGCCAGTGAACGGCATCAGCCTCAGCACCATAATATGGGGTGAGATCAAAGCCGCCACCGAACCACCATACGGGGCCATCAGGGGTGTCTGCGCAGAAAAACCGGACATTCATATGAGAGGTCGGAACAAAGGGGTTATGCGGATGAACCACCAGCGATACGCCGGTCGCCTCAAATGGACTGCCGCCGAGTTCTGGATGTCTTACTGATGCAGCGGCCGGCAACGCGGACCCGTGCACATGGGAAAAGTTGACACCCGCCTGCTCGAATACCTGACCGGAACTCAGGATGCGGGTACGTCCGACACCGTTTTCCTGCTCCCAGGCATCTTCGTGAAAGCCCGCGGCACCACCGTCAGTTTCTTCGAGACCGGTGCAGATACGCACCTGAAGGTCTCTTAAATACTGCGTTACACGTTTAAGGGCTTCCGAAGTGTCCATGTCGTGTTCGCGAGTCACTCACGTTTCAGCCCCGAAATGTGACCCCGGTTGCCGCATCAGTGATCGTGCTGGGTTCCGTGGCAGTACCGACCCGCTCATCCAGGATCAGGTCAATATCGTCACCGAATTCTGCCAGCACCGCCCTGCCCTGGCGTAGCGGCGGGCGGCCCGACCGGTTGGCACTGGTGGATACCAGAGCCATGTGACTGTCGCGGCACAGTTCGCGCACCAGGGGAAAGGCGGTCACCCGCACTGCTACCGTGGGATGCCGACCCCGCAGCCAGGGAGCAACCCGTGGTCTTGCCGGCAGCAGCCAGGTATGCGGTCCGGGCCAGGATGCCAGGGCAGGGGCCGGCAGTTGTGGACGATGCCAGTCGATCACCGCACGCAAACGCCCAGGCTGGTCGGCGATGACGATCAGTCCCTGCTGCCAGGGCCGCTGTTTCATCGCCAGTATCCGGCGTACCGCGCGTTCGTTGGCCGGGTCGCAGCCCAGTCCGAAGCAGTACTCGGTCGGATAGGCAATCACCCCGCCGCGCTTGAGGCACTCCACCGCGGCCGACAGATTCCTTGTCAGGCGCTTGTCGATTCCAGTGATGCCTGCAGTGCTTGGTTCTTGTCGCGCACCGCCTGTGCATCGGCTTCGCGCTGACGCGTCAGCCGGGTGGCCAGATCGGAATCCGCGGTGGCCATGATCTGTGCGGCAAGGTAAGCGGCGTTTTTGGCGCCTGCTTTACCGATCGCCACACAGGCGACTGGAATTCCTCCGGGCATCTGGACCGTGGACAGCAGTGCATCCTGACCGTTGAGAGGCCCGCCATCCATGGGGATTCCAATGACCGGCCGAATCGTCAGGGCAGCCACGGTTCCCGCGAGATGCGCGGCAAGGCCGGCTGCGGCGACGAACACGGCACAGCCGCGCTCGGTTGCATCCTCGACGTAGCGATGGGTGTCCTGAGGGGTCCGGTGCGCGGAGGTAATGCGGACTTCCCAGGGAATGTCCATGAGGTCCAGTGTGTCCAGCGTGTTCTGAACAGTCTTGAGGTCGGAGTCCGAGCCCATGAGGACGGCAACAAAAGGTGTTTCCATAGTTTCTCTTTCTTAAGGGCTGAAGGTCGTTGTCGGTTTCTTTATCAGGTGCATCAGTCGATCATCGGTTCAGGGCCCGCCAGCCGATGTCCGGGCGCCAGTCCGCGCCCCGCCAGTGGATGGCGCCGACAGCGCTGTAGGCCTCCTGCTGGGCGGTGTCTACCGTCGCGCCGAGCGCCGTTACGCACAGCACCCGCCCCCCGTCGGTGATGACCTGCCCTGCTTCCTGCCGGGTTCCGGCATGGAAGACCTTAATGTTATCCGACCTGACCTCCTGCAGTCCGCTGATTTTGTCACCGCGGGGATACTCCCCGGGGTAGCCAGCAGCCACCATCACGACACCCAGCGCAAAGCGCGGATCCCAGTCAATCGTGTACTGATCGAGTTTGCCGTCGAGCGCGGCCTGACAGAGTCCGGCAAGGTCGGAGCGCAAGCGCATCAGAATCGGCTGGGTCTCCGGGTCGCCGAAGCGGCAGTTGTACTCAAGCACCCGGGGATTCCCCTGTGCATCTATCATCAGTCCGGCGTACAGAAAACCAAGATAGGGAATCCGCTCTTGGACGAGTCCGTGGACGGTGGGGTGGATAACCTCGTCCATGATGCGCTGGTGCAGTTCGGCATCTACCCGCGGTGCTGGAGAATAGGCGCCCATCCCCCCGGTGTTTGGACCGCGGTCGCCGGCTTCACGTGCCTTGTGATCCTGTGAGGTGGCAAGCGGCAGTACCTGGGTCCCCGAGGCCACACAGATAAAGCTGATCTCCTCACCTTCCAGGAAGTCTTCGATGACGAGGCGCCGCCCGGCCGCGCCGAAACGCTGGTCGACGAGGATTTCGTCAGCCGCGGCAAGCGCCTGCCCGTGGTCCTTCGCGATAATGACGCCCTTGCCCGCCGCCAGTCCATCGGCCTTGAGTACCATGGGAACGTCACGGGATTCGATATACTGACGGGCGGCGTCTGGATCCGTGAACGCCTGCCAGGATGCGGTTGGAATCCGGTGACGGTCAAGAAAGGCCTTGGTAAAACTTTTCGAACCCTCCAGCTGCGCCGGTCCCGCGCGAGGCCCAAAGCAGGGCAAGCCGGCATCTTCGAAACGGTCAACAATGCCGTTCACCAGTGGCGCCTCCGGTCCGACGACAGTGAGGTCGATCTGGTGGGCCTGCGCCGCACCGATCAGGGCATCGGTATCGTTCGCCGGGATCGGCAGGTTTTCGACTCCCGGCTCTGCTGAGGTGCCGGCATTACCGGGTGCGACAAAGACCCGGTCGACATGACCGGAGCCTGCGAGTTTCCAGGCGAGCGCGTGCTCGCGACCGCCGTTGCCGATAACCAGGACCCGCATGATCAGTGCCGGAAGTGGCGCATGCCGGTAAAGACCATCGCGATGCCGTGCTCGTTCGCAGCCTGAATCACTTCATCGTCCCGCTGCGATCCGCCCGGCTGAATCACTGCCCGGATGCCGGCCTTTGCAGCCGCGTCGATACCGTCGCGAAAAGGGAAAAAGGCGTCCGAAGCCATCACTGATCCTGCGACCTCGAGCTTTTCATCCGCGGCCTTGATGCCGGCGATCCGGGCGGAATACACACGGCTCATCTGTCCGGCACCGACGCCGATGGTGCGGAGCCCACAAGCGTAAACAATGGCGTTGGATTTGACGAACTTGGCCACGGTCCAGGCAAACAGCAGGTCTGCAAGCTGTGAGGAACTGGGCCCGCATCGGGAAACGATCTTGAGTTCTTCAGGTGAGATGCGCCCCATGTCCTGATCCTGGACCAGCAGTCCTCCGCCGACCCGCTTGAGATTTTGCTGGACAAAGGCACCGGCATCGATGTGAGGTACTTGAAGTGCCCGGATGTTGGGTTTGCTTGCAAGGGCAGTCTTTGCCGCTTCGGTGAACTGCGGCGCCAGAATCACCTCGACAAACTGACGCGCCAGAATCTCGGTGACGGTGTCTCCATCAAGCGGGCGGTTGAAGGCAATGATGCCGCCGAATGCGGATGTGGGGTCGGTCTCATAAGCGCCTTCGTAGGCACCTAAGGGAGTTTCTGCCACCGCGACACCGCAGGGGTTGGCATGCTTGACGATGACACAAGCGGTTTCCTTGAACGCGCTGACGCATTCGAGGGCCGCATCAGCATCGGCAACGTTGTTGAACGACAGGGCCTTGCCCTGCAGCATGTGGGCATGGGCCAGCGTACCCTCAGCCGGCTCGGTATCATGATAGAAGGCGGCCCGCTGGTGGGGATTCTCGCCGTAGCGCATGGTCTGGTGTTTGTGAAACTGCAGATTGAGCGTTTCGGGGAAACCGTCGTCTGGATCAGTGGTCAGGTAGTTCGAGATCATGCCGTCGTAGCGGGCGGTATGGCTGAACGCCAACGCTGCGAGCCGTTTACGGGTTGGCTGTGATACCCCGTGGAACTCTTCGATCTCCTGCGCGACGACATCATAGTCCGCGGCATCGACCAGCACGGTGACCGCCGCGTGATTCTTGGCCGCGGCCCGCAGCATCGCCGGACCACCAATATCGATGTTTTCTATTGCCTCCTCGCGGGTACAGTCAGGCCGGGCCACGGTCTGCGCAAAGGGGTAGAGGTTAACCACAACAAGATCGATGGGCTGAATACCGTGGTCCGCCATCTGCGCATCGTCGGTACCGCGCCGTCCCAGCAGGCCGCCGTGAATACGCGGATGCAGCGTCTTGACACGCCCGTCCATCATTTCCGGGAACCCGGTGTATTCAGAGACCTCGACCACGCTGATATCGTGATCACGCAATAGCCCGGCGGTTCCGCCGGTCGAAAGGATTTCAACTCCGGCCGTCTCCAGCCGCCTGGCAAAATCAACGATAGCGGTTTTATCCGAGACGCTGATGAGGGCCCGGCGCACGGGCATGTACTCGTTGTTACTCATGGGGTCAGTTACCAAAAAAGTTGATGATGGGGTCGTTTGGGCGTGCCCCAGAAAAGGTCGCCAAGGCTGCAGCAGGACTCATTTCAATCCGTAGAGACTGAGTTTCTTGCGCAAAGTGTTGCGGTTGATACCCAGCATCCGCGCTGCTCTCAACTGGTTGCCGCCGGCGCGCTTCATGACCGCTTCGAGAAGCGGCTTCTCCACTTCAGCGATGACCATTGCGTGCAGATTCTGGGTTTCGACGCCGCTGAGATCGTTGAAGTAGGCGTCCAGTGAGTGCCGGACACATGCGCTGAGCGGCGGGGTCTTTTCAGGCATCACTTCGTTTCCCGTCTGCCACTTTCTCGAAAAGGGTCCTGACCCAGTCCAACTGCATCGACGCGGTCAGGGCTTCGTTGCATCTGCGGTCGAGGAAGTGTCTGGCATTAAGTTTTTCTGCGTACCACTGGACATGTTTACGGGCAAGGCGCACCCCCTGCGCTTCGCCGTAGAAATCGTAAAGCGCTTCGAGGTGGTTCAGCACCGTACCGCATTTATCCATCAGCGATGGATCTCCCGGATCATGCTGGCGCTCCAGCAGGTGTTTGATGCGGCCCAGCAGCCACGGCTGCCCCTGGGCGGCGCGGCCGACCATGACGGCATCTGCCCCGGTCGTGCGTAATACCTGCAGCGCGGTTTCGGGCGAATCGATATCGCCGTTGGCAATGACCGGGATCGAGACCGACGACTTGACCCGGGCGATCGTCCGATAATCGATCGGGCCGTGATAGCGGCACTCCCGGCTTCGGCCATGGACGCTGAGCGCCTGGATACCGACCTCTTCAGCAATACGGGCGATGGCCGGGGCGTTTCTGGAGTTGCGGTCCCATCCGGTTCGCATCTTCAGCGTGACCGGTACCGTCGATGCTGACACTACGGCTTCGAGGATCCGGCGAACCAGAGGCTCATCGCGCATCAGCGCCGAACCGACCAGGCGTTTGCAGACTTTCTTGGCCGGGCAGCCAAGGTTGATATCGATGATGTCAGCGCCGCTCGCGATATTATGGCGAGCCGCATCGGCCATCTGGTGCGGATCGGCGCCGAGCAGTTGAACACTGACGGGTCCCGCTTCGCCGTCATGTGTTGTCCGCTGACGCGATTTGCGGGAGTGTCGCAGTTGCGGGGATGCGCTCACCATTTCGCTGACGGCCAGCGCAGCGCCGAAGCGCCTGGCGAGACGGCGATAGGGCTGGTCACTGACGCCGGCCATGGGCGCGGCAATCACCCTGCCCTTAAGCGCGATTTTGCCTATCGTCAGGCCCGAAAGTGTGCCGTCGATGCGGGCGGTGCCCGGCATGTCAGAACTGTACCGCCCGGGCGGTAAGCCCGCTTACGGTCTGATCCGACTTCGCCAGGATTAAGGTGACGACGGCATCGCGGCCACTCTCAAGCATCCGGGTCTCATCGGTCACCCCGAGCTCACGCGGCAGATAAGTCCGGCGACCGACCACTTCACCGGCTGCGTTGTTCAGCGTGACTTCGATTGCGGGGTAGTCCTGCAAAGTGGCGCTGTGGTTCAGCAGATGAATGCGCAGCACCAGCGCGGCGGGCCGGTGCCGGTGAAGGCCCATACTGCTCCGGGTAACACTAACCGCAGGACCCTCTGTGGGCGCCGGCAGCCGGCAGCCGGTATAGCGGCACATCAGCGTGAGCGCCGGTCGCGTCGCTTCCACGCTGGCAACGGCTTCGAGCAGAGGGAATCGAATCTGTGCAAGAAGGACAATGACCGCGAGCACGGCGCCGGCCAGCGGCAGGCCCCGGGGCATCGCTCCTGCAGCCTGCACCTGACGCTCAGCGGCCGACGCAGCGCCTGTTTGCGTTTGCGCGTCGTTGTCGCCGATAACCAGTCTGGGTTCTTTGCGCCCGTAAGGGCCGGATGCCGGGGGTATCTGCGAGAGTTCCGGATGTTCCGCTGCGAGGGTGCCTGCCCTGAAGACCGCAGCATGGCTTTGGGCGACCTTCGCCGCGCCCTGATTATGTGAAGCGGGTCCGTGCTTTGTCAGGGCAGGTTCCCGCCGGGAAGGTTCCCGGTCGGCAGGGCGCGCAGGATTGGGGATCTGGTCAACCAGGCTCCAGGCAGCATTGAAAATGCTGTCACAGCTGGGACAGCGCAACAGACCGGTATTGGTCTGCAGCGCCTCTGGAGTGACAGCCTGGACGGCATCGCAGGAACTGCAACGGGTCTGGAACACGGCGGGGGCGACAGTAGCCATCGGTAAAACTCACCTTGCGATACGCGCTCCGCAAAGACAAGCCCATTCTTCGCGGTGCGATAAGGTGAGATTGTACTGTGCAAAAGACGCTTGTACCCGGGCCGCCTGGGCAACCAGGAGGCCGCTCAGGATCAAGATGCCATCGGGGGCAAGGTGGCGGTCCAGGGTTGGCGCAAGATCGATGACGGTGCCGGCCAGGATGTTGGCGACCACGATGTCGTATTGTTCGCGGTTGCTCACCTCATCCGGTTTGCACACCGATAGTGCGTCAGCCACGCCGTTAAGCG
Source organism: Proteobacteria bacterium UBA2133 (assembly GCA_002327725.1). Taxonomy (GTDB): domain Bacteria; phylum Pseudomonadota; class Gammaproteobacteria; order Arenicellales; family UBA868; genus UBA868. The sequence goes on from DCXP01000043.1 coordinate 9,349, forward strand.
CGGCGTTTTCACGGCTTGCCGAGAGTGCTTTGGGGTCAAGATCGACTCCGGTCGCGGCTGAAGCGCCCAATCGAAGCGCAGCGACCGCCAGCACGCCGGACCCGCATCCCCAGTCGAGCACCGTCCGCCCTTTGAGAATCCGGTTTTCAAGCTGCGCCAGACAAAGCTGGGTGGTCGCGTGGGTGCCCGTCCCGAAAGCAATCCCTGGCGTGATCACGACCTGAACGAGGCCCTTCTCATCCGCTAACCCGTGCCAGGGCGGGCACACCCAAAGATGATTGCTGATGCGCACCGGGGCGAAGGCGGCGCGTCCTGAGAGTTCCCAGTCCTCGTCCGCAACACGCTCAACAACAGGCTGTGCGCCGGTCCGGCAGACCGCCATGAGGTGGGCTTTCAGGGCCGGGAGATCTACCTCCGGGGGGTAAAGCCCGGAGATGGTCTGCAAAGCCCAGCGGGGCCTGTCAGGCACGGCGCCGTCAAACTGGGGGGCGTCAGCGGCGTCAGTCCGCGTGACGGCCAGGGCGCCGAGCGCCTCCAGCGTCTCCTCGATCCGCTCAGCCGCCTCGAGGGCGACGGTGACCGAGACGCGCCACCAGTGGGTGTGCGCCGGGTCTTTCACTGTGGAAAGTCGACCTGGGTCAACTGGACAGCTGTCTTTCGAGGTAATGGATATCCAGGGGTTGGCGGCGGAAAGCGGCGTCGTCAACGATCCGCTGCTGCAGCGGGATGTTGGTGTCGATCCCGTCCACCACCATCTCGCGCAAGGCGCCGCTCATCCGCTGCAGCGCCTGTTCCCGGTTCTCCCCGTGGGTAATGACCTTCGCAATCAGCGAATCATAGTGGGGAGGCACCCGGTAATCGTTGAAGATATGGGAATCAACCCGCACACCCGGCCCACCCGGCTGGTGGTAGCGGGTGATCTTTCCCGGTGAGGGCATGAAAGTGGTGGCATTTTCCGCGTTGATCCGGCATTCCACGGCATGACCCTGAAGGCGGATGTCTTTTTGGGTCACGCTTAAGGGTTCGCCGGCAGCGATCTTGATCTGTTCGCGGACAATATCAATGCCGGTAATCGCCTCGGTAATGGGGTGTTCGACCTGGAGACGGGTGTTCATCTCGATAAAAAAGAATTCACCGTGTTTGTACAGGAATTCAAAGGTTCCGGCACCCCGGTAGCCGATCTGGCGACAGGCATTGGCGCAGCGCTCACCCATTTCGGTGCGCATGTCGTCAGTGATTCCGGGCGCCGGCGCCTCTTCCAGGACTTTCTGGTGGCGGCGCTGCATGGAGCAGTCACGGTCACCGAGAATAACTACTTCTCCCTGTGTGTCGGCGAGCACCTGAAACTCAACGTGGCGCGGTTTTTCCAGGTACCGCTCCATGTATACCGTATCGTCGCCAAAAGCCGCCTGGGCTTCGCTGCGGGTCAATTGCCAGGCATTGAGCAGTGCGGCTTCGGTGTGCACAACCCGCATGCCTTTGCCACCCCCGCCCGCGGTAGCCTTGATGATGATGGGATAGCCGATATCCGAGGCCATGCGCATGATCTCGTCGGCATCGTCCGGCAGCGGGCCGTTGGAGCCGGGCACACAGGGCACACCAGCCTTAAGCATGGCGTCGATCGCGGAAATCTTGTCACCCATGAGGCGGATCGTCTCAGGGGCCGGGCCAACGAAAATGAAGCCGCTTTGCTCTACGTGTTCTGCAAAGTCCGCATTTTCAGCAAGGAAACCGTAGCCGGGGTGAATCGCCGTCGCGTCCGTGACCTCTGCGGCGGCAATGACGGCAGGGATATTGAGATAGCTGCCGGCAGCCGCAGGCGGTCCAATACAGACGGATTCTGACGCCAGGCGCACATACTTGGTATCGGCATCTGCTTCGGAATGCAAAGCCACCGTGCGGATGCCCAGTTCCCCACAGGCTCTCAGGATCCGCAGCGCGACTTCGCCGCGGTTGGCAATCACGAGTTTGTCGATCATCGGGAGCGAGTCAGCCGCCGTCTTCCTCAATGACAAACAGCGTTTCTCCGTATTCCACCGGATCGCCGCTGTTTTTCAGGATCTTTTGGACAACCCCGCTGGTCTCGGCATCGACATGATTGAAGATCTTCATCGCTTCAATCATGCACAGGGTATCGCCGACACTGACCCGGCTGCCGATCTCAACATAAGGTTTCGAGTCAGGATTGGGCGAGGCGTAAAAAGTGCCGACCATCGGTGAACACACAGCGCCTGCTGTGTCGGCAGGCTCAGAGGTCAGTGTGGCTGCGACGGGAGTCTCCTGCTCCGGGATGTAGGCTGGTGTAACCTCGGCCGGTGCGTCCGGCACGGCGAGGCCCGCTGCAAGCACCGGCGCGCCGGGTGTTGCCGAACTTCGACTCAAGCGGATAGATTCCTCACCCTCGGTAATCTCGATCTCGCTCAACTGCGACTCCTCGAGCATTTCGATCAGTTTCTTGATTTTGCGAATATCCATGGTGCGTGATCTCAGGCAGGGGCGCCGCGAAAACCGATCTGCTCCAGCGCAACATCGACAGCAGTCTCATAGCCCCTTGGTCCGAGGCCGCAGACGACGGCCTGCGCAAGGTCGGAGAAGAACGACTGCCGCCGGAAGGGTTCCCGAGCATGCACATTGGAAAGATGGACCTCTATGAACGGAAGTCCGACCGCAGCGAGGGCGTCCCGCAATGCGACACTGGTATGGGTGAAGGCCGCCGGGTTGATGACGATGAACCGGGTGCCGTCGGTGCCAGAAAGTTGCACACGGCTGATAAGTTCGCTCTCGCTGTTTGACTGGAGCGTCTCAAGCCGGGCGCCGACGGCAGTGCACCGGCTCAGCGCCGAGTGGTTGATTTCTTCGAGGGTACAGGCGCCGTAGATACCCGGTTCCCGGGTACCGAGCAGGTTCAGGTTGGGGCCGTGCAGCAGCAGAATATCGGGCATGGGACATGTTCCAGATTTCGCAGATATTCTCGCAGTTTAACGATTTTATGTCCAGATTAAGACATTTATACCGGTTTTCGGTGAAGTTATCCGGTTTTCCTGGAAAGACCGCGGTTTATCCCTACCCCGTTACGTCCTGGTTACAGAAGATCAGCAAGCCAGCGGTCGAGGTCCTGGCTCCGAACCTCGCCGGTCTTTGTGTAGCGCAGCCGCCCTTGCCGATCGAAAACCAGTGTGAAAGGCAGTTGTCCCGGGTTCCCATAGCGTTGCATCAGGGCGAGCGCCTCGGTTTTGCCGACCAGCGAGGTGTAGTCAAGGCCGACCTCATCCTCAAAACGGCGGACCGGATCCAGCTCGTCAACCGCAATTCCCACCACCGCGAGAGACCCCCGGTTGAGGGACTGAGCCGCCATCAGCAGCGGAATCTCTTTTCGGCAGGGCTCGCACCAGGTGGCCCAGAAATTGATCAGGACAGTACGCCCGGCAAGCTGCTCTGACGAAAAGGTACCACCGCTGCTTGTGGGAAGGGAAAAAGGCGCCAGCGTCTTTAATGTTTGCGGCACGGGGTCAGTCTTGGAGACAAAGAGCCCCGCCGCAAAGAAGCCGATGACCGCTGCGACAACGCCGCCGATGATCCAGGCCGGCAGCATCCGTGGCGGCGCCATGAGGATTATTCCAGGGAGTTCAGAAGTTCGACCAGGGCATCAGCACCGATAAAGCCGTAGCGCCGCTGTGCCCGGTACTCCCGGCCCTTGGCATTGAAAAACAGCATGGCAGGAGGACCGAAGACGCCATAGCGCTTTTTGATGGCAGTACCTCCGGGGCCATCCGGATCCGTGACATCCACCTGCAGCAGACGGTAGCCCTCGAGCGCTGCCGTTACCGCAGGGTCCTGAAAGGTTGTGTTCTCCATCCGTACGCAGTCGCTGCACCAGTCTGCATAAAAGTCGAGTACCACCTTCTCCCCGGAAGCGGTTGCCTGCCCAAGTGCCTGGTCCAGCGCCAATAGCGAATCAACCCGTTCAAAGTGCGCGACCTCTGCTTCGCTCGTCTCGCCGGTGGCGCCGATGAAACCGCTCAGCGAAACCGGTGCCATGATGCTGCGGCTGCCGCTGAAACCGCCGATCATCGCAAGGACCCCCCAGACCAGCAGGACGGTACCCAGCCCCTTGAAAAACACGGTCCAGCCCGAAGCGCCGGAGGCAAGACTTCGACCCGCGCTAAGAAAAACACCGGTGATGATGAAAAGGGCCGCCCACAGCAAAAGCACTGGCACGGCCGGTATGGCCCCCAGCAGGTAGATCGCGGCCCCCAGCAGCATGACGCCGAAAGCCTGTTTGACCCGCTCCATCCAGGGCCCGCTGCGGGGAATCAGCCAGGTCGCCCCCGCCCCCGCGACGATCAGAATCACGCCCATTCCGAGCGCCATCGCCGACATCAGCGCCGCGCCGATCCACAGGTCCGCGTTGAGGATCGCGATACTGAGAACGGATATCAGCAGGGGCGATACACAGGCGCCCACAATCAGCGCGGACGCAGCGCCGAGGATGAAGACTATCCCCGCCGAACCCCCGAGGCCCCGGCTTCGCCTTGTCAGCCGCGATTGCAATGCCGAGGGCATCTGAATCTCGTAAAACCCGAACATCGACAGCGCCATCAGTCCGAGGACCAGGGCAATCGCACCAATCGCCCAGATATTCTGGAAGTAGGCCTGCAGCTGCTCTCCGGTTGCCCCGGCGACGGCGCCGATCACCGCGTAGGTAGCGACCGTCCCCAGCACATAGACGACCGAGAGTCCCATAGCCCGGCCCCGGCCGGTACCCGACTGGCCGACAATCGTCCCCAGCAGGATGGGGATGAGCGGCAGAACGCAGGGGGTGAAACTGAGCAGCAGCCCGGTGCCGAATGCGGCACCGAGGTAACCGAGGAGCGCACCCGTTGAGATGGTTTGGCCCGCTTCAGCCACGGCCGTTTGCAAAGCGGTGTCGGCAACCGCGGCTTCGCTTGCGGCCGCTTCACTGATCAACCGGGGTAACGCAATGGCCACGGTCTTGTTGACCGGCGGATAACAGATACCCTGCTCGGCGCAGCCCTGGAAACTTGCGATCAGGGTGACCTCATCGGCAGACGGTTCAGGGATGATCGGCAGCTGCGCGGCAAAGTCGGTCGGGTAGATGTCGACCTCGCCAAAATAAGGATCCTGCTCGCGTTTCCCCTCGGGGAGGGCATGCTCGGAAAGGACAGCTCCTGAAACCGCGACGAAGTTCACTTTGTCCCGGTACAGGTAGTAACCGGGGGCGACGGTAAACTGCGCCCGCAGCATGTCACGCCCGTCGGCGCTGATCCTGAGGTCGAAGGCTTCGTCAACATCCAGAAATTCGGGCCCGCTGGCCGTCACCCCGAGGAGCTGCTGCAGGTCGGCGACACTGTTGACGGTGCTGCTCGCGGGCGGGCGGGTCTCGGCAAGCGCCAGAGTGACCGTGTGGGTAATGGGCGGGTAGCACACGCCGACGGGTTCGTTGCAGCCCTGACCCCGGGCGCTCAGCAGCAGTGCTCCCGAATCCGAAGCGCTGCGCTCAAGCGCGAGCGTGATACGCGCAGAATGCTCAAGGATCTGTATATCACCGAAAAACTCGTCGTGCTTCGGTTTAGCGGGCGGGTAATTCACTTGCGCTATCGCCGCGCCGGCGGGATCGGCGTCGAAGCGAAACTTGTCGAGATACATGTAGTACCCCGGCGCGATGTCCCAGGTGACTGCGACCTCCTCGGGCGAGACCACCTCGGTCGAGAAGGCAAATGCACGCTCGGGCTCCAACAGGTCGTCACTGTCCTGGGCACCCAGTGGCAGCGTTGTGACCGAGAGCAGCAGGGCAGACAGCGCTTTAGCCCATGCTGGCGCCGATCGAAGGCGAAGTGCGTTAGCGTACGGTAGACAGGGTATGCGCTTCATGAGGAGTCTGTCGGGAAGAATAACGGCTCAGGGGTCTAATACGGCCTACCGCCAGCGCACGATTTTCGCACGTTCAAGCGGGGCAAAGGCCGAAAACCCATCGGCGGAGGTTTTCGCACGGGTCCTAAGGCTTCGGTAGAATGCGCACCCGTCCGGCGAACACACCGGCCCACCCTGCCATGCCCCTGTTATTTCTGACATTCTTGCTGGTCCCGCTGCTGGAAATCTATCTCCTGATCGAGATAGGGAGCCTGATCGGGGCGGCGTGGACCGTCGCGGCGGTCGTCGGCACGGCTGCCTTGGGCGCCGCGCTCGTCCGCCGCCAGGGGCTCGTTGCACTGGCGCGTTTTCGCGCCGCCACCGAGGCCGGAGAACTGCCTGCGCTGACCATCATGGAAGGGCTGGTGTTACTGGTCGCCGGGGCCTTATTGCTGACGCCGGGGTTCTTCACGGACCTCGTGGGGTTCATCTGCCTGACGCCGCGACTGCGCCGGATGCTGATCAGACGCTGGCTGGCAAGCAGGGTGATCGCCCCTGCCGGGCGCCCCGCAAACGGGGATAGGGCGGATGTTGTCGAAGGGGAATTTCGGCGGATAGACGACTGATTTGCAGGGCGACCCTTGACTTTCCCCATATAAGTCCTATTATTAGCACTCAAATAAGGTGAGTGCTAACGCCCGTTGGTCTCATAATTTCCCTCCATTACTCAAAACTTTAGGAGATAAAGTAGATGAATATTCGACCGCTGCACGACCGTATTGTGGTGCGACGCCTCGACGAAGAACGCACCAGCGCCGGCGGAATCGTCATTCCTGACACTGCTACCGAAAAACCCATGACGGGTGAAGTGCTGGCTGTGGGCAACGGCAAGCGTCAGGACAATGGTGAACGTATGACCCCCGACGTCAACGTCGGAGACAAAGTGCTGTTCGGCAAGTATTCCGGCACCGAGGTCAAGGTAGAAGGCGAGGACGTCCTGGTGATGCGTGAAGACGACATCATGGGCGTCATTGAGGGTTGAGGTCAGCGAACGCTCCGACCCAATCAACACGCAAAAATTTATTTTTTTAAAGGAACGAAATAATGTCAGCTAAAGAAGTCAAATTCGGCGAGTCCGCCCGCGCGGCGAAACTGCGCGGTGTCAATGTGCTTTCAGATGCCGTTAAGGTCACGTTGGGCCCCAAAGGCCGTAACGTGGTGCTCGATAAGTCTTTCGGTGCGCCGACCGTTACCAAGGACGGCGTCTCTGTCGCCAAAGAGATCGAACTCAAGGATAAATTCGAAAACATGGGTGCCCAGATGGTCAAGGAAGTTGCTTCCAAGACCTCTGATGTGGCCGGTGACGGAACCACCACCGCAACGGTGCTGGCCCAGGCCATGCTGCGCGAGGGTCTGAAGTCTGTTGCCGCCGGCATGAACCCGATGGATCTCAAGCGGGGTATCGATAAGGCGGTGATCGCTGCCGTTGACCAGTTGGCCGAGATCTCCAAGCCCTGCTCGGATCACAAGGAAATCGCCCAGGTAGGCACCGTATCGGCCAACGCCGACGAATCTGTCGGCGGAATCATTGCCGAATCCATGGAAAAGGTCGGCAAAGAAGGCGTGATCACGGTTGAGGAAGGCAAGAGCCTCGAAAACGAACTGGATGTCGTTGAGGGCATGCAGTTTGACCGCGGCTACCTGTCGCCCTATTTCATCAACGACCAGGATGCTATGCAGACGGATCTGGAGAACCCGCTGATCATGATCCACGACAAGAAGATCTCGAACATCCGCGACATGCTGCCGGTGCTGGAAGCCACTGCCAAAGCGGGACGCCCGCTGCTGGTGATCGCCGAGGACATCGAGGGCGAAGCGCTGGCCACCCTGGTGGTCAACAACATCCGCGGTATCGTCAAGGTCTGTGCAGTGAAAGCCCCGGGATTCGGTGACCGCCGTAAAGCCATGCTGCAGGACCTCGCGATCCTGACCGGTGGCCAGGTGATCTCCGAAGAAGTCGGCATGAGTCTCGAAGGCGCCACCCTTGAGGACCTCGGTTCCGCCAAGCGCGTGCAGGTGAGCAAGGAAAACACCACCGTGATCGACGGTGCGGGTTCTGCCAGCGACATCGAAGCGCGCGTCAATCAGGTCCGTGTGCAGATCGAGGAAGCCACCTCTGACTACGACAAGGAAAAGATGCAGGAGCGCGTAGCCAAACTGGCCGGCGGTGTCGCCGTGATCAAAGTCGGTGCGGCAACCGAAGTCGAGATGAAGGAGAAGAAGGCCCGTGTCGAAGACGCACTGCATGCGACCCGCGCAGCGGTGGAAGAAGGCGTGGTGCCCGGGGGCGGTGTTGCCCTGGTGCGCTGCATCGCTTCGGTGGGCGAGGTGAAAGGCGCGAACCATGATCAGGATCAAGGTATCAAGATCGTACAGCGGGCCATTGAAGAGCCGCTGCGCCAGATCGTTGCCAATGCCGGTGAGGAAGGTTCAGTCGTTCTGAATGACGTCCTCGGCCAGGAGGGCAACTATGGCTACAACGCCAGTTCCGGTGAATATGGCGACATGATCAACATGGGTATTCTCGATCCGACCAAGGTCACCCGCGTTGCGCTGCAGCATGCTGCATCGATTGCCAGCCTGATGGTCACGACCGAGGCGATGGTGGCCGAAATGCCGGATGACACGCCGGCGGCTCCGATGCCAGGTGGTGATATGGGCGGCATGGGCGGCATGGGCGGCATGATGTAACAGCGCCCGGCTTTTGCCTAAGAGCCAATCAAAAGCCCCGCCCATCGGCGGGGCTTTTTTTGACCGTACCGATGAAAGGAGCACCGCTGCAAGGCGCTAGAATCGAGGTTTCGCGGCCATCTTGCGGTCCTGCGGGATTGAAGAAGCAGCGGCGAGCAACGAGAGGAGAACGCCATGGGAAGCGTGCAGGTCATGAACAGAATATTTGAAATGGCCTGGCGGCGCACACGCTGGTGGATGCTCATGCCGGCGGTGATGACAGCTTTGGCTGAAGGCCCTGCTTGGGCACTCGCGCCAGTGGACGCGGTGACCGGGGCAACGCTGTGGACGCCTCAGCCCGAAGCAGCCGAGTTGCACCCGGGTCTCGCCGTGACCTACTCCTATGGTCGGCAGGTTCACGTTGACGATATCGAAGTCTTGCGCAATCCCGTGATCGGTGAGCCGCTTGAGAATATCGCGCACCGCACGATCGACGGCAATGTGCTGACCTCAACCCAGGCGATGCTGGTCGCCGCACATATCCGGGGCCTGATCCGCTTTGAAAAGGCCGGGACCTATGTGTTTCGGATCGAGTCAAACGATGGCGTCAGGGCCAAGATTGGAGGCCGCCAGATCTGGGTGGATCCGGAGATTCATCCGAACCGCTGGTCAGCGCCGATCCCGGTGGTCATTGAGGCGCCGGGCTGGTACGAGCTATGGATCAACTACTACCAGAAAAAAGGAACTTCCGCCCTGCAGTTGGTGTGGACGGTTCCCGAATCCAGCGAGGAAACCCATGTGCCGCCGGCTGTTTTCTCACACCTTGAGGCCCAGATCGGCCAGTAAGCCATTAACGCGGGTCCCGGCCGAAAGGTTCCGGCCAGGTTACACCGTAGCAGATTCGATCCCCGCAAGGGCGACGATGTGGGATTCAGTGAGGCTCTGACGGATGCCGCGATAGGGCGCATACGCCTCGCAATGGTAAAACGCCTGCAGCTGTTCCCAACTGGGGAACTCAATCACCACCAGTCGTTTGGGCTGCCAGCCGCCTTCGAGCACTTCAGATTTTCCGCCCCTGGCGCGGTAGACGCCGCCGTAGTTCGCGGCGATCTTCGGTACCGCCTCAAGGTAGCCGCTGTCGCGGTAGGCCTGCATATCGGCGGGGTTGACATCGGCAATCAGAAAAGCGCTCATATTCTGTGACTCCAGAAAAATCGGGGGTTTATACGATGCTGATCAGCGCATCGAGCACCTCGTTGGGTCGCTCCATCATCAGCGAGTGGCCTGAGCCCTCAAGAACGCAGACCCGGGCATCCGCTACCGCAGCGATCAGTTTCTGTGCGGAACGCACGGGAGTCATGATGTCGCGCTCACCGAGGATAAAGAGCGTCGGGCAGTTTAAAGACTCGGCGTGCGCCAGCCCCTGGTCGTAGGTCTGACAGGCGTCGAGATCGACATGGATGATGTCGTCGGCCGCACGTTCCAGCAGACGCAAGGTGCCGCCTGTCATCCACATCCCGGGATTTTCATTACCACCCAACTGCGCGGCCTTGCTGTAACCCCAGTAGGTCAGCATATCGATGACGCCGTGGTCATTGTCAGAGGCGTACTGCAGCATGTCAGGATGAACGCCCATGGGCGCCGTGGAGCCGATCAGGGCGAGTGAACGTGCATGATCAGGGTAGCGTGCCGCCGCACTCAACGCCACCAATGATCCCATGGAGTGACCCACGAGCGCTGCGCTTTCGATGCCGGCCGCGGCCATGGCCTCAAGGACCGCGTCCGCCATGGCATCGATCGTCGGCGCTGGCTGACCCTGGGAGCGTCCATGCGCCGGCAGATCGGGAGCCATGACATTGTAGGCATGCCTCGCGAAGTACCTCGAGGGCAGGACCCATACCGTGTGATCCATTCCGGTACCGTGGATGAAGACGACCGCCTGCTGTCCGTCCTTGTGACCGCGTGCGCCGGTGTAGGCGAAAAGCGTCCCCTGGGAGGTGCTGAGTTCCATCCCGGTTAACCTTTCTGGGACGCGCGCAGCGCCCGCTCAAGGTCTTCAGTGAGATCTTCGGGATCTTCAAGACCCACGGACAGTCGGATCAGGCCCTCAGAGATGCCGGCTGCGGCGAGGGCCTCGGCATCCATACGATGGTGCGTGGTGCTCGCGGGGTGAATAACCAGCGACTTGGCGTCCCCGACATTCGCAAGATGCGAGAACAATTCGACGCGGCTGATAAAGCGCTGCCCTGCTTCACGCCCCCCTTTGATACCGAAACTGAAAACTGCACCGCATCCTTTGGGCAGCAGTTTTTTCGCCAGCGCGTGGTCAGGATGCTCTTCACGCTCCGGGTAACCCACCCATTCCACGGCATCGTGCGCGGCAAGAAATTCAACAACCGCCCGGGTATTGGAGATGTGGCGCTGCATCCGAAGCGGCAGGGTCTCCATCCCCTGCAGGACCTGAAAGGCCGTGGTCGGACTCATGCAGGCGCCAAAGTCGCGCGCGCCTTCTTTGCGCGCCCGGGTAATGAAGGCCGCCGGGCCGAACTC
>DCXP01000018.1:0-32646 GCA_002327725.1 Proteobacteria bacterium UBA2133
ATGTTGGTATTTTGTTCTGCAAGTAGAAATGTCACCTGCTCATTCTGATTCAGTTGCTGCATGATCTCAAAGATCTCCTCGACGAGGGTCGGCGCCAAACCCATGGAAGGCTCATCGAGCAGAATCATTTTAGGCTTTGCCATCAAGCCGCGACCGAGTGCGGTCATCTGCTGCTCTCCGCCAGAGGTGTAGCCTGAGGTGCTGTTGCGGCGCTCTTTGAGCCGCGGGAAATAACTGTAGACCAGATCCAGATCCTGACGGATGGCAGAGGCGCCATCCGAGCGGGTAAAAGCCCCGGTCAACAGGTTCTCTTCTACAGTCAGGTGCTCAAAACAACGGCGTCCTTCCATGACCTGGATTACGCCGCGTTTAACCAGCTGGTTGGCAGAAAGCCCTTGAATGGACTCTCCCTGATACTCAATAGTACCCTTGGTGATATCGCCACGTTCGGCCACCAACAGGTTGGAGATGGACTTAAGTGTGGTTGTCTTACCTGCCCCGTTGGCCCCGAGAAGGGCAACGATGCCCTTCTCGGGTACCTCCAGGGATACTCCTTTTAGAACCAATATCACATGGTCGTATACGACCTCGATATTATTGACGCTAAGCAGCGTTGCTGCTTTGTCTTTCAAGGCCGCTTCCATGAGATGTTAGTCCATCAACCGCAATCAGAACCCATCGACATACCGGAACGCGGGGTAATACCCTTCTCTTTTGCGTAGGCAGCGGCAGAGGCCTCGATCATCGGTCGGGTAATATCCTTCATCGGCTCAACCCAATCGGTAATAAAGTGCCAGGCATTTCCGTCCCATTGCTGGAAACGTGCTGAGCCACCACCCTCGTGATCGGCACAAGTAATCTTGAATGGCGGCAACACACCAGTCGCGCCCAGTTCAGCGATCCTTTCTGCCGTGAGATCGAGGTTCTCCATCGCCCAGCGGAATTCCTCACCACTGATTGGCCCCACACCGTACTTCTCCTGGGCCTTACGAATCACTTCCGTCGTAACAATAGCCGCAGATACGCCACGAAGGTGATACACACTGCCCACACGTGACGATGCAATGTTACCTTTCATGACGCCATAGACATATTCAAAAATGTCATTGACGACGGGGAAATCAGTTCCCACGGCATGAAAGGTGGCTGCGATATATCCCTCCGCTGCAGCACCTGCCGGAATGGCGTCTTCCTCAGCCCCACACCACCAGACACCGATGATGTGATCCCGTGGAAAACCAATGCGGGCAGCTTCACGCAACGGCACTGTACAGGAGATACCCCAGTTGCGGTTAATCACGTAGTCCGGCTGAATCTTTCGAATCTGCAACCACAGCGATTTCTGATCGATACCTGGCCACGGCACTGGGATATGAGTGACTTCAAATCCAAATTTCTCGGCCATCGCATTCCACACCGGAATGGTCTCAATTCCGTAGGGGTGCTTCAGATGCAGATTGACGATCTTCATACCCTTAAGTTTGTCAAGACCGCCTTCACGCTGGGCAATAAACTGGACTTTCGTCGTGCTCTGGTTCCAGTAGTTGGTGATTGCCGGGAATCCCCAGGGGAACACTCGGCCATCGGTGGCGTCGGTACGGCCGTAACCGAGAAAGATCAGGGTGATCTTGTCGGCAGCAGCCCGTTCCAGCAGGGCATAAGTCACACCGGTTGACAGCGGTTGAAACGCCGGCGCGCCCTTCAGGCCTTTGCCTTTAAGACGCTCGTAGCACTCTACGCCGCGCTCGGTGTTGTAACCGTAATCACACTCTTCCCAGACCAGTTTGATGCCATTGATCCCGCCATCGCGGTTGTTCAACAGAGTGAAATAGTCCTCCATTCCGCCAGCAAAGCCACTGCCGCCAGCTGCGAAGGGCCCGGTCTTATAAGTCAGCACCGGAATGAACTGCTCCTTAGTCGGATCGGATTCTTCAGCAGCCATAACCGGTGCAACGGACAATGCACTCAGTACCAGTCCGGAAAAGACTGTAACAACCAACTTCTTTATCTTCATCTTTTGCCTCCTTGGGATTTCCACTCCTGCAAATCAATATTTGCCAGAGGGTTTAAACATTACCACGTTTTCACACAAACCACTTTACCAAAAATCCGGGTCACCACGCCTAATGCGGAAACGGCCAGAGCCGGAGCTTCTCCTTCGCCGTCATCCACAGTCTCGCAAGACCATGGGGTTCAACGATCAGGAAGAAAATAATTAATCCACCAAAAATCATATGTTCAATATTGCTCAGCATCGCCGACGGGATTTGTCCGGCAAATAGATGTGCGATTTCATTGAGTATGATCGGCAGGACCACAATAAAAGCAGCGCCCAGGAAACAGCCCAGAATGCTCCCCATGCCACCGATGATAATCATGAAAAGGACTTTGAGCGATACAAACAAGTCAAATGCTGTGAAATCGACAGATTTGACATAACAGAACGCGTACAGAGCACCAGCAACTCCGCCATAAAAAGAACTGACCGCAAAGGCAGATAACTTGGTGTAGAGGGGCCGAATTCCGATCACTTCGGCAGCAACATCCATGTCGCGGATCGCCATCCAGGCACGTCCGATTTCACTGCGCACCAGATTCTTTGCATAAAGAGTTCCAACCACCACGAACCCTAGAACCAGATAGTAATTATCCAAGGTAGTCGTTATCTGATAACCGAAGATAGTCATCTTCGGCGTATCAATTACCATGCTGGCAGCGCCCCCGACAAACCACGGAAAAGTCGCAAAAACCCATTCAACAAAGAACTGGGCCGCTAGCGTTGCCACCGCGAGATAGAAACCTTTGATTCGCAAGCTGGGACTACCGACAAGAACACCAAAAATAGCGGCGATCAGACCTGCCAGCAGAAACACCAGTATGATCGGTATTTCAGGAACGCGCGCAGCCAGGTTATAGGCAGAATATGCACCTACCGCCATAAACGCCCCATGCCCCAATGACAGCTGGCCGGTGTAACCGGTCAGTATATTAAGACCAATAGCTGCGATAGCCCAGATTAGAAGTGGAATCAGGTAGCCGGCTATCACATGCTCAGTTGCTAGCAGAGGTACGCCGACAACCACAAAAATCAGCGTCGCAATCAGAGCCCAGCGATCCTGGCGAATCGGGAAAATCGCCATATCCTTCTTATAAGAGGTCTTGAACTGCCCAGTTTCTCGATAAAGCATGGTTTTCAGACTCTCTCTATGATCTTTTCGCCGAAAAGGCCCTGTGGCCTGACAATCAGGAACAGCATTGCAATAAAGTAGGCCGCCCATGACTCAATTCCACCACCAATGATTGGGCCGAGGTAGACTTCAGCCAGTTTTTCGCTGGCCCCAATAATCAGGCCGCCGATAATGGCGCCGGCAATTGAATTAAAGCCGCCGAGTATCAATACCGGTAACGCCTTGAGAGCGACCAGGGAAATGCTGAACTGCACACCTAATCGTTGACCCCAGATCGCGCCTGCCACCAGCGCTACCATGCCTGCAGCGGCCCAGACAATGGCCCAGATCAACTGCAGCGGTATTCCGACCGACATGGCTGCCTGGTTGTCGTCTGCCACAGCACGAAGCGCTCTACCGATTCGCCCCTTTTGAAAGAAAAATGCAAGAAAAAGTACCAGTACTCCACAAATAACCGCCGTCCAGACATCAAACAAACTAATTAAGATATTCGTCGACTCCAGAATCGACATCCAGGGAACGTCTGGTATGCCGATATCTAGACCATGGACCTGAGAATCCCAGATTCCCTGCGCTAAACCTTCGAGGAAATAGTTAAGCCCGATGGTCGCCATGAACAAAATGATCACCGGTTGGGCCACCAATGGACGAAGCATGACCCGCTCAATAATAACGGCGAGGAGTATCATCACGGCTAGTGCAATTGCGATGGCAAGCCAGAAATTAACACCCATCTCCAGAATCCGGACAAAAGTAAGTGCGGCAAACAACACCATCGCGCCCTGGGCGAAATTAAAAACGCCTGATGCTTTAAAGATCAGAACAAAACCAAGCGCCACAAGTGAGTACATCACGCCTGAGAGCAGACCAGCAATCAGAACTTCGATAGCAAACGCCAACTCCACCGGCATGTTAATCACCCCTCAACTTGCATGTCAGGTTAATTCGAATAGGCCCTAGTGGGCTACCCCCAGATATGCATCAATGACCTTCTGATCATTGCGCACTGTATCGGGCGCCCCTTCAGAGATCTTACGTCCGTAGTCAAGCACAATCACCCGATCGGAGATATCCATCACCACGCTCATATCATGCTCAATGAGCACGATGGTGGTGCCTAGCTCTTCGTTGACATCCAGAATAAAACGACACGTATTTTCTTTCTCTTCAAGGTTCATGCCCGCCATCGGTTCGTCCAGCAGTAGCAGCGTGGGCTCTGCCGCGAGCGCGCGACCGAGCTCAACCCGTTTCTGCAGACCATAAGGCAGTCGGCCTACAGGCGTCTTGCGGATCGACTGGATCTCCAGAAAATCGATAATGTTCTCTACTGCTTGACGGTGAACAATTTCTTCGTTCTGCGCCGGTCCCCAATAGAAACCCTGCATGAGCAGGTTGGATTTCATCTTCAGATTCCGCCCAGTCATAAGGTTATCTATGGTATTCATACCTTTGAACAAGGCGACGTTCTGAAAGGTTCGAGCAATTCCCTGTACTGCCGCCTCATGGGGACGCATGCCTTGTCGCACTTCGCCTTTGTAGGTAATCGTGCCTTGTGTCGGCTGATACACGCCGTTGATCACATTGAGCATGGAACTCTTACCGGCACCGTTAGGGCCGATGATTGAGAATATTTCGCCCTTCTGAATATCGAAACTGACATCAACCAGGGCATGAACACCGCCAAACGACAGCGATATTGCATCGACTTTAAGCAGGGTTTCGCTTTGATGTTCGGTTGCCATGATGATCGGCTAACTTGGGGCGACTTGATACATGATGGATTGCGACTGGTATGATGGCAATGGCGGGTTCACAAGTCCTTAGGCTGCTGCACGCGTGCGTTCCGGCGATACGGCCGCATCACAGATTTCGAGATCGGCCTCAATCCGACCCTGCCGACCATCTTCAAACATGACCTCGGTGCTGACAAAGCAGTGTTCGCGCCCGTCAAACAGCGCGTCGATGAGATCGCCGTAGCGCTCATTGATAATCCGGCGGCGCACCTTGCGGGTCCGGGTGAGTTCGCCGTCATCAGGATCAAGCTCTTTGTGCAGGATCAGAAAGCGCCGGATCTGCGAAGAGGACAGATGAGAATCCTGCGCCAGGCTCTGGTTCACCTGTTCAATGCACTCCTGTACCAGCGCATACACCTTCGGGTGTGCGGCAAGCTCCTGGTAACTGGCGTAGGTCACATTGTTGCGCTCGGCCCAGTTACCCACGGCGTCGAGATCAATGTTAATGAAGGCCGTCACGAAATCGCGCTGATCGCCAAAGGTGACAACCTCTTTGATTTCAGGGAAAAACTTCAGTTTGTTCTCCAGAAACTTCGGCGCGAACATACTGTTGTCGTTCATTTTGCCGACGTCCTTGGCACGGTCGATGATCCGGAGATGGCCTTCGTCATCGAAGTATCCGGCGTCGCCCGTGTGAACCCAGTTGTCCTGGGTTTTGGTCTCGGCGGTGGCTTCAGGATTCTTGAAGTACTCCTGAAACACCCCGGGACCTCGATAAACGACTTCGCCGTTGTCCTCGATCCGCACCTCAACTCCGGGCGGCGGCGTGCCGACACTTTCGGAGCGCACCACACCATCGGGCTGCATGG
Source organism: Proteobacteria bacterium UBA2133 (assembly GCA_002327725.1). Classification (GTDB taxonomy): domain Bacteria; phylum Pseudomonadota; class Gammaproteobacteria; order Arenicellales; family UBA868; genus UBA868. The sequence continues at coordinate 5,791 of DCXP01000018.1, forward strand.
TGATAAAGACGGTGGCCTCGGTCTGCCCGTACAACTGCTTGAGATTGATGCCGAGAGAACGGTAAAACTCGAAAATTTCCGGCCCGATGGCCTCGCCTGCCGTATAAGCCACCCGCACGCGACTGAATCCCAGCGTATTCTTAAGAGGCCCATAAACGAGTAGCTCTCCGAGGCCGTAATGGAGGCGGTCCCAAAACGCTACCGGGCGCCCGTCCATCAGGGCGACACCGGTCTTTTTGGCCACCGCCATGAAGTGCTCGAACAACCATCGTTTGAGCCGGCCTGCGTCTTTCATCCGGATGATCACGCTGGTCAGCACGCTCTCAAAGATTCTCGGGGGGGCGAAATAAAAGGTCGGCCCGATCTCGCGCAGATCCTGGGCGACAGTACTCGCACTCTCCGGACAGTTGACACAAAACCCGGCAACCAGGCCCATGGCAAAAGAGAACGTATTGTCCCCAACCCATGCCATCGGCAGATAGGCGAGCACTTCTTCATCAGCGGTGATCCGGTCAAAGGCGTTGATGTTGCGGGCCGTGACCAACAGATTCTCATGAGACAGCACCACACCCTTTGGCCGCCCGGTCGTGCCCGAGGTGTAGAGGATGATCGCGGTATCGGACGGTGCGCCCTTTTCGATCTCTGAGTTGACTCTCTCGGGGTCGGTCTTCAGGACCTCACGGCCGCGCGCCATCAACGTCGCAATGTCGATGACGACCTGCGGATCGTAGTTGCGAAGTCCCTTGGGATCACAATAGATGATGCGCTCCACCCTTGGACATTGCTCACGGATCTCCAGAGCCTTGTCTACCTGCTCCTGGTTTTCGGCGACAATAAAACGCGCCTCGGCATGGTCGACGACATATTCAATTTCCTGTGCTACCGAGTCCTGGTAGGCCGGCACGGGAACGCCGCCAAGTGACTGCGCTGCAATCATGGCGCCATACAGGGGCGGGCGGTTGTCACCGATGATCACGAGGGTGTCATTGCGGACAAAGCCGAGGTCTGACAACCCGGCGGCCAAGGCAAAGGCTTCTTCGCAGAGCTGCGCCAGCGTCCAGGTCTGCCAGATGCCGTAGGCCTTTTCACGCATTGCCGGCCGCTCGGCATCGTGCTGCAGTCGCTGCCGCAAAAGCTGGGGAAACGTCTGTGCCCGCGATTCAGAAGAATCGGCCATATCTTTCTTGAATCCTCAATCCTTTTCGGCCCAATTCCGGGTCACGACTCCTGGGGCCGCAAGCGGTGGGCTCGTCTGTCGGGGCGGGAAGCGTGCAACAGCTTCTCAACCCGGCCAAAACGCTGATAGTTTAGGCCAAATAGATCAAAAAATGCTGACCTGAAACACCCTCTTTGTAACCGAACGGTAAAATCTCTCCGCCCAAGCTCCCCGCAAAGCCGACTCTTAGGTAATCTTGCGCTCCTGTCAGGCTCACGGGAGCCGGCCAAACATCATGGGATCAGACCGCGACAGCCTGCTGACCAGGGCCATCCTCACCTTGGATGCCTTGGATCACCTTGACCAGGGTGTCTCGGTCTTTGATCAGTCGCTGCAGTTGATCAGTTGGAACCGGTACTTTACCCAGATGCTTGAATTCCCTGAAGAATTCGCCCGGATTGGCACACCCCTGGAGACCCTTTTTGCGTATAACGCCCGGCGCGGGGATTACGGGCCCGGGGACCCGGATCAGCAAGTGCAAGAGCGCATGGCACTCGCCCGCCAGTTTGTACCACACCATTTCGAACGCACCCGGCCGAGCGGCCAGGTGCTGGAAATTCGCGGTACTCCACTGCAGAGTGGCGGATTCGTAACCATCTACACCGACATCACTGACCGCAAGCGCGCAGAACAAGCGCTGCGGAACAGTCACGACCTGCTCGAGCAGCGGGTCACCGAACGCACCACTGAACTGCATCAAGCCAACGCCGCCTTGCGCGAAGAGATCGCCCAACACAAGAACGCCCAGGCGGCGCTGCTGGAGTCACAAAAACTCAATGCCCTCGGCCAGTTGACCAGCGGCATCGCGCATGACTTTAATAATTTACTGACGATCATCCAGGGCAACCTGGACCTGATCGGTGACTCCCCCCAGCCGAATACCGCGACGCGGGAATCGCTGCGGGCCGCGGCAAGCGCGTCACGGCGTGGGGCCGAACTGACACGACAGTTACTGGACTTCTCCAGCCACCAGACTCTTAGTCCGGCCGCCGTGCGTCCGACCCGGCTATTTGCTGATCTCGATGCCATGCTCAAGCGCACCCTCAGCGAAACGATCGAGGTGGAAATCACCCCGGGGAGGAACACCTGGTCTACACGGGCTGATCCGGTGAGACTGGAAAACGCCATCGTCAATCTGGCCCTGAACGCGCGGGATGCGATGCCGCAGGGCGGTCAGCTCACTATCAGCGCCGCCAATGTTTCTTTAAAGCAGTATGATGAACGTATCGCCCTGGGTCCCGGCGACTTCGTGATGTACAGCATTGAGGATAACGGTGAAGGCATGTCAGCTGCTGTTATCGAGCGCGCTTTTGAACCCTTCTTTACCACCAAGGGTGTGGGAACCGGAACGGGCCTGGGGCTGAGCACCGTATACGGCTTTGTCCGTCAATCCGGCGGGCAGGTGCATATCACCAGCAGGAGCGGTGTCGGCACCCGGGTAGAGTTTTACCTGCCCCGTGCCACCGGTAACGAAGGTGAACCGCTTCAGGACAAGTCCCAAGACGCTCCGATGGGCCATGGGGAGCGAATACTGGTGGTGGAAAACGATCAGAATGTCCGTGGGTTCATCTGCCGGGTACTTGATGATCTGGGATATCAGACGCTCGATGCATCCGGCGGCCAGCAGGCGCAAGAACTCGCAGAACGGCACCGGGATCTCGATCTGCTGCTGACCGACCTGCTGATGCCCGGAGGTATCGATGGCGAGAGCCTCTGTCGCCAACTGAAAAAGACCCATCCTCACATTCAGACACTATGCATCTCCGGCCAAAGCAGCGACATGATCAATAGCCGCAGCGGGCATTTTCCAACGACAACACTGGCGAAACCTTTTTCGGCCCGGCAACTGGGCAATGCCGTGCACAAAGCCCTGAATCTATCCGGTACAGAAAGTCACCAGAGCGATCGAACTTGAGCACTCCCCATCCCAGGCGGAAACTCATCCTCATCGTTGACGATGAACGGGAGATTCGCAACCTGGTACAACGCTATCTGGACCGCGAGGGGTTTGCTGTCATCGGTGCCGGTGACGGGGCCGAAATGCAGGACGTCCTCAGCAAACGGCTGCCCGATCTGGTGATCATGGATATCCGCCTGCCTGGCGACGACGGTGTCTCACTGACCCGACAGTTGCGCAGCACGAGCCGAATCCCGATCATCATGCTGACCTCGAAAAAAGAGGTAGCCGACCGAGTGACAGGCCTTGAAAGCGGCGCGGATGATTACCTGACCAAGCCTTTTGACCTGCGTGAACTGCTGGCCCGGGTACAAGCTCTGCTGCGCCGGGCTGAAGAGGGAAGAACCACCGGTACCGCCAGTCGGGGTGTGCTGTGTTTTTCCGGCTGGGAACTCGATATCAGCCAGCGCGAACTTCGCGGTGCAGATGAGAGGAAGATCCCGCTGTCTACCGCAGAATTTGACCTGCTAAGAGTGCTGGTGGAAAACGCCAATAAGGTGCTGAACCGAGACTTTCTGCTACAGGTGACGCGGGGCCGATCCACCATGCCCTTCGATCGTACTATCGATGTGCGTATCGGCCACCTGCGACGCCACCTCCTGACGGGTCACGGCGATGGCAAGCAGTTGATTAAGACGGTTCGCGGTGCCGGCTACATGCTGGCCAGCGAGGTCCACTACCGCGATCCCGCTGACTGACGGATGTGCCGGCGCCGTCAGGCTCGTCCATACTGCCAGCCTGATTCAGGACAGGACCAGCCAAAGCCCGGACGATGAACCGCTAGAACGGAATATCGTCGTCAAAGTCCGCGGAGGACCCACCACCTGCATCGGCCTCTGCAAAGTCTGACGCTGAGCCGCTCTGGGTATCACCCCCTCCGCCACGGCCTCCCAGCATCTGCATATCGGTGGCGACAATCTCCGTGGTGTAGCGCTCGTTTCCGTCGCGGTCTTCCCACTTGCGGGTCTGCAGACGTCCTTCGATATAAACCTGTGAGCCTTTCTTGAGGTACTCGCCCGCGATCTCTGCAAGGCGTCCGAAGAACACCACCCTGTGCCACTCGGTCTTCTCCTGGCGCTCACCCGACTGGCGGTCTTTCCAACTGTCTGTGGTGGCGATGGTCACGTTCGCGATGGCGTTACCGTTGGCGGAATACCGTACTTCAGGATCCCGTCCGAGATTGCCTACCACGATCGCCTTGTTGATGCCTCTTGCCATGTTGTTACCTGCCTGATCCGAAAACCCAGAGTCTGTTGATCCTTAAATCCTATCAAATCATCACAAAGAGTCTACCCTCGTTTACTGATGAGCCGGTACTTCGATTTTCCCGACTTCCCAGCCGACCAATCATCTGCCCATGTATCGGTGCCCCGGAACGAATTGACTCTGATTTGCCTATTGGCTATAACCGACTGCTATAAAAAGCAGGTCAAGGCCGCTCGGCCGAATAGTGCCTGCCACCGGAACCGGAGGATAAATGTGGGCGATGGCGTCGCGATCGAAGCCCGTGATGTCTCGAAAATTTTCGGGACGTCGACGGATCAGGAAGTTTGGGCGCTGGATCATGTTTCTGTCTCAATAGCCCAGAACGAATTCTTCACCCTGCTTGGGCCGTCAGGCTGCGGCAAAACCACCCTGTTGCGGTTGATTGCGGGGTTCGAGCACCCAACCGATGGTGCAATCCTGCTCGAAGGTGAGGACATCAGCGCCCTGCCGCCGTTTCAAAGGCCGGTTAACACAGTCTTCCAGAACTATGCGCTCTTTCCGCATATGACCGTTGCGCAGAACATCGGCTTTGGTCTCGAAATGCAGGGCCGGCCGAAAGACGAGGTGGCGGACACCGTCGGCGCAATGCTGAGCCTCGTCAAGATGGAAAACCTCAAGGACCGGCGGGTAGATCAGATCTCGGGTGGGCAGCAACAGCGCGTTGCACTAGCACGCGCGCTTGCACCAAGGCCCAAGGTGTTGCTCCTCGATGAACCGCTTTCAGCGCTCGACCTGAAACTTCGAAAAGAAATGCAGCTCGAACTCAAAAGGCTGCAGCACGAAACCGGGATTACTTTTATTTTTGTCACCCACGATCAGGAAGAGGCGCTAACCATGTCGGACCGGGTAGCTGTCATGCGTGATGGTGAAATCCATCAGATCGGATCGCCACAGGATATCTACAACCGGCCCAATAACCGCTTCGTCGCCGATTTCATCGGTGAATCGAATTTCCTCGAGGTGCAATTGTTATCCCGTAATGGCTCCACCGCGAAAGTAAGGTTTGCCAATGGCACGGAACTTGACGCCACTTTGCCGTCTACTGATGTCACGAGCGGATCCATCACCGTCATTGTCCGGCCCGAACACGCCCGTTTAACTGCTGACAGGAGCGCTGGGCACCTACAGGGGGTCGTCAATGATGCGGTGTATTTCGGAACCGACACACACTATTACCTGACCCTCGACGGTGGTGAGGAATTTGTCATTCGGCAGCAGAATCAACGGGGTGACCGAGGCAAGATCAGTTCTGGTACCCAAGTTGGCGTCACCATTAACGAGGACAGTATTCAGGTACTGGCTAACTGACTGTGGCTGAGATCGGGCAATCCCCCTTGAGAGCTTCAACACCGATTGGTATCGGGGCCAAGGCAGCGATCGCGGCAGAAAAACGCGAGCTCAAAACCCGCTGGCTTCTGGTCAGTCCTGCAATGGTCATTATCGGTCTTGCCGGGGTCCTTCCCCTGAGCATTATTCTGTTTTATTCGTTTATGTCTCCCGGCCCGTACGCGGGGGTCTCTTTTGAGCCCACCTTGCGTGCTTGGGTTTTCCTCATACTGGAAGAAGACCTTTTCGAGGAAACCCTTGGACTGAATTACGCCCATATCTCAATTTTTTCAAGGTCCATCGGTCTGGCGCTCGGAACCACCGTCCTGACCCTGATCGTTGGATTTCCCACTGCCTACTTCATCGCAACCCGGCCACTAAGGCAGCGTAACTTCTGGCTTTTCATGATCTCCCTGCCGTTCTGGAGCAATCTTCTGGTCAGAACCTTCGCGATCATGATGTTTATCAGGGAGCAGGGCTTCGTGAATCATGTGCTTCTCTACCTTGGTGTGATTGATAAGCCGCTGAGTATCATGTTTACGCCCACGGCAGTCTGGATCGGCTTGGTCTATGCCTATCTGCCGCTGATGGTTATGCCCCTTTATGCCAGTATGGAGAAGCTGGATTTCAGGCTGATCGAAGCGGCATACGATCTTTATGCGAGCCGCTGGAAGGTGCTGCAGAAAGTCATCATCCCGCTGGTGAAGCCTGGAATTGTTGCGGGCTCAATCCTGGTTTTCATACCTTCGATCGGCGCCTATGTGACACCAAAACTCCTCGGCGGCGGCAAAAGTCTTATGCTGGGAAATCTGATATCGAACCAGTTCGGGACCTCGCGGGACTGGCCCCTTGGTTCGGCACTCGCCCTGTTCCTGATGGCTATGGTGATGATCGCGCTGATCGTCTATGTCAGGAACGAATCCGGGAAGTCCGCCCATGGCTGAGTTGCTGTTGACCCGCGGCCGGCGGAGTTTCGATGTGCGGTACCTGCCTGGATTTACGCCCCTGGCGGCCTTCTGCCTGGTCGCGCTGTACCTGCCGTTGATTCTCGTCATCTTCTTCTCCTTTAACGCAGAACGATCCATTACGGTCTTCTCGCACTTTGGTCTTAACTGGTACGAAGAGGCTGCCCAAAACACCTTTGTCCAAAATGCAACATGGTTATCTTTGAAACTCGCCTTTTTTGCTACGCTGGTAGCCACGACCTGCGCAACCATGGCGGGGCTCGCAACCACTCGGCGAAAGCCTTTTCCAGGCCAGAGTGTCGTTTACGGCGTCATCAACCAGCCGCTGATGATCCCTGAAATCGTTACGGCAGTTGCACTTTTGGCGTTTTTTGGTGCCATCAAGCAGGCTACTAACGTCTATGGCTTTGGTTATCTATTGCTCGCCCACATCGTCTTCTGCATACCGTTCGCCTATATGCCTATCCGCGCCCGTTTGCAGGACATGGACCTGACGATGGAACAAGCGGCTGCCGACCTCTATGCCTCACCCTGGAAGGTTTTCAGGCGTGTTACATTGCCAATGATGATCCCTGGAATCATTGCCGGCGCGATGCTGTCCTTCGTGATATCGTTTGATGATGTGATCATCAGCATGCTGGTGGCGGGACCGGGCGAAACGACACTTCCCGTATGGATGATTGGGCAATTGCGTCGCGGCCTCACTCCGCAGATTAATGCCGTATCAACGGTTCTTTTGGTCATTACATTTTTCGTTGTATGGATGGTGTTCGTAATGACTACACGCAAAAGATAAGACACGATCATTATTCTTAAACCACCAAAGGAGGAAATACTCATGAAGATTAAAAGTACCTTATCCCTGCTGTTGGCCGGCATCCTGGGTGCCGGTACGGCAAATGCCGGGGGAGAGTTGAATTTCTATAACTGGGGCAACTACACCAACCCTGAGTTGCTGGAGAAATTCACTCAGGAAACCGGTATTACCGTCAACCTGGATGGCTATGATTCAAACGAAACTCTGCTGGCCAAGATCAAAGCGGGAGGCCATGGCTATGATCTGGCGGTACCCTCAGATTACATGGTTCAGATCATGAAAGAGGAAGGGCTTATCGTGCCCGCCGGTGTCAACCAGATGCCGAATTTCAAGTATGTGCAGGCTGATCATGTTGACGTGTATTTCGACAAGGGCCGTGAGTATGGCGCACCCTGGCAGTGGGGCACGACAGGCATCAGCCTGAATACCAAATATTACGACGGGCCCAAAGCAAACTCCTGGGCGCTGGTTTTTGATCCCCCCGAAGTGCTGAAGGGCAAAATCAATATGGTCAGTGAGATGGGCGACGTGATTAACGCCGGGCTCTTTTATCTGGGGCTACCGACCTGTAACGGCAACAAAGAGGACCTCAAAAAACTTAATGGGCTGTTAACTGACGCGAAAGAGGATTGGGCAAGTATTGACTACGGCGTAATTGAGAAACTCACGTCTGAAGACGTCTATGCCTCTCATAACTGGAATGGGGCTTCCATGCGTGCGCGGCTACAGAACCCGGAGATCCGCTATGTCATGCCCAAAGAAGGTTTGATTGCCTGGGCCGACAACGTGGTGCTGTTAAAGGATGCACGCAATGTTGAAGAGGCGAAAACTTTCCTTAACTTCATCATGCACCCGGAGAACGCAGCGATGATTTCCAACTTCGCACGATACGCCAATGCCATTGAGGGTAGCGACGAGTATATGGACCCGGAAATGAGCAAGGCGCCTGAAATCATCGGTTACGAAGGCGCCGGTACACCGCAGTTTGTACCTCCCTGCCCACAGGACGTCACCGCGATGTACACCAAGATCTGGAATAACCTGCTGAAGTAAGTACGCAGAAGCCAATCTTCCCGGCATCGGCTTTAAAGCCGATGCCGGGCGTTTTTTGACTTATCCGGAATGGTGGTTTTTCGATTGCAATAAACATGAAACTGACGCGCACTCCGGGGCGACCCATCGCCAAAGAGCATCGGATTCCCCGTGACGAATGGGATCGGGCCCCCTGGAATCGCTGGTCGTTTCAGCACATCCGGGAGATTCTGCCGACCACGGAAGTCTGGCGTGGCGACGGTCCCATCTGGCAGTTTCAGGAAAATCCGACCGATCTTGATTCTGTAACCTTTACCAGCCACTCGGGTCAGTTCACCAGCGTAATCGACTGGCTTTTGCAGAACTTTGCCGACGGCATTCTGGTCATCCATCATGGCGAGATTCGCTATGAGCGCTACTTCAACCAGATGACCGGGCGCACGCTGCACCTGTCCCAGTCGATGGCCAAATCCGTAACCTCGGCAGTCGCAGGGATCCTGGTTGCGCGGGGTCTGCTCGACCCGGAAGAGTGCATCAGTACTTACCTTCCGGAGTTGGAACAGACTGGCTGGAAAAATGCCAAACTGCGTCACGCTCTGGATATGACGTCTGGGGTACGTTATGTCGAGGACTATGAAGCACTGGACTCGGACATTGCGGCAACCGATGTCGCCTCGGGCTGGCGGACGGCCAAGCCCGACATCCCGTACTTTCAGTGTATGTGGGACCAGATTCTGAGTCTCAAGGAGACCGTTCGCGAACACGGCGCGATCTTTGAGTACCGCTCGATTGAAACCGATGTACTGGCGCACTGCATGGAACGGATGACACAGACCCGCCTTGCGGAGCTTATCAGCCGGGAGCTCTGGCAGCCGCTGGGTGTAGAGGAGAGCGCCTGCTTCACCGTGGATGCGGCGGGCTACCCGCTGGCCGATGGCGGTTTCAATGCCACGCTGCGCGACTATGCCCGTTTTGGCGAGATGCTCTGCAACGGGGGTGTCGGTAACGACCGGCAGATCGTGCCGCGAGAATGGCTGCTGGATACCTTTGACGCCGATCCATCGCTGTTCAGCGATGACAACAATATGGATCTGGACAATGGGGCCTACCGCAACCAGTTCTGGATCAGGGACATCGAGCGGCAAGTTCTGATGGCAAGAGGTGTCTTTGGACAGATCATCTACGTTGACATGGATAACAACCTGACTATCGCCCGCCTTTCGAGTTGGCCCGAGTTTCTCTCTGATGAGCGCAAGTTTAATGATCTGCGGGCATTCGATGCCATCACTGACTTTCTGGTGAATCAATAATATGAGCGATCTTGAACTTTGTTACCTGCCCGCGACCGAGGCGATTACCCGGTTCAAAGAAAAAACCCTGTCCCCTGTTGAACTGCTGGAAGCGCTGATCCACCGGGCCGAAGAGGTCGAGCCCGTCATCAATGCTTTTACCTATCGTCACTTCGAAGAAGCGATGGCAAATGCAAAAAAGGCAGAAGCGAAATACGCCTCAGGCAAACGCACAAGGGCGCTTGAAGGCCTGCCGATCGGCATCAAGGACGAGAGTTTCATCAAGGGTAAGCCGACATCGAGTGGCTCGCTCATTATGAAAGACTTTGTCGCGACCGAAACGTCGGTCGGCAACGAGCGGATAATGCGCGCCGGCGGCATTGTCCATGCCCGAACCGCAACACCAGAGTTCTCGTCCGCAGGATATACAAACTCCCGGTTATGGGGAGTCACCCGGAACCCCTGGAATCCGGAGTTCACGCCGGGTGGGTCTTCCGGCGGCACCGCTGCCTCGCTTGCGGCCGGCACCAGTGCGATTGCGACAGGTTCTGATATCGGCGGTTCCATCCGGATTCCCGCGGGTACCTGTGGACTGGTCGGCTACAAACCCCCGTACGGCCGCAATTCCGACGACCCGCCCTTTAATCTGGATTTTTACTGCCACACGGGCCCCCTGGCACGAAATGTCGGTGACGCAATCCTGCTGCAGAACGTCATGTGCGGGCCCCACCCCAAGGATGTGGTGAGCCTTCGGCCCAAACTGCGCCTGCCCGCGCAGTACCCGCCGATCAAGGACTGGAAGATTGCTTTTTCGATGGACCTCGGTTTCTTTGAGGTTGACCCCGACGTACAAAAGAACACACTGAATGCCCTGGATGTTTTCCGGGACCTCGGCGCAACGGTAGAAGAAGTTGACATTGGCTGGGACCACCGTGCGCTCGATGCGGGTCTCGCATACCTGTCCCATATTTTCGGCGCTTATATGGCGACTTACCTCAAGGACCATGCTGACAAGATGACAAACTATGTGCGACAGTGGGCCGAGGAGGCGCAGAAATCAACGGCGGCGGAATTTCTGCACACCCTGGAAGTCGTTAACGAGATGTATGCAACTGTCGGACCCCTACTGGAGAAGTACCAGGTGCTTATCTGCCCCACCAACGCACTTCCCGCGGTGCCGGCTGACTTCGACCACTCAAGGGACACGATCACGATTAACGGTAAGAAGGTAAACCCTGCACTAGGCTGGGTGATGACAACGCCCTTTAATTCCTTAAGTCGCTGCCCGGTCCTGACGGTGCCGACGGGACGTGCCGGTAACGGCGTTCCGACCAGTATTCAGATTGTCGGCCGTACCTATACCGATAAGGATGTCTTTCAGGCCGGCATGGCATACGAATCCGCGGCACCCAAATGGTTCGCGGCTGAAGGTCTCAGGCCGGATATCGGCAGTGACTGAAGCGGGCCCGCCGGCTTGGCGCGAAGAGATATCGCTCGCCAACTGGCGGCAAAGCCCGTACAACCGCTTTTCCTTTCATCATGTACGCGAGTTCATCCCAACTGCCGAGGTCGAAAGCACGCATGAACCTCCGACGTTTTTCCGTAACCTCATTGATACCGGGTGGCTCTCCGGTGAGTTGAAAGAGGCTGACCTCGCGGCAACGCTTGAAGCCTGTGATACAGATGCTTTCATTGTCGTCAGACAAAACGAGATTGTTTATGAGTGGCATGCCGATCATTACCCGGGCCGCCAGCCGCACATTCTTTTTTCAGTCAGTAAATCGGTCACCGGTTTGCTCGCCGGGATTCTCCAGTCCGTGGGGCTTTTGGACCCAAAGGCGCAAGTCGCCGACTACCTTCCTGAAGCCAAAGACAGCGGATATGGCACCTGCACGGTTCAGCAGATTCTTGATATGCAGGCCGAAATCGACTTTGTCGAGGATTACCTCGATCAGTCGGGATCCTTCGCCCGCTACCGGGCAGCCACCGGATGGAACCCGCCATCAGTATCGACCGCCGAACCTGAAGGGCTTGCTGCATTTTTAATGTCCCTTAAAGGAACGGGTAAGGCTCACGGGCAGATCTTTCGCTACCTTTCTCCCAACTCGGATCTTCTCGGCCTGATCCTCGAGCACGCTACCAACGCGCGCTATGCGGACCTCGTATCGAAATATCTGTGGCAACCGCTCGGGTGTGCGCACAATGCCTATGTAACCGTCGACGGCAAGGGGGCCGCCCGTTCGGCTGGGGGACTCTGCGTGCATCCCTTGGATCTTGCCCTGCTGGGCAGTGCTATCGCGAAGGCGGCCTCGGGCGAGGGTCATCCCGTAATTCCCGCCGATTGGATCGAAGATACCCTGACGCGCGGCCATCAAGGCGCCTGGCGGGCGGGTGAGTTTGCGAAACTCTTGCCCCAGGGGGTCTACCGGAATCAGTGGTATCTGACCGATACTGCATCCCCCGCGGTACTCGCAATCGGGATTCACGGCCAGTGGCTCTATATTGATCCCAAAACGCAGGTCATTATCGTCAAACTCTCTTCCCAGGCCGAACCGGTGGATGAGTCCCTCGATGTCAAACTGATTGATTTATTCGCCGGTATCTCCCGCGTGCTGTCCTGAGCGCACGCCGGCACCGCAATCGACCTGATTAGCCCGCGCTGCTACTGCGGGAGCGGCAGTACGCCGGGCACGGTGTGCGCCTGGTGCAGATCGAAGCAACTTTCATCGACGCGGATATAGGCAATGCCCTCCCGCGGAAGTACCGTCACATGATCCACCCCGCGCAGCGCACCGAGCTGAAGTTCAAGAGACTCAAGATCGAGATCAGCCTCACTATCGAGTCGCAAAGTGACGCTGTTTCGAAGTTCAGGCGTGGTGCCCGTGAACGCCAATATCAGCCAGACGAAGGTTGCCAGGGCAGAAAATGCGAAGACAGCTGATCCATCGAACATTCCCAGCAGAATGCCCCCCAAGGCGCCGCCCGCGAAGACGCCGGCAAACTCGAAAGTGTTGTAGACCCCGATCGCCGTACCCTTGGCGTAGCCCGGTGCCAGGCGGGTCATTAATGAGGGCAGCATCGCCTCCAGCAGGTTGAAGCCGACAAAAAAGGACAAAAGACCCGCCACAAGCGGTATCGCCTGATCAGTACCCACCAGCAACATCAGCTGAGCGGCCAGCACAATGGCAATCGCAATCCGGAAAACCCGGAACGTGTCCTCGCGGCGCATCCCCACAATCAGCAGGGGCGCCATCAGCAGGGCAGAACCGATCAGCACCGGGACATAGACCTGCCAGTGGGCATCGCGCTTGAGGTCGAGCGTGTCCACAAGGGTAAAGGGGATCACCACAAAGGCGGCCGTCAGCACCATATGCAGGATGAAGATGCCAAGATCGAGGCGCAACAAATGTCCGTTGGCAAGCACCTCCCGAAAATAAACGCGACTGGCCCTTGAACCCGGATCCCGGGCGGCGTGCTGCGGCGTTGGCACCCACCAGGCAATCACCGCGATACAGCCAAGCGCCAGTGCGGCGGTCAACCAGAAGAGACCGCTGAGGCCCACCCAACGGTCCAGCACCGGCCCCGCCATGAGTGCCAGCAAAAATGACGCACCGATGCTGATTCCGATCACTGCCATTGCCTTGACCCGCTGCTGTTCACGGGTCAGATCTGCCACCAGCGCAAGCACCACGGCCGCGATCGCGCCGCTGCCCTGCAGTGCCCTGCCGATGATGACGCCCGTCAGGGTGTCGGAAACCGCTGCAACCATGCTGCCAAGCGCAAACACCAAAAGCCCCAGAATAATCAGCGGCTTTCGCCCAAAACGGTCCGACAGGGCCCCAAAACCGATCTGGAACAGTGCCTGGGTCAACCCGTAGATACCGACGGCGAGCCCGATCATGAATGGGGTTGCCCCGTCGAACTGGGCGGCATAGAGGGCCATCACCGGCAGCACCAGGAACAGCCCGAACATGCGCAGACTGAAGACCCCGGCGAGCGCGGCCACCGACCGCCGCTCGGAGGTATTCATCGGAAACCTTTCAGTGCGTAACGTCAACAGCGTCTATCCAGAATAGCGATCCGGCACCCCGACCCGGTTGTGGCTGTCTGGCGCGCGTTACGGCACAGACCCTTACCCAGCGAGACGTGAAAAGACTTTGAACCCAGGGACACAAGGGACGTAATATTAACAGTTTGCTTTTCCGCAACCCAGCACCCATGCGCAAGATCAAGATCCGCGGAGCCCGGACCCACAATCTGCAGAGCGTCGACATCGACCTGCCCCGCGACAGGCTGATCGTCATCACCGGCCTGTCGGGATCCGGAAAATCATCGCTGGCCTTTGACACCATTTATGCCGAAGGTCAGCGCCGCTACGTCGAGTCACTTTCGGCCTACGCCCGGCAATTCCTCTCGCTGATGGAAAAACCGGATGTGGATCTTATCGAAGGTCTGTCGCCGGCCATCAGCATCGAACAAAAGGCGGCATCCCATAACCCCCGCTCCACGGTCGGCACCGTGACCGAGATCTATGACTATCTGCGCCTTTTGTACGCACGGGTCGGCGAACCCCGCTGCCCGGATCATGGCGTCACCCTGGCCGCGAGTACGGTGAGTGAAATGGTCGACCGGGTGATGACGCTCGACGAAGGTGCCCGGATTCTGCTGCTGGCTCCGGTTGTTCAGGACCGCAAGGGTGAGTACCAGCAGCTTCTGAAAAACCTGCTGGGTCAGGGTTTTGTCCGCGCCCGGATCGACGGGGTCGTACACGAACTGGACAGTCCTCCTGTGCTCGACCGCAAACGCAAGCACAGCATTGACGTGGTCGTCGATCGCGTCGTGATCAAGCCGGATATTGCGCAGCGCCTTGCCGAGTCATTCGAAACCGCGCTCGCTGTCGCCGATGGCCTTGCGCTGGTACAGGCGCTACCCGGTGAAGGTCAAGCCGAAATCCCGGAAATGCTGTTTTCTGCCCGTTATTCCTGTCCTCACTGCGGATACAACCTCACCGAACTCGAGCCCCGGCTCTTTTCATTTAACAACCCGGCCGGCGCCTGTCCGGAATGCGACGGCCTTGGGGCCCGCCAGTTTTTTGACCCCGACCGGGTCATTCATGATGAGACCTTGAGTCTTGCGGCCGGTGCGATTTCCGGCTGGGACCGGCGCAATGCCTTTTATTTCCAGATGCTGAACTGCCTGGCTGAACATTACGGCTTCGATATTGAAAAGCCGTTTCGCCGTCTGCCGAAAAAGATTCGCGAAATCATCCTGTACGGCAGCGGCAAGGAGAAAATCAACTTCAGCTACCTGCGCGCGCACGGCCGGCGTCCCCGACGGCGGACACACAGTTTCGAAGGGGTTATCCCGAACATGGAGCGGCGCTACCGCGAGTCCGAATCCAATACGATCCGCGAGGAACTGGCACGCTATCTCAATACCCATCCCTGTGCAAGCTGCCAAGGCAGCAGGCTCAAGACATCCGCACGCCATGTGTTCGTCGGCAACTGTCCGGTTCATCAGCTGACCGCGATGCCGATCGAATCCTCTCTTGAGTTTTTCGATACCCTTTCCCTGCCCGGGCACCAGGGCGAAATCGGCGCGCGCATCATCCGGGAGATCAGCGAACGGCTGCGCTTTTTAGTCAACGTCGGTCTTGAGTACCTGACGCTGGACCGCACGGCGGAGACCCTGTCTGGCGGTGAAGCACAACGAATCCGTCTAGCCTCCCAGATCGGTTCCGGGCTGGTGGGCGTCATGTACATTCTCGATGAACCCTCCATTGGGCTTCACCAGCGGGACAATCAACGCCTGCTCGATACCCTGTTTCATCTGCGGGACCTGGGCAATACCGTAGTGGTGGTGGAACACGATGAAGAAGCCATCCGTAGCGCCGATCACATTGTTGACCTCGGTCCGGGCGCGGGTATTCACGGAGGCCGCGTCGTGGCCGAAGGCAGCGTACAACAGGTCCTCAAGGCACCCGAGTCGGTCACCGGTCAGTATCTCACCGGCATTCAGACGATTGATGTCCCGAGCCAGCGCACTCAAGCCGATCCGGCGAGACAACTCAATATCCGGGGCGCAAGGGGCAATAACCTGAACGGAATCGATGTATCGCTCCCGGTGGGTCTCCTGACCTGTGTCACCGGGGTATCCGGCTCGGGCAAGTCGACGCTCATCAACAACACGCTCTACCCCGCCATGGCACGGCACCTGCACTCCGGCCGGCAGCAGGCAGCGCCGCACAACAGGATCGAGGGCCTGGAACAGTTCGACAAGGTCATTGACATCGATCAAAGCCCCATCGGCCGCACACCCCGCTCCAACCCCGCCACCTACACCGGGCTCTTTACCCCGATTCGCGAACTCTTTGCAGGCACCCCCGAATCCCGCGCCCGTGGATACAAGGTTGGGCGGTTTTCTTTTAATGTCCGTGGAGGACGGTGCGAAGCCTGTCAGGGCGACGGACTGATCAAGGTCGAGATGCACTTCCTGCCGGATATTTATGTGCCCTGCGACAACTGCCAGGGCAAGCGCTACAACCGCGAAACCCTTGATATCCGATACAAGGGCTGCACCATTCACGAAGTACTCGACATGACCGTCGCCGAGGCGGGCGAATTTTTCGACGCGATTCCGGTCATTAAACGAAAACTCGACACGCTGCTTGATGTTGGGCTTGGCTACATCCGTCTGGGACAAAGCGCGACCACCCTTTCCGGCGGAGAAGCACAGCGCACCAAACTGTCAAGAGAGCTTTCCAAACGCTCGACCGGACGCACGCTGTATATCCTCGATGAACCCACAACCGGTCTTCACTTTCATGACATCCGCCAGCTTCTGGTCGTCCTGCACCGCCTTCGCGATCAGGGCAACACGGTGGTCGTGATCGAGCACAACCTCGATGTGATCAAAACCGCGGACTGGATCATCGACCTCGGACCCGAGGGCGGCCAGCGCGGCGGACATCTGATCGGCACAGGCACACCTGAAGACCTCGCCAGTAACGCTGACTCGTATACCGGCCGGTTCCTCAAAAATCTGCTGGAACAGCGGATCGCCTCCTGAGCGGTGGCGGTTCAGGAACACCGAAAAACTGCGGGGTTTTATTGGTCCTGGCCAGACTATATTGCCAAAATCTACGGGTTTCAGTCACTCCTGTGGTACGGTGCCTTTTCAGTAACAGTGGTCGTCGTTCCGCCCGGCACTTTGTGCCGTTAACGGCCCGCGCTTCGCGTTGCGAACGCACTTTTCCGAGGAATGCCCATGGTCGATTCCACTCCGGATACGGATCTTGGCCCGCTCGAGACCCAGGAATGGCAGGATGCCTTAAGCACCGTCATCGAGCGTGAAGGCCAGGAACGCGCTCACTTTCTCCTCGAGACCCTGATCGACCAGGCCCGGCGCAGCGGCACCCATATCCCGTTCCGGCCGACCACGGCGTACTCAATACCATCCCTGCGGCCGGAGAGATTCTGGAGGTTCTGGTACCGCAAGGCGGGCAGGTATCCGAGGGAGACCCGGTGGCCAAGGCCATGATCCAGCCCCCGGCGCCGTCAGCGTTGTCTTCCGACGCAGCGCCGGTCAAGGCTGCGACCCCTTCCGCGCCGGATCCCGAGGATCAGCCAGATGCGGACACAGCCGCGGGTGAAGCCTTCGACCTTGCGGTACTCGGCTCCGGGCCCGGCGGTTATACCGCGGCATTTCGTGCAGCCGACCTGGGTCTCAAGGTCTGCCTGATTGAACGTTACCCAACGCTCGGCGGCGTCTGCCTGAATGTGGGCTGTATCCCTTCCAAAGCATTGCTGCATGCGGCACGGGTGATCGAAGAAACCCGGGAGATGCGCGCCCACGGCATCGATTTTGGGGAGCCCAAAATTGACCTTGCACAGTTAGGCAGCTGGAAAGACAAGGTCGTCAGCCAACTGACCAGTGGGCTCTTCGGTCTTGCGAAAAAACGCAAGGTACAGGTGATCACAGGCACCGGCCGCTTCGAATCGCCATACGAGCTGAGTGTTCTTACCGACCGCGGCGAAGAGCGCGTCCGCTTTCGCCAGGCCATCATTGCCGCCGGGTCACAGGCGGTGACACTACCCGGCCTGCCGGAGGATCCCCGCATCTTCGACTCGACCGGAGCGCTCTCGCTCAATGCCATTCCGCCCCGTATGCTGGTCATCGGCGGCGGCATCATCGGCCTTGAAATGGCAACGGTGTACCTGGCCATGGGCAGCAAAGTCAGTATCGTGGAGATGGTGCCGCAACTGATGCCGGGAGCCGATGCCGATCTTGTGAAGCCGCTTGCCAAGCGTCTTAACGCCCAGTGCGATGGTGTTTATCTTGGCACCCGGGTCACGAACGTTGAAGCACGCCAGCACGAACTCAAGGTCAGTTTCGAGGGTGACAAGGCGCCTGCCGATGGGTCTTATGATGCAGTGCTGGTCGCTGTCGGTCGCTCGCCCAACGGCCGTAATATCAACGCTGAAGCGGCCGCCGTCGCCGTAGACGACCGGGGTTTTATTGCGGTGGATTCCCAGCAGCGGACCAATCAGCCGCACATCTTCGCCATCGGCGATATCGCCGGACAACCGATGCTCGCACACAAGGCCACACATGAAGGAAAGGCGGCTGCCGAGGTCGCCGCGGGACACAAAAGCGGTTTTGAAGCCCGGGTCATTCCCTCGGTGGCCTACACCGATCCCGAGGTCGCCTGGGTGGGCATAACGGAAACCGAGGCCGGGGAACAGGGTATCGAATTCCAGAAAGGCGTATTCCCCTGGGCAGCAAGCGGCCGGGCTCTTGCCCTGGCGCGAAGTGAAGGATTTACCAAACTGCTCTTTGACCCGGTAACGCAGCAGATTATCGGCGGCGGCATCGTCGGGCCCAATGCCGGAGACCTGATTGCCGAGGTTGGCCTTGCGATTGAAATGAACTGTGTCGCCCAGGATGTCGGACTCACCGTGCATCCCCATCCCACCCTCTCAGAAACCATTGCACTCGCCGCAGAAGCCTTTGAGGGAACGATTACGGATCTTTACCTGCCGCGCAAACGCTGACGCCGACGCACCCGATTGGCTGTGCCGCCTGTGCTCTCCTTTACTGTGACCGGTTCGGGACCGCCGGTGGTTATTCTGCATGGCCTGTTCGGCTCGGCTGTGAACTGGCGCCGCATTGCAGATGCGCTTTCCAGCCGTTGGCAGGTCTTTTCTCTGGACCTGCCCAATCACGGGGATTCGCCCTGGACCGATGATATGTCGTACCCGGCCCAGGCTCTCGCCGGGTTCATTTCAGGGCATGTGCCGGAGGATCCGATCGTGATCGGACACAGTATGAGCGGCAAGGCGGCAATGGCGCTCGCGCTCTGTATCCAGGATGCAGGACACTGGCTTCATGTACAAAAGCCGGGTGCGCTGATTGACGCCTTTGAGGATTTTGCCGAGAACGCCGGACCTTAGTTGCCGCCCCGCAGCGCCAGGTAGTTCTCAGTGGGCTTGATCACACCCGAGGGACGCGGCAGATGGGAAACCGTAAACCCTGATTCACCGAGCAGCGCCGGCAGTCTCTGGTCAGTGATCACGCCGCTGGAATCACACCGTGCTTCAAACACAATAAGACGCAATCGCGGGCTCTGCAGCGTGGCTTTCGCACCACGCAGAACCTGATACTCCCAGCCTTCCACATCGATTTTCATTACGCTCGGGAAGTGTCCAACCTGCCGGCAATATTCATCCAGGGTGATTACCTCGACCTCGATCTTGCCGACAGGCTCCCGGTGGGGCCACTCGCCAAAACCGCTTTCGCCCGAGTCGCTGCCCCGGATCAACTGCTGTCGCCCGCTTTCATCAGACAGCCCCATCGGGACAATGCTGAGCGCCGTCTCGGGCCAGCCATTCAGCCGCCGCTGGCCATCCATCACAATGCAGGTGTCGGGATCCGGCTCAAATGCGGTTACCCCGGCGAGGCCACACGAAAGTGCAAGACAACTGAAATAGCCCGTGTTGGCGCCGATATCAAAAAAAATATCGTCAGTTACGAATGATGCCGCGAGGTGATCCGTGACTTCCTGCTCGTGAATCCGGTTACACAGGAGATTCCGCTGCAGCCAGTCCGTTTGGTCACAGGCGAAAACAAAGCCCGGCTGCGTCAATACCCGGATACGGCGTCGGCCGAAGATCCGTTCGATGAGACCCAAGCGTCTCGCCTTACCGGCCGGTATTCTGGGACGAAACCAGATTGCGCGGATCAGCGCCTCGACGATGCGGGGATAGTAAGGCGCCGCTTCCTGCGCGGCGTGTTCACCTTTTTCACCCATCAGCGGGGCAGTAGATCGAGATCACACCTGCTCGAGTTCGACCAGCGTGCCGCAGAAATCTTTGGGATGCAGAAAAAGCACGGGTTTGCCGTGCGCGCCGGTGCGGGGCTCGCCGCTGTCCAGTACCCGGGCGCCCTGCGCCTTGAGCTGGTCACGGGCTGCGAGAATATCGTCAACCTCATAACAGACGTGGTGCATCCCCCCGTCCGGGTGGCGCTCCAGAAACTGGCCGATCGGCGAATCGCCCCCCAGCGGATGCAGCAGTTCAATTCGCGTGTTGTCGAGGTCCACAAACACGGTGGTTACCCCATGATCCGGAAGGGCTGCCGGCGCCGAGACCTTCGCCCCCAGCGTATCCCGGTAGAGCGTTGCCGCCGTGTCCAGATCCGGAACCACAATAGCGACATGGTTCAGTCGTCCGATCATCAGGAATTCCCTCGGTCTTCAGTGAATTGATCGATGAGCTGACGCGCAGCGAGCCCGGACGTCATGCGCCCTTTGACCACATCGAGCCGGACCCGCTCTACTTCGCTCGCGATGTCTGGATTTTTGAGGAACTGCTCCAGCAGCCCCTCATGCAGCGCCTGCATCATGGCATCGCTTGCCTGGACTTCCCGGCGCGAGGCAAGCACAGCTGCGTCGTTGACATACGCAAAAAAGTCTTCCATCTGATCCAGTGCCTCTTCAACTCCGACATTGTCCAAGGCCGACATCCCCAGCACAGGCACTTTCCACCCGGGCGTGCGGGCCTGCAGAAAACCCGTTGCGGTGGCGTACTCCGAGACCGTGCGGTTGGCGGCCTGCTCAAGATCGCCATCCGACTTGTTCACCAGAATCAGATCGGCAAGCTCCATAACACCGCGCTTGATTCCCTGAAGCTGGTCGCCGGAACCGGGAACCAGCAGCAGCACAAAAAGGTCAGTCATCTGTGCGGCCCGAAGTTCGGACTGGCCGACACCGACGGTTTCGACGATGACACGGTCAAATCCTCCGGCCTCACACAGCGCAATAGCCTCGCGGGTGAACCGCCCAACCCCGCCTTCGATGCCGGATGACGGCGACGGACGGATGAAGGCTTTGTCGCTGGCCGACAATTGCGGCATCCGGGTTTTGTCACCCAGTATCGATCCCCCGCTGATGACGGAACTCGGATCCACGGTCAGTACCGCCAGCGAATGCCCCCGGTCTATCATGTGTCCGCCAAGAGATTCAATAAAGGTGGACTTGCCGGCCCCCGGTGGCCCGGTGATGCCGATCCGCAGGCTCGACTGGCCACAGGCCGGCAGTTTTGAGAGCAGTTCATGCGCCTGTGCCTGATGCTCCTTCAATCCGGACTCGACCAGCGTAATCGCCTGTGCCAGCGCCCGGCGATCCTGATTGCCGATGGCGGCGGCCAGCGAGGCCGTACTGTTCACGCAGATGTCTCCCGCACAAACTCTATGACCTGCTGGTCAACTTCAAGCGCTTCACCCGGCTTTGCATGCAGGCACAACACCGTACCGTCGCGCTCTGCCCGAATCACGTTTTCCATCTTCATCGCCTCGATCACCGCGATTTCATCACCGGCTTTGACCACATCACCCTCGGTTACTGCCACAGATACCAGAAGACCGGGCATGGGTGAGAGCGCCAGATGTGAAAGATCGGGCGCAACCTGGCGGGGCATCAGGGGATACAGGGCAGCGCTGTAGGGTTCGAGAACCAGCGCCCCGACGCTGGCGCCGCTGTGAAACACCTCGTAGCGCGAGCCGGTGCGGTTGAGCTGGGCCGTCGACGCGATGCCATCCGCCGAAAAATCGATGACGGCGTCAAACGCACCCCCCGCCATCTCAAGTGAGATCGCCTGTCCGTCCACGGTCACCCGCCAGCGGCTTGCTTCGAGGGTCACTGTCACTTCATGCTGGACTGTATCGACCTGGATGTATCGCCGTACCGCCGGCGAAGCCACAGGCCCCGCAGAAATATCCTCACGCAGATGCCAGTTGTGGTGCACGACAGCGATCAGCGCCACGATCCGCTGGACCACAGTCTCAGACAACACATTGCCCGCAAACCCCTCGGGAAACTCCTCTTCAATAAAACCGGTGGTGATGTCTCCCGACAGAAACCGGGGATGCTGCACCAGGGCGGCAAGAAACGGGATATTGCTCTGGATGCCCCTGATCTCGAAACGGTCGAGCGCGCGCAGCATGGTCTTGGCTGCGCTGTCCCGGTCAGGACCGTGGGTCACCAGTTTGGCGACCATCGGATCATAGTGAAGGCTGACCTCACCGCCTTCGCAGATTCCCGTATCCACCCGCACGCCCTGCACATCATCAGGTGGGCGAAAACGCAGGATGCGCCCGGAGGACGGCAGAAATCCCCGGTAGGGATCTTCCGCATAAACCCGGGACTCCAGCGCCCAGCCGCTGATGCCGACCTCCTGCTGGGTCAGCGTCAGTTTTTCTCCTGCGGCAATCCGCAGCATCCACTCTACAAGATCGACCCCGGTAATGAGTTCAGTGACCGGGTGTTCGACCTGCAGGCGTGTGTTCATCTCCAGGAAATAGAAGTTACGCGCTTCATCGACAATGAACTCCACCGTACCCGCGGAGGTGTAGTCGACCGCCTCGGCGAGCGCCAGCGCCTGCGCTCCCATTTGTTCGCGAAGGGACGCATCCACAAAAGAAGACGGGGCTTCTTCCACGACCTTCTGGTGGCGGCGCTGAATGGAGCACTCGCGCTCATTGAGGTGGATGCGGTTACCGTGATGGTCTGCCAGCACCTGGATTTCGATATGCCGCGGCTGGCTGACAAATTTCTCGATAAATACCCGGTCATCAGAGAAACTCGAGCGTGCTTCGCTGGATGCCCGTTCAAAACCCTCGCGGCACTCGTCATCGTCAAAGGCAATCCGCATGCCCTTGCCGCCCCCGCCTGCACTTGCCTTGAGCATGACGGGGTAACCGATCTGCCCGGCACGGCTGACGGCATCTTCGGCGTCCTTGAGGACCTCGTTAAACCCGGGAATGGTCGGCACGCCGGCGCTCTCGGCCAGGGCCTTGGAAGCAATCTTATCGCCCATAAGTGCAATCGCCTTTGCCGGCGGGCCCACAAAGGCGATGCCGGCATCGGTGAGGCCTGCCACCAGCGCAGGATTTTCTGAAAGAAAACCGTACCCCGGGTGGACCGCGTCAGCGCCGGTCGTGCGACAGGCATCGATGATCCGCTCTACCACCAGATAGCTCTCGGCCGACGGCGATGCGCCAATGTGTACCGTTTCATCGGCCATCAGCGTGTGCGGTGCATCACGGTCCGCGTCTGAGAAGACCGCAACCGTCCTGATTCCCATACACTTGGCAGACCGGATCACCCGGCAGGCAATCTCGCCCCGGTTGGCAATCAGCAACTTATTGAACATAAAAACCTCGTCTAAACACCTGTGTTCTCTCGGTGCGCGTTGGTCGAACCCAAAACGCTACGCTTGGGACCAGTCTATCCCTGACTCAAAAAGCGTCAGAAGCCGCTCGATATTCTGATGTGCATCCTTTTCAAAAAGCGCCTGAAAATGTGCCGTCGAGTAAATATTCTGGCGATTCGCCAGTGTCCTTAAAAAGCCGCCCTGCCCGCGGGCAAATGCTTCGTCGGTCGAGCGCCTTGCCTCGCGGCGAAGGTCGTGGGTGTCGGCAAAAAAAGCATCCCAGGGCTGCGCCAGACCCCACAGATCAACATCCACGACAAACTGCGTCTGAAAGTCCTGAGGCGGGTCACGATGATCGGTCGCCAGAATCAGCGCCCTGACACCCCTAATGAAGGCGCCGGGCAGGTACCCCGATGCCTCGCTGACAAACCACTCGGCACTTTGCGCTTCGTTATCCCGCGCCCCGGCCACAAAGATGACATCATGAAACCACAGCGCCATCTCCACGGCATCATCGGTGCCCAGCGCCGCCGCCGCGTTATCGTAGGCGGCAAGACAGACTGCGATATGGCCGCCATCGTGATAGTGTCGCGATGCATCGCCGTAGAACTGGCTCAGTTGCTCAAAAACCCCTGCAAACTCCCCGCCCCCTCCGACGCGGCGCCAGAGCCCGCCAAACCGGTCTGCGTTCACGATGTTCAGGATGCCTGCGGCGAAGGCGCTGCTGCATGCTCACGCTTCAGCGCCTCTAGCGCCTGGGTCGTACGTGTCAGTCGGTCGACCATCTGGCGCAGCACGCTTAAGGAAACTTCAGGGTTATCCCGGAGAAGGTCCATGAAATCATCGGCCAGGATACGCAGACAGCGCACTTCTCCTTCGGCCCGGAGCGTCGCGACGCGCGGCTGATTGCCGATCACGCCCATCTCGCCGATGACATCACTGGTAGAGAGCACCGCCAGCGGATCACCGCTCGCATCCTCGTTGACAAAAACGCCCACCTCTCCCGACATGATGATGTAGACGCTGTCTGAGCCTGAGTTCATGGTGAAAATAATGTCACCGGCATCGAAGCTAGAATCTTCGCTCGAGAAAGCCAGCCGCTTGAGCTTGCCCGCGTCCAGTTGCGCGAACAGCGGAATCTTGCGAAGTTGCTCTGCGTCGGCGATAAAACTCATATTGACTGACTGATCGTTGCTGGCTCAAAGGGCAATTTAACCGCAACGGCCCGGGTACCGCAAAAATAACTATCCAGAAGAGTCCGTATCGTTGGCTATACGCATTTCCATATCCTCAAGATCCTCGGGCGTATTGACGTTGACGAACATCTCCTGACGATCCGAAAAATCAACTCTTGCATGGGGTATCTGTTCCAGCCACAGATCAATCTTGCGCCCGCCGCCGGCAAGAAAGGCCTCAAGGCCGGGCCGCGACTGCCGGCTCAGCATCATGAATACCGGCTGCAGGCGTTCACCGTCATGGGCAACCACCGCATCCAACCCGCCTGGCGCAGCGGCTGCCCACATCCGTACTGCGTAGTCACCCGCCAACAGCGGTGAGTCGCACGGCGCACTCAGCATCCAGTCGTGCGATACCTGCCCTAACCCGGAAACCAGGCCCGCCAAGGGCCCGGCATAACCGCTCACGCTATCACTGATGACCGGGACGCCCAGTTGCCGGTAATCGGCCTGATTGCGGTTGGCGCTGATCATCACTTCACTGACCTGGCCGGAAAGGCGCTCGAGGCCCCAGGCCACCAGCGGCCTGCCCCCAAGGGTCAAAAGGCCTTTGTCGGCTCCACCCATCCGCTGTGCCTGCCCCCCGGCAAGCAGCAGTCCGCTGAGTTGGGATTTGGTCTTCTCAGAATGCAGCACTGTCCCGCCGGCTGGCTCCGTTGGTCAAACAATCCCATTATAATCAGGGCTGTCGGGCCGGCCTTGCCGCCGGGTTTATGCAGAAATACCAGTCCACCTTTATGCGTTTTCGCCGCCACCCTTCATCACTCCTTGTTGTGAGCGCACTGCTCCTCTTATACGGCTGCAGTTCCACGGATGAACTCGAACCCGCGGAACCCGACTGGAACAGAACCACCCAGCTCGAAATCCCCCCCGACCTGACCGCGCCCAAGGACAACGCCAACACGGAGCAGTTTTCAGCCGCGGCCCGCAACGCCAGCGAGGCTGAACTGGGTCAGTACAGCCAGTTTCAGAAGTTTCAGCAGATGGCGGATTTTCAGGATTTTCTCAAGTGGCGGGAGACGCACTCGGCTGACCTTGACTTGAGCCTCGCGGCCTTTCGCAAAGCCCGCGACGAGGCCATCACGCAATCCCTGGGTGAGAAAGGCGTACTCACCTTAAGCACGCGCGAAGGACAGACCATTGTTCTGATGGACGATACGCTTGAGAACTGCTGGCAGCGCCTCGATACCGCGCTCACCAACATCGGTGTGCACGTGCTTGCCCGACGCGAGGACCAGGGCGTCTTCCGGGTGCACTACGGCACCGAGACGCCCGAAGACACCGGCACCTGGACCGACTGGATTCCCTGGCTGAGCGACCCGATTATCTACCAGGTCGCCCTGGAACTGACACGCAACGGCCCTGCAGTATCGATTCGGGATGACGAGGGGCAAAGCGTCAATACCGAACTGGCGAACTCATTTGCCGAACGTCTCGGCATCCAGTTGCTGACTTTTGCCAGCGATAGCGCTGCAGTCGCTACGCCGACGGTTGAATCTTCGGTAACGCTTCAGGAATCTGCCAGCGGTTACCTGACGCTGGTGGTTTCAGGGGCAGCAGGCGGCGTCTGGAACCACCTCGATCGCGAACTGCAGGACATGGGCTTTTCTATTGTGAACCGCGACCGCACCCAGCTGCGCTTTGTGGTGCGCTACGACGATCCCAGCAAACTCGCTGACAAAACCTGGTTTCAGTCGCTGGCCTTCTGGAAAAAAGACGCCAGCGCCCCGGCTGAGGACCTCTCGGTGGTACTGACGCCGGCCGGCGCCGAGACCCACGTCAATGTGCTGGATGCCGCCGACCAGCAAACGGAACTGGGTGACCAGGTAGTTGAGCTGCTGGCGGCAAGCCTCAAAGCCAAAGAAGAAAACTGAGCTGCTGCTTTGGCGCGAAGGCTCGCGCTCACCAGGGTGACCGGACAGTGGCCGCCTTCCCTCCTCTCTTTTTCCCGATTTATTGCTGCTAATGCCGAACTTCAGGAGGCGCTGTTCGCACCTGCCTGCTGCGCCTTCCACTCCTGGTAGGCCTTGAACTCCTGCCAGCG
>DCXP01000018.1:33047-45698 GCA_002327725.1 Proteobacteria bacterium UBA2133
AAAAATCTTAAAACTGAAACCGTGACCAACCTGACGTCTTGGCGACCGGGCGTAGGGGGAATCGTCTGTAGGAAGTGAGTCGGGATCATTGAAAACGCCGGTTGGCTCTGCGGTCCCGGCGGTTTTATTAAGGTTGTTGATCGAACCGCATCCCGCGAGGAACAACGCCAAAAACACGATCATGAGACCCTTGGCCATCATTTCTGCCAGATGAGTTCCTTTATCGAGTATTCCCACAAGAATTTCCCCTGTGCTTTTAGGGATAAGCGTGCCTCTTTGCGCCGTTCAGTACGTTTCTGGATCAGTTTCTGACGGGAGCAAGTCTAACAGAGAGAGCTTAAGACCCAAACCGTTGGTGACGCGCAACGCAAAGCTTTGAATTTTTGCAAGCCACAAAACATTAACTGCTTTGAAACATTTTTTAGCAACACTTGCGCCCGCTTTTGTGCAAAAGCAACAAAAGCCGTATTCAATCTGATTAAGGGAAACACAGCATGCATATGCAAAAGAAACTGATTGCAGTGGCGGTAGCCGGTTTGCTGGCGACGCCCGTAGCACCAGATGTGGCGGTTTCTGGCGCCATTCGTGTCCGTATGGACTATAACGGAAGCCGGTAGGCGGACGAAACAGCGGTTCGCGTTTTCGCCTCAAGGCGTCTGAAGGCCTCGGCAATGGCCAGAGCGCTTTCATGAATGATGAGTTCGTCGTCGATGCCGGTATCGGCTCCATCCAGACCGTACGATCTGGGGTAATGACACGACCGGCCTTAGCGGGGGCGCCGGCGTGCGCGTTGAGATTGCCAACGACGGCTTTATTGCCCCGAAGTCCAGATTTCGGCCATTTCGACCCTATAACACTCTTTTGTTTCTTTTTTACAACAAATGTTGCTTATCGACCTATTTTTGATTGCAGATAAATGGTATTAGCGTGACAATAGTGTTGCTTTTGTACAAGAGCAACATTTAAACCTAATCAGGAGAAACCAAGTAATGCAAAAGAAACTGATTGCAGCAGCAGTCGCGGGTGCGCTAGCTACGCCCGTCGCGATCGCGGACGTTGCGGTTTCGGGCTCCATTCGAACAGGTGTGGAATACCTGGGTGGTGGAGCAGCCGGTTCCAAGTGGCAAGTTTCCGACAACTTTTCGCGTCTTCGCTTCAAAGCCTCCTCCGACCTCGGTAACGGTCAGAGCGCCTACATGGGTTATGAGTTCCGGGTCCATTCCGATACCGGTCACATCAACGGTAGTGGTCCTACCCAGCGTCTGTCATATGTAGGCATCAAGGGCGACTGGGGTTCACTGAGCCTTGGCTCACAGTGGAGCACCCTGTTCAACACGGTCGGTAGCTTCATCGATAAGTCGAACCGCTATGGCGGAACGGCCAACACCTGTATCCAGTATCGTATGAAAGACTCCGTTTACCTGACGACCAGCATCGGCGGCTTCTCTGTTTCGGCAGATGCGCAGATGTACAACGGTGGTGATGACCTCGATCGTGCCACGATCGGTACCAACATCTCTATCGGCGGCGCGTCGATTGGTGCTGCCTGGCAGAATCACGGAGCCAACGACTGCACCGGTATCGGTGCATCGCTCGCCCTGGCCGGCGTCAGCCTGTCCGGCGGCTACGTTGAGCAGCAAAGTGGCGCCAACGGCTTCGGTATCAACGCCAAGATTGCCGGCGTATGGCTCGACTACGAAGAAAGAGACGATGGTTCCGATGGTGTCATCACTGGTCACTACGGAATCGGTCTTGGCGGCGGCGCCAAGGCGATCATCGAGATGTCCAACGACGGCACCGATACCAAAGGTATTGGCATGCTGCGGATGGACTTCTAAGATCTGCTGTTCAACCGGGTCTTACGGCCTGGTGTAAAAAGGGCGCCTTGCGGCGCCCTTTTTATTTGCCTTTTGGGAGGTTTTTGCGCTGCTGGTTTAAAGCGGCTTCAAGCCTCCCCGGCCAGTGCCTGGCGCAACGGCGCCAGGTGTTTTTCATAGTGGCGCCAGCGCTTTGTGGAACCCGTATTGAGGGGCTGGCGCACCTGGTAAAGACTCAAGGTATCGACCCTTTGGACATTTTCCTGGTGCGCAAGACAGGCCGGTTCCCAATCAAGGCCAAGGTTCTTGAGCAAGGGTCTCAGCACGGACTCGGGATCACTGACGAGTTCTTCGTAGCGCACGGTGACAAGACGCGCTCCCACGAGGCTATGCCAGTGCGTCATCAGCCGTTCATAACCGCGGTAATAATGCCCAAGTTCCGAAAGGTTATAGGCAAAATCGATCCCGGGCGGAAAAACCTGAAAAAAGTTGGAGAGACAGGTATCGAGTGGGTCCCGGACACAGTGGACCAGGGTGACGTTTGGAAACAAAAGCGCCGCCAGTCCCAGGTGAAGAAAATTCTGCGGCATCTTGTCGACAACCCTGGCTGCGCCGTCTGATCTTGCACTGAGTGCGCCAAGATACGCTTTTGCCGATGCATTGAGATCCTCGGCAGTAATGTCCTCGATACACTCAGGCCAGGACTGTTCGCTTTTGTGGGTGAAGGTACGCGCAATGCGCACAAGTTCGCGCAGTTCTCCGGCCGTGGTCACATCCGGGTGCGCACACAGCACCTGTTCAAGCAGTGTCGTCCCGGAGCGCGGCATACCGACAATCATCAGGGGCCTTGTCGACGGATCACCCTGCTCAGCAAAGCGGTTCATAAACTCGGGACTGAAAGCCTCGATGATACGACTGATGTGATCATCGACCGCCTGCGGGTCAAACTGCAGACTGGCCCGGCGCAGCGCATTGCCCTTCTGGTAATGCGTGAAGGCTTCGTCGTAGGCCCTGCAGTCATCAAAGGCTTTGCCGAGCGCGAAGTGCACATAAAGCGCCTGGGAGGGATCCATTTGCCGGCGTTTTAAGACCGACCGCATCTGCCGGATATCGGTATCGTCGGTGTCTCCATAACGGCGCGCTCTTGCGATATTGAGCCAGGGCTGGCCGAAAAGCGGCTGGCGCTCGGTCAACTGTCTGAAGAGGCGCCCTGACTCGGCATCTTCACCTAAAGATGCCAGCACCTGGGCCAAGTCGTTCTGAATCCAGGGATCATCGGGACGGGTTTTGAGCAGTGCTGTGAAAAGCTCCTGTGCAAGTTCGAGATCACGCAGCTGATAGGCAAGCTCTGCGCGCTGTGCCATAAGCTCGGCCGAGCGCGGGTGGTGCTGCTGCGCCTGACTGCAGATCTCGCTCGCATCCTCGAGCCGGTCCCACGCCGTCAGGGCCCGACCGAGAGACTGCCACAAGGGGAGTTCGGCGGGATGCTCCTGGCAGGCCTGTCGGAGTGTCTTTTCGGCGGCGTCGGTGTCACCTCTCGCATCCTGCACCCTGGCAAGTGAGATCATGAGATCCGGTTGGCCCGGCGCTAAAGCCAGTGCAGCGCTAAACCCCTCCTCCGCCCCGGCGAGATCACCGGTCATCGCCCTCGCCTCGGCAATACCGGCAGCCACATGCGGGTGATCCGGTGCCACCTTCTGAGCCTCTGTTAAGGTCTCCAGTGCCCTGTCGCCCTTTCCGGCCATGAGCAGCAGCCTACCCATGCGGATCCGTCCCACGATCGCCTCGGGCGCACAATCGACCCCGGCCTGGCACTGGCGGATGGCCTGATCGACGCGTCCCTGCCCGAGTAATGCGTCTGCCAGGGCAAAGTGTACCTCCGGATCTTCCGGCACGACCTTTGCAACCTTCTTCAAACTCGCGACCGCACGTGCAAAGTCCCTTTGCTCAAGGGCCTTGATGCCCTTTTGCCAGGTCTTTTTAAGGTGTGCGTTATCCATCAGGGCGCAAACTCGATATGCAAAGACAAAGATACCGGCTGCAGATCCAGCCGGTGAACTGCACAACCGCTAGCACCGGTAATCATCATGGCGGCCTTTGAGAAAAGTGTACATCGAACGGGTCTTTGCCGGCAGCTCCGGATCCAGCTCCAGTATCCGGAACTCCTCGGCATGCTCAGCGAAAAGCGCCGCCGGATGGTTTTCATCGATCCAGGGCGGACAGAAGATTGACTGCCCGAAATCCGGGCCCGACCCGGAGATCTGCACCCGCTCAGGCTACCCAGAAGGCTTTTTCCAGATCGTCAAAGTCTGAAGCCGGTCCTTCAAACTTGTTGCGGCCCAGTTCAAGCACATAGACGTAATCGGAGATATGCAGAGCGTGACGGATTTCCTGATCGACCAGCAGGATGGTGAGGCCTTCCTGCTCCGTCAGCATGATCAGCATCTCGTAAACCTCTTCCGAGAGCATCTTTGATAAACCGGCAGTCGGTTCATCGACCAGCAGCATGCGGGGTTCTGCCATCAGGGTGCGGCTGATTTCGACCATGCGCTGCTGGCCCCCGGAGAGTTCTCCGGTGATCTGCTTGCGTTTTTCCTTGAGTACCGGAAAGCGCTCGTAGTTGGCTTCCATCTTTTCGGCGATCTGCTTTTTGTCCCGCTTGAAGGTCCAGCCGCCAAGCTCAAGGTTCTCCTCAACCGACATGTCCTTGAAGATTCCGGGCTGCTGCGGGATGTAGGCCAGCCCCTTCAAGATACGGTGATAGGTCGGCACATCAATAATGTCTTCGCCCTCGAGGAGTACCTGGCCCTCGTTCGGGCGCAAAAAGCCGAACACCGCCTTGAGCGCCGTCGACTTGCCAACGCCGTTGGCACCGAGGATGGCCGTGATCTGATTCTTGCGCGCCTTGACGTTGAGGTCCTGCAGGATATTGAGATCCTTGTAGTAGCCCACGTACAGGTTGCGCAGCTCAAGTACGATCTCGCCCTGTGACTCAGACATCGGCAGGTCTCATCTCGTCGTCGCGCTCACCCGTGCCGGTGCGGTCTTCTGTCGTGCCCAGATACGCTTCAATCACCACCGGATCATTCTTGACATTCTCGGGTGTATCGTCTGCGATCAGGTCGCCATAGTCCAGCACCAGCAGCCTCTTGCACAAGGCAAAGATCGAGTCCATCTGGTGACTGATGATAATCATGGCCTTACCCCGTTCGTTGACCCGGCGGATGTACTCGTAGATCACCTCCATCAGTTTGGGATGCACCCCGGCGAAAGGTTCATCCAGGATAATGATATCCGGATCCAGCATCAGCAGGCGGCCGAGTTCCAGGAGTTTCTGCTGACCGCCCGAAAGCGCACGGGCATACTCGTTGCGAAGATGTGCCATGGTGAGAAACTCGAGCACCTCCATGGCCTGCTCTTTCACGTCATCGCCCTTGTGACTTTTGCCAAGGGCCAGCGCCGGGACATACAGGTTTTCCAGCACCGTCATACGCCGAAACGAGCGGGTGATTTGAAAGGTCCGGCCAAGACCCACCTTGGCGACCTCGAAGGACGGCAACTGGTCGATGCGCGTACCGTTGAGGTACACCGTCCCACTGTTGGGCTTAATAGCGCCATCGAGCACATTGGTCAGCGTCGTCTTGCCGGCGCCGTTCGGACCGATGAGGCCGATCATCTCCGCACCGTTGACCTCAAAGGAGACGTCTTTCAGCACATGATTGCCGCCAAAGCGCTTATTCAGCCGGGAGACGGTGAGTTCAATCATGCCTGCGCCCCCTGCCTGTCTGTAGATGCTTCGGGATCATCGCTGCCGGGTCCGCCGTTATCACGCCGGACCACCGTTTCGGCCGCCACGTGACCGCGCCTGAAATAATCAATCAAGGGAGCCAGAAGGCCGTTTCGGGCAAAGCGTAGAGTCAGCATCAGTAACACGCCGAAGAACACCAGCCGCCAGAGCGTCATATCGATAGTGACCCCGCCGATCGAGAAACTGGTGCGCAGCATTTCCAGGGTGAACTCGATCAGAATGGCGCCGATGGCCGCGGCGATAAAGTTCTCCACCCCTGCGATCACCGCCATTGCCACCACCAGGCTCATCTGCAGAATCATGAGATTGTTCGGCGTAATGATGGTCACATAATGGGCATAAACCGTACCGGCAAGGGCCGCCATCGATGAAGTCACGACAAAGACCATCACCTTGTAACGCGTGGTATTGACACCAAGCGCAGCGGCCGCATCCTGATCTTCGCGCAGGGCACGGACAAACAGCCCAAAGCGCGACTGCGACAGCCAGTACAGTACCGCGAGACACGCAAGCAGCAGGAAGAGCATTACGAAATACGGCGGGATCTTGTCGGTCTTGCTGAAGAAATGGCCCGCAATCGTGATCCCGTTTTCAAAAAGACTGGGCAACTCTAACCCTGCCTGGCCGCGGGTAATCTGAATCTCGGCGCTGATCGTGGCGCGCAGAATCTCGGAGAATCCCAGGGTAAAGAGCGCAAGGTACGCCGCCCGCAGCCGCAGCACCAACAGCCCGATCAAAAGACCAAAGATACCGCCGACGAGTGCGCCCAGGATCACGCCGAGCCACACCGGCATCCGCGTCACTTCGACGGTGCCGTTCCATTTGTCCATCGCCTGCGCCAGGCAATCCTGGGTCAGGGTCGTTGAGGTCACGCCAATGGCGTTTTTGATGATCAGGTACTGATCACCGATGGCGAACTCGGTGCAGATTCCAGTGGGCTCGGGGGAGATAAAGAAGTAATGACAGAAAAGCGCCGTGGTATAGGCGCCCAGTCCCATAAAGGCCATGTGTCCGAAAGAGAACTGACCGGCATAACCTGCCAGCATTGACCAGCTCGACGCCAGAATGGCGTAGAAAAAGCCAATGATGCAGATATGCATGATGTAGTCATAGTTGCCGCCCGAGTAAACAAACGGGAATGCAACAAAAAACGCCACAATCAGGACGCCCAGCAGGTGGGGAACACGTTGCCTGTTCAAAACTTGCCGTGCGCCCCGCTGGCAAACTTGCGACCGAAGAGTCCCATGGGCCGCAGCAACAGCATCAGTGTCAGGATAATCATCCCGTAGGCCGGGATGTAACTGGAGGCTTTTTGCGGATTGGGCACACAGCCGGTCCCGGCAGCCTCAACCAGTCCGACCAGGGTGCCGCCGACAAATGCGCCGGGCAAAGATCCCAGTCCGCCCAGCACCACGATGACAAAAGACCGCATTTCGGGTATCTGACCGACAATCGGCAACCACGAGAATGCCTGCACCAGAACAGCGCCCGACAGTGACGCAACCATGCAGCCAAGCGCGAACGCCAGCATGTTCATCCGATTGGGATTGATACCCGTAATCGCCGCAGCCTCGCGGTCCTGGCTCACGGCACGAAGGCCTTTACCGGTCCAAGTGCGATGCAGAAAATAAAGCAGCGCCAGCAGGACCATGATCGAAAGAATGGCCGCAACAAAGCGCGGGTTCGAGATCGAAACGGTGTCAAAGAGTTCCATGTTGCCCCGGCTGGTCTTGATCAACCAGGGGTCCGAGTTATCCGGCAGTCGAATCCGGGGAAAATCAAAAAACCGCTTTACTTTGACCGGGTTAAAACCTGCCAGCGCAGCGACCAGGTAGGTCAGCGTAAAAGAGAGCCCGAAGGTCACCAGGATGCCGTACTCAACGGGACGCTCCACCCGTCCATCGTACATCGGCGTCAGGAACAACCGCTCAAACAACG
The DNA here is from genome assembly GCA_002327725.1 of Proteobacteria bacterium UBA2133. Taxonomy (GTDB): domain Bacteria; phylum Pseudomonadota; class Gammaproteobacteria; order Arenicellales; family UBA868; genus UBA868. The sequence goes on from DCXP01000018.1 coordinate 40,611, forward strand.
CTCCGAGCCCGAAGGTGATCAAACAAGAACCCAACACCCCGATAAGGGGATGCGTTCCGGGAAACCAGATATTAATGATGTAGTAGACCAGCATACCGCCGATCATGTAAAAGGCGCCATGAGCGAAACTGACGATCCCGAGAATCGAGAAGATCAGCGTCAGGCCCATTGCCATCAGGCCGTAAATAATGCCGATAATGAGCCCGTTGGTAATCTGCGATGCAACGAAGGACCCGTTCGAGACACAGTTGTTCTCAGGATCCGCGTTGGCGAATGCCGCCGCGATGATACCGATGACCACAAGGGATGACAGCGTAATCATGACGCGGCCGATCTCGGGACTCTTCCACCACAAGGGTGCCAACCCGAAGGGTCCGAAGGCTGCGCCGATCAGCGATCCGCCAAGCGTCGCATTGGATGTATCAAGATCCTTGTGAAGATAGACCCTGCGGGTGCCGATACCGCCGGTGACCCCCCAGAAAACAATCCAGAGAATCGTCCACCAGAAAATGCTCGAGTATTGCATTGCTCAGATTATCCCTGCCAACAGCACCCGCGGGTTACGGCGATAAACACAAAAGCGAGCGGGGTAGGCGCTCAACGCCCACCCCGCTTTCAGAATGACTCGGAAAATACGATCAGTGACCGACGTAGATCGGATCGCCTGTCTTGTAGACGTCCGGATAAACAATCGTCATCGTATTGGAGGGCTCACCCTCTTTCTGATACTGAACCATCGTGATTGCAGGATCCGGCCACTGGTGCCACCACTCGTCCCCTTGGCCGTCGGCTGAAGGATCTTTCTTGGTGCCGTACGGGAAATAGATACGTCCGAGGGTCCCTTCGTGGCTGATGTTTTCCAGCGCGTCAACGATGGCGTCAGCATTGGTCGACCCCGCCTCATTGATCGCCTGCGCTATAACGCCAATGGAGTCATAGGCTTCCAGCGCATAACTTTCAACACCGGTCTTGCCGGTTTTTGCCTTGTAGTCGTTGGCAAACTTCAGTGCGCTTTCGTTGTACATGGTTTCCGGCACACCGATCCGCGCCATGAAAGCAAGATTGCCATCAGGTACGTTTTCCCACCAGGCTTTACTCTCAAGGCCGGCCTGGTTGGCATGGAACATCATGTCCTGCGGACCGATGCCCGCGTCAGCAGCCTGCTGGGCGTAGTTGAATCCCGCCTCACCGGTCAGCAGTACGATCACGTAATCCGGGTCCTCGGCCTTGACACGCTCGACGATCCCGGCGAAGTCCTGCGTGCCGATATCGACACCAAAGGTGGTGCTGCTGATGCCTTTGGACGCGAGACCTTTTTCACACTCTGCCGCAGCCGGGATACCGTAGTCCGTATTCTCGGTCACGATGGCGACCTTTTTCACGCCCGGCGCCTGAGCAGCGAATTTCCAGATCACGCCTGAAGCCCAGGAACTGAGCGGCGCGATACGGAAGATGTACTTCTGCTTGTCGCCGGTGATGGTGTCGTTCCAGGTCTCGGCGAAGACCACGGGAATTTCCCGATCGTTGGCAACGTCCTTGCCGGCAACGCCCACGGAACTGTGATAGCCCCCGCCCACGGCAACAACGCCGTCCTGGGTGATGAGTTTTTCCATCAGCGCCCGGGCCTTCTCAGGCAGACCTTCGGTATCGGCAATGACGACCTCGATGTCACAACCGAGTACACCACCAGCCGCGTTGATATCTCTTTCGGCCAGTATCATCGCGTCGCGCATCGCCTCGCCCCCGGTCACGGAACCCGGTGCCGAAAGCGGAGCGAGGCCCCCGATCTTGATGGGGCAATCGGCGGCGAGCGCCGGACCACTGAGCGACACCAGACCGAAAAGGCCTGCGACGAGGCCTACGGCCGAGGTCAGTTTACGCACTTTTTCCATTCCTATTCTCCTCTACGTTTTGGGTATCTGATTTCGAGTTTCAATGCACCCGACTCTTTCCGATCTTCGTTACGCGTCCTGTAAATATCCAGGCAGCATTAGACGCTGGTACAGCAGCGAACCAAGATTGTGCATCTGATTGTTAATCAGATTCAGAACCCGGTCAATCCCAGCATAATGAAACTCTGATGATCGTCAGGGCATGCAGAAACTGTTGCGATCGAATCCCGTCAGTTAGACTTGCCCCGGTTTTAGCCACCCTTGGGGCTTTATGTCAGACAACTTACATTCCGCATCTACATCGGAAACGGTTCCGGACCGCAGCATACGCCAATGGCTTCGCGACAACCGGATCGACGAAATCGAAGCCGTTATCCCCGATATGACCGGCATCGCCCGGGGGAAACTCATCCCGGCGCATAAATACAGCGAAGAGATCGGCATGCGCCTGCCCGAGGCGATCTTCCTGCAGACCGTGACCGGAGAGTATCCCGAAGATCAGAGTGCGGTTGACCCGGCCGACAAGGATATCTTCCTGAAACCCGATCTTGACAGCTTCCGTCTGGTTCCCTGGACCCAGGAGCCCACGGCACTTGTCATTCACGATTGCTTTTACGCTGATGGAAGCCCCGTCGAGATGGCGCCGCGCTATGTGCTGCAGAAGGTGGTCAACGCCTACCGTGAGCACGGCTGGGAACCCGTCGTGGCACCGGAGCTTGAGTTTTATCTGATCAAACCCAATCCCGACGCTGACTATCCGCTGGAACCTCCGATCGGACGCTCCGGACGCGCCGAGGCCGGCCGGCAATCCTTTTCCATCGATGCGGTCAATGAATTCGATCCACTGTTTGAGGACCTGTACGACTATTGCGAGGGCCTCGATATCTCGCTTGAGACCCTCAACCACGAAGCCGGAGCGGCACAGATGGAGGTCAACCTGCTGCATGGAGATCCGGTTGCGATTGCTGATCAGGCTTTTCTATTTAAACGGACCGTGCGCGAGACTGCGCTGCGGCACAAAATGTATGCCTCCTTCATGGCCAAGCCGATGGAGAAAGAACCCGGCAGCGCCATGCACATCCACCAGAGCGTGGTCTCTTTAAATACCGGAGAGAATATTTTCAGCAACGACGGCGGCGAGGCCAGCTCGCTTTTTTATGCACACATTGGTGGGCTACAGCGCTTCCTGCCGCCGTCGCTTTCGCTCCTCGCGCCGAATGTCAATTCATACCGGCGTCTCATCCGTTATCACGCCGCACCGATAAACGTCCAATGGGGACTCGATAACCGTACGGTCGGTCTTCGGGTTCCGGACTCGGGTCGTGAGTCACGCCGGGTTGAAAACCGGGTCCCGGGTGCCGACGCCAACCCCTATCTCGCGATTGCGGCAAGCCTCGCCTGCGGCCTGCTCGGTATGCGGCAGAAGCTCGACCCCAGCGCACCGGTGACTGCGAGCGCCTACGATATGCCCTATGAACTGCCGCGCAGTCTCGAGCAGTCACTTGAGGCGCTGGAAAACTGTGATGATCTCAAGGAGATGCTCGGTCCGCGCTTCGTTCAGGCCTGGCACGCGGTCAAAGAAAGTGAATATGACACTTTTCTTCAGGTTATCAGTTCGTGGGAGCGTGAGCATCTGCTGCTGAACGTCTAGGTTCCTTTTTTGGTTGTTTCAAAACCACAGCGCTTTCCGTGCTTTGTAGCGCGTCACGCGCATTGACGGGGCTGACCCTTCACTCCTAAGATGAGCGTTTGCCCCCAGGAACCCTGTTAGCCAGGGATACCCGCTCATGGCGCTTACCACCGCTGAATATCAGGCGCTTGATCACGCGCATTTTCTGCATCCTTTTACCGATCACAAACGGATGCATGAAACCGGCGCACGCATTATCGAACGCGCGGAAGGCATCTACCTGTGGGACTCCGACGGTCACCGCCTGCTGGACGGGATGGCGGGCCTGTGGTGTGTCAACGTAGGATACGGGCGAAAGGATCTCGCCGAGGTTGCACGCAAGCAGATTGAGGATCTGCCCTACTACAACAGTTTCTTCCAGACCGCGCACCCGCCCGTGATTGACCTGTCCACGCTGCTGTCAGAAGTCACGCAGGAACATCTCACCCATGTGTTTCTCACCAACTCGGGGTCCGAGTCGAACGATACCGTTGTACGCATGGCGCGCTATTTCTGGCAATGCATGGGGCACCCCGAAAAGCAGGTCATCATCAGCCGGCGAAACGCCTACCACGGCAGCACCATGGCGGGAGCCAGTCTTGGCGGAATGCCGGCCATGCACGAGCAGGGCGGCCTGCCGATTCCCGATATCGTGCATATCGGTCAGCCCTTCTGGTACCGCGAAGGCGGCGACCTGACGCCCGATGAATTCGGTAAGAAGGTCGCCGGCGAACTCGAACAGAAAATAGAGGAACTGGGCGAACACCGGGTCGCGGCCTTTATCGCCGAACCGATCCAGGGTGCGGGAGGCGTTATCGTCCCACCCGAGAGCTACTGGCCAGAGATCAGCGCCATCTGCCAGCGCCACCAGATTCTGCTGGTGCCTGACGAAGTCATCTGCGGCTTTGGCCGTACGGGTGAATGGTTTGCCAGTGACTACTACGGCCTCAAGCCTGACCTCATGCCGATCGCCAAAGGACTCTCCTCGGGTTACCTCCCCATCGGCGGCGTCATGGTGGCTGATCACATCGCAAGGGTGATCATCGAAGAAGGTGGAGAATTCACCCATGGCATGACCTACGCGGGGCATCCAGCCGCGTGCGCTGTGGCCGCGGCGAATATCCGGATTCTTCGTGACGAAGGCATTATTGATCGCGTGCGCGATGAAACCGGTCCCTACCTGCAGCAGCGATGGGCGGAACTCGCCGATCATCCCCTGGTTGGCGAAGTACGGGGGCTTGGCTTTCTCGGGGCGCTGGAACTGGTCGCCGATAAAAATACCCGTGCCCAGTTTCAGCCCCCGGGCGCAACCGGACCGCTGTGTCGCGACATCGCGGCCGACTTGGGTCTTGTGATGCGCGCCGTTGGTGACAGCATGATCATCTCGCCACCGCTGATCATGACAAAGCAGCAGATCGATGAACTGGTCGAGCTTGCCGGAAAAGCCCTCGATAAGACCCTGGGTCAGGCCCAGGCATAAGGCTTCAGAACCCGGGCCTTGGCACCAGGCCCGGATGCGCTTTCCCG
>DCXP01000092.1:0-12142 GCA_002327725.1 Proteobacteria bacterium UBA2133
GCTGAAAAAAAGCGCAAAGCCGAAGAAAAGCGCAAAGCCGAAGAAAAGAAGAAAAAAGAGGCAGAGCGTCAGAAGAAGCTAGAGACTGAGAAGAAGAAAAAAGCCGAGGCTGAGAAAAAGCGCAAAGCCGAGGCGGAAAGGAAGCGAAAGGAAGCAGAGAAGGCCAAAAAAGCCGCAGAGGCCAAAGCTCAGCGCGAGCGTGACGAAAGCGAGGCGGTGTCGGCATTCGGAGCCGTGGCCTGGGCCATTAAAGAGCAGGTCAGCAAGAACTGGAGTGAGCCCGGTGATTTTTCCGGCCTGAGCGTCGAATTTCTTGTCAAGGTGGACCGGGAAGGCAATGTCCTGTCGGTTAAGATGACCCGTCCCAGTGGCGATGCCCGTTTGGACGAATCTGCAGAAAATGCTATTTTCAAGGCTTCCCCGCTTCCCTTTCCGGGAGAGGCGCGTTTTTACGAATATTTGAAAGAATTCAACTTTATCTTTAAACCCGAATCATGAGCTCAAGATGGTGACCCGAATGAAAGGTTTTCAAAAAGCGCTGGTGTTGCTGTTCGCAGCCGCAACGGCATTCATCCTGCCGGGGAGAGCCGCAGCCGCATTGACGATCGAGATCACCCAGGGCGGGAGATCGGGCACCCCGATCGCTGCCGTTCCTTTCCACTGGCAGGGTACAGGCGATCCGCCTGTGAGCCTGCGCTCTATTATTGCCGCGGATCTGCATCGTTCGGGAAGATTTGAGTTGCTGCCGCCGTCGGATTTTTTGAGCAAGCCCAGTGAATTTTCTGAAGTGCGCTACAAGGACTGGCGCCTGATCAAGGCAGAGGTGTTGGTCGTTGGGCGCATTGTTGAGAAAGGCCCCGATCAGTTCGAGGTGAGTTTCCAGTTGCTGGATGTTTATCGGGAGAGGGTTAAGGTAGGTTTGCGCTATTCGGCAACCGCTGCCCAGTTGCGGCAGGTGGCGCACCAGATCAGTGACCGGATCTTCTACGAGATGACAGGCATCAAAGGGGCTTTTGATACCCGGATCGCCTATGTCACGATGCAACTCAGTGACGGCGGTGATCGCATCTACCAGTTGATGATCGCTGATTCAGATGGTCACAATGCCCAGCAGATTCTCAACACAACCAATCTGCCCGTATTGTCCCCAGCGTGGTCGCCCAACGGTCAATGGCTGGCTTATGTTTCCTTTTCAGACGGCAGATCGGGAGCCAATGTCTGGTTGCAGGACATCAGTACCGGTACCCGCCGACCTGTCGCCCGTTTTGACGGAGCTGCCAGTGCCCCGGCATGGTCACCGGATGGCAAGTCGCTGGCGCTGACAGTAGCTGCCCAGGGCAATACGGATATCTATGTACTTGAGGTTGCGTCAGGAGAACTTCACCGGCTGACCAAACACCAGGCCATCGACACGGAGCCGGCCTGGTCCCCCGACGGGCGATATCTGGTATTCACCTCCGATCGGAGCGGGCGACCCCAGATTTACCGGGTGAGCCGAAATGGAGGCAAAGTCGAGCGGCTGACGCGCGAGGGTAAGGAAAACGCTGGCGCTTCCTATGATCCGACGGGCAAACGGCTGGTGATGGTGACGAACCGTGGACAAGGCGCGGGCTACCAGATTGGTGTATTCTATCCCGCGAGTGGTAGAACTGATGTGCTGACAGACGGTACACTTGATGAGTCGCCGACGTTCTCGCCCAACGGTGCGATGATCCTGTACGCGACACGTCTGGGAAGTGACGGTGTCCTCGTAGCGGTGTCGGCAGATGGCCGTGTAAGGCAGGTGTTGAAGCTGACCGATGGTGATGTGCGGGAGCCGGCCTGGTCGGCAAGCCGCTAGGGCGCTTTACCGGTATCTGCGAGCAGTTGGGAAGGGACTACAGGGATTATTGAAAAGAAGGAGTGCGAGAAAGCTGGAATCAGCTTTTTGCGGTCTGAAAATAGGAGATTGACGATGCAAAGATTCTGGACGATTTTACTGGTGCTCTTTCTGGGTGTAACGCTGGCCGGCTGTGCGGCTTCCAAGAAAAAAGGCGGAACCGTTGAAGTCGAGGATGCCACTATCGGCGGCAGCGAGACAGAGGTCACCACCGAGGCAACCGCTTCGGGCGTCGATTCAGATGACACAACCGCGGGCGAGATCATCACCATCGACCAGGACGACGCCGATATGGATGACCCGCTGGGACAGCGGGTTGTGTATTTCGATTTCGATAGTTCCAACCTGACTCCCGAAGCACAGCGTGTCGTTGAGGCGCACGCACAATATCTGTCCAGTAACCCCGGGATGGCGGTGGTGCTCGAAGGTCATGCCGACGAGCGCGGTACCCGTGAATACAACCTCGCGCTGGGTGAGCGCCGGGCAAATGCGGTCAGTGAGATCTTCCAGGCGCTGGGTGTTGCCCCGGATGCGATTCGCACAATCTCCTACGGAGAAGAGCGGCCGATATCGATGGGTCAGGACGAGAGTGCTTGGTCACTGAACCGACGCGTTGAAATTCTCTACTAGCGAAACTTCCTGCATTCTTAAAAACGGCTTGTGACCCACGGCAGATGGGTTGGCAGTGAGGCGCGCTATCAGAGTTTCTTACGGTATCCGGGTGCCGGGCACAGCCCTGCTCGCATGGACACTGTTTCTGCTCGCGCCAGGTGTTGCACAAGCCCAGGAATTAAATAATAAAAACAAAGAGTTGAATATCGACTCGCAGCCGGAATCTGTGGTCCAGTCGGTGGAGGTCGGTTCAGGTTCTGGCACTTCACATACGGTAACGGTGCTCTCTGTGGTCTCGCGCCAGCCGGGAGATTCAACCGCGTCTAACTCAACCACTATCGAAGAGCAAAGCGCTTTCGCTGGCGCGCTGAAACTGCTTCAGGAAAAACGCTACCTTGATGCAGCTCAGAGGTTTGTCGGTTTCCTCAGGGAATATTCGAACAGCGCACTTGCGGACGAGGCGTGGTACTGGCTGGGTGAGTCCCGCTATCTTGATCGCGGTTTCGATGATGCGGTTACTGCAATGACGACTCTGCTTGAATACTTTCCCGAAAGTGCTCTGGCTGGGGCTGCGCGGTTAAAACTGGGCTACAGTTACAACGAGCTGCGCCAATATCAAAAAGCGCGGGCAACACTTAATCGCGTGCTGGAGGATTTCCCTGACGATGAGACTGCGGTTCTCGCTAAAGTGCTACTTGGGCAGATGGACGCTGAAGGCCACTGAATGCGGTTAGTCTGATTTTTGCCCCCGGTGAAGACTGAGTCGCTTGACCGCTTCCGCGAGATCCAGGGACTTGAGATTGTCGGCAGTTTCGACGAGCAAATCGGCAGTCTCTGAATCCAATGTTCGCGTGGATGGTTTCGCAATCGGCTCGGATGCCGGAGTTGACGCAGCGCGCGGGCGGATCTTGATCAGCAGCGCGCTGACCTCAATATTGGCCCGGTGAAGCGCGCTCAGTATGTCGTTCTGACGTTGTCTGACAGCATCCCCCCAGACCGGGGTATCCGCAATGACTTGCCAGCGGTCCTTATCGGGCCGGATGACCGTATGCTCGGCAATGTCTTTTCCTGCGGCCGCCTGCCAGGCCATCTGTTCCGCGTTTGCGGCGGCAACATCTGCACCTTCCTTAAGCCCGGGAACCTCGGCGATCAGGTTCCCCACCCGGGTGAAAGGATTGTCGACCATGATAAAATTTAGCGCTTCGGCAGTGTATTTTCTCTTTTTGAAACCAGTGCCTGTAAGGCCACGGCCCGTTTGCGGCGCCGGGCCGCAGACCTCGGCCGTCTGGGCGCCCATTTAACCACTTTCGGCAGATCGATTCGATGTTGAGCAAGGTAGCGACGAAAATTTTCGGCAGCCGCAATCAGCGCCTTTTGCGCAAGATGAGTGCTCTAGCCGACAAGATTAATGCCCTCGAGCCGACGCTTGAGGCGCTGTCCGATGAGGAACTCAAGACAAAAACCGGGGAATTCCGCCAGCGCTCGGCTGAGGGCGAAGGACTCCAGGAGCTTTTGGTCGAAGCGTTTGCAGTAGTCAGGGAGACATCCCGGCGCACGCTGAAGATGCGTCACTTCGATGTGCAGCTGATCGGTGGGATGGTGCTCAACGACGGAAAAATTGCGGAGATGCGTACCGGAGAGGGCAAGACCCTGGCGGCTACGCTGCCCGCATATCTCAACGCGGTTTGCGGCAATACGGTTCACGTCGTTACGGTGAACGACTACCTTGCACAGCGCGACGCGGACTGGATGGGTCAGATCTACGGCTACCTCGGTCTGTCGGTCGGGGTGGTGATCTCGGGTCAGGACAGTGCGGCCAAGCGTGCCGCCTATGCCTGCGATATTGTGTACGGGACCAACAACGAGTTCGGGTTTGATTATCTGCGCGACAACATGGCCTTTAGTGCCGAGGACCGGGTCCAGCGCTCACTGGATTTTGCAGTCGTCGATGAGGTGGACTCGATCCTGATTGACGAGGCACGTACCCCCCTCATTATCTCGGGACCCGCAGAAGACAGCAGTGACCTATACACCAGAATCGACAAGATCATTCCTGCACTCGAACGTCAGGCCCCGGCCCCGGCCGCGGCCGAGAGCGATGCTCAGGAGGAAGAAGAAGGTCCCGGGGACTTTAGTGTTGATGAAAAGGCCCGCCAGGTATCACTGACCGAAGCCGGTCATGAAAATGCAGAACGCCTGCTCTGCGAGGCGGGCCTGCTTGACGAAGACTCCAGCCTTTACGATGTCGGCAACATCAGCCTCATGCATCACCTCTATGCGGGTCTGCGCGCGCATTCGCTGTTTCAGCGTGATGTGGACTACATCGTAAGGGACGGACAGATTGTCATCATCGATGAGTTTTCCGGACGCATGATGCCCGGAAGACGCTGGTCGGAGGGGTTGCATCAGGCGGTCGAGGCGAAAGAAGGTGTGGCGATTCAGCAGGAGAACCAGACACTTGCCTCTATCACCTTTCAGAATCTCTTCCGGCTCTACCAGCGGCTTTCAGGGATGACGGGTACCGCCGACACCGAGTCGGTCGAGTTTCAGCAGATCTACGGCCTGGAAGTCGTTGTCATTCCCACAAACCAGCCGATGATCCGCGAGGACCTCTCTGACCTGGTGTACCGCACCCAGAAAGAAAAATACGCGGCCATTATCGACGACATCAAGGCCTGCCGATCGAGAAATCAGCCGGTCCTGGTCGGGACGGCTTCTATTGAAACTTCAGAGTACCTGTCCGGCCTGCTGAGTAAAGACAAGATCGATCATGAGGTGCTGAATGCAAAACAGCACGAGCGCGAAGCCCACATTATTGCCCAGGCCGGCAAGCCGGCAGCGGTGACAATTGCCACCAACATGGCCGGCCGTGGTACCGATATTGTGCTTGGCGGCAACGTAGTTATGGAACTCGACGCGCTCGATGAAGGCGAGCGGGAGCGCGCAGATCTGATCGAACGCGAATGGCAGGCCCGCCATGACCAGGTGGTCGAAGCGGGCGGCCTGTATGTCCTTGGAACGGAACGCAACGAGTCACGCCGGGTGGATAATCAGCTGCGCGGCCGCTGTGGCCGTCAGGGAGACCCGGGAAGAAGCCGTTTTTATCTTTCTCTCGAGGATAACCTCTTGCGGATTTTTGGCTCGGATCGGGTTTCCGGTCTGATGGAAAAACTGGGCATGGAAGAGGGTGAGGCGATTGAGCATTCCTGGGTTACCCGCGCCATTGAGAACTCCCAGAAGAAAGTCGAGGGTCGTAACTTCGATATCCGAAAGCAACTGCTCGAGTATGACGATGTGGCCAACGAGCAGCGCAAAGTCATTTACGATCAGCGCAATACCCTGATGGCGACGGACGATATTTCCGAAACAGTCACAGCTGCCCGTGCCGAGGTGATTGAGGAAATCATTGATCGGTCGATTCCGCCTGAAAGCCTTGAGGAGCAGTGGGATGTTCCCGGGTTGCAGCAGGACCTGCAAACGCACTTCGGTATCACACTGCCGGTTGCTGATTGGCTGAAGGCCGACGACAACCTTCATGAAGAGACGCTGCGTGACAAGATCTCCGGCGAGATCGCAAAGGCTTACGAGGAGAAAACCACCGCGGTCGGAGAGCCGGTCATGCGGCACCTCGAAAAGGCTGTGATGCTCAAAACACTGGACGAGCAGTGGAAAGAACATCTCGCGCAGATGGACTACCTGCGCCAGGGGATCGGGCTCCGGGGCTACGCACAGAAGAACCCCAAGCAGGAGTACAAGCGGGAAGCGTTTGAGATGTTTTCTGCCATGCTCAATCAGGCCAAAAACGATGTGGTAGGAATACTTGCCAAGGTGCAGGTCCAGACCGAAGCCCAGGTAACCGATCTTGAAGATCGGCAGCGCCAGCAGGGCGAGGAAAACCGTCAGTATCTGCACCCGAGTTCTGAAGCGCCGGTGGCAGCCGAGGGGGCGGCGGGTCCGGGTCAGGGCGTGGATACGGGTTCGGCGGATTCGCCAGCAGATGCCCCGCGGCCTTTTGTCCGCCCCACTGCAAAGGTCGGCCGTAACGAGCCCTGCCCGTGCGGTTCCGGTAAAAAGTACAAGCAGTGCCACGGTAAGCTGTAGCCGGGCGGATCGAACGGCGCCGTGGCATCTCTCAAGCGTTCTGTGCTGGCACCGGGGCGATTCCCCCGGATGCCGGAGATCCCCGGCGTTTCACTGCAGGCTGCCCGGGCCGGGATCAAATACGCAGGCCGTGATGATCTGCTGCTGGTCACGCTCGATCGTGGCACCACCGTTGCCGGTGTGTTTACCCGCTCGGCGACGGCTTCAGCGCCGGTTCAGTGGAGCCGAAAGGTGGCGGCGTCAGGCAAAGCGGGTGCTATTCTCGTCAATAGCGGAAACGCAAACACTTTCACTGGATCCCAAGGTGTTGCTGACGTCAGATCAACTGCGGCGATGGCAGGCCGTGTTGTTGGGTGCCGCCGCAGTGATGTCCTGATTGCCTCAACCGGCGTGATCGGCGAGCCGCTTCCGGTCGATCGAATTCAACGTGCGCTGGCAGGCATCCAGCCCGGACGTCGGCCGGCTTCCTGGAACCGGGCAGCCCGGGCGATCGGCACCACCGACACCTATCCCAAGGGTGCCGTGCGCCGGACGCGAATTGGCGATACCGATGTCTGTCTTTGCGGTATCGCCAAGGGGTCTGGAATGATTGCGCCGGATATGGCGACCATGCTGGCATTTGTGTTTACCGATGCCAGGTTGCCAGGACCGGTGTTACGAACCTTGCTGAAAGAAGGCATTCGCACATCCTTTAACTGTATTACCGTCGACAGCGATACCTCGACCAGCGATACTGCCCTGCTGGCAGCCACCGGCCGTGCAGCGAACCCGGCTCCCAAGTCGGCAACGGCGCCCGAACTCAAAGCCTTCCGCAGCGCACTCAAGGAACTGCTTACCGATCTTGCGATTCAGGTGGTCCGCGACGGCGAAGGCGCGAGCAAGTTTATGACCGTCGATGTGACCGGGGCAGCGTCCAGCTCCGAAGCACGCACGGCCGCGCTCGCTATTGCCAACTCCCCATTGGTCAAGACGGCCATCGCAGGCGAGGATGCCAATTGGGGCAGAATCATCATGGCAGTGGGCAAGTCCGGTGCGAGACTTTTGCAGAAGCATCTCGCGATATCGATCGGTGGCGTCACCATTACCCGCGCCGGTGAGCGGGTCGAATCGTATGATGAAAGTGAGGTTACGGAGCACCTTAAAGGTACTGATATATCCATCGCGGTAGACCTCGGAGTAGGCCGGAGCAAGTCGCGGGTATGGACCTGCGACCTGACGCATGACTACATCCGCATCAATGCCGACTATCGAACCTGAGCGTACACTCGTTGTTGCGGTGGGCATCGCGGTGGATTCGCAGGGACGCCTTCTGGTCGGTGAGCGCCCAGCGGATAAGGACTACGCCGGTCAATGGGAATTTCCGGGAGGCAAACTCGAGCCCGGGGAAAGTGTCTTTGATGCGCTCGTTCGTGAGTTTCGTGAAGAGCTCAACCTGCAGGTTGGCTCAGCGCAGGCACTTTTTTCCTGTCGGCACAGTTACCCGGACCGTGAGGTAGAACTGCATTTCTGGCAGGTTACCGAATATCAGGGTCGGGCTGAAGGGCTGGAAGGGCAGAATCTCAGATGGGTGCACGCTGAAGAACTGGTGTCTTTACATTTTTTGGAAGGCAACCGTGCTCTGCTCGAAAAAGTTTGTTCGATGGTGCTGTAGCGGTCGTTCTCCCGGGGCTTAGCGCCATGCGAAGCGCGGCTGGCCCAGATGACTGACCCGCGTGGTCCTGCCCAGCAGAGCGACTTCTCTGAACTGGTAGAGGATTGCAGCGGTGGGCGCATAGATCTCATGGCCAACGGTGGGCAGCATGATCGAAAAGCCGTTACGGACTGATTCGTCTGCTTGGGACCTGGAGACCTCTGTGTGCGCAGCGGCAAGTTCTTCCAGGGGTATGTGAAACACACGCTCGACCTCTGCAGGGTCAGGCGCCAGGGGAAGGGCGGCATCCATGCAGGCGACGACCGGCGTGATACAAAACCCGGACTCGGTGACAAAATCATCCAGCAGTCCGATGACGTGACCGGGTCCTGGATTCAGCCCCACTTCCTCCCGGCATTCACGAAGCGCAGCCTCAACGGCAGTCTCCCTCGGGTCAAGGCGCCCTCCGGGCAATGCATACTGTCCGGCGTGACGGCGCAGGGCTTTGGCCCGGCGTGTCAAAATCACTGACCCCTCCTGGGGATCGGGCGCCCGCGTGACCAGTACCATGACGGCTGCGCGGGTCGATGTTTCGCCATTTTGGGAAATGCGCTCAAAGTCCGCGAAGTTCGAGGCGATGCGTTCGCTCAAAGGCATAACCCAGAATCCATTCCTTTGGTCGTCACTTTCTGACCGGTCTCATCTTTTCACGGGAGAGATCGGTCAACCGTTTATCCAGGGCGTCAACCTGGGCATGAAGTGACTGGAGGCTGCCATCGTTGTGGATGATATCGCTTGCAAAACGGCGGCGGTCTGCATCGCTGGCCTGTGCATCATTGATGGCCGAAAACGCGTCGTGATCAAGTCCGCTTCGCTCAAGTACCCGTTTGGCGCGAAGGTCACTTGGCGCCTCAACAACGACGACGCGGTCAAAATTGTCCGCCTGTCGGGTTTCCACCAGCAGGGGGATTGAAAAAATCACGTATGGGGCCTTGGCGCGTTTGGCCGCCTCGTTCATTTTCTGACGAACGCGCGGGTGTATGATCGCTTCAAGCTGGGCCCGCTTTTTCGGATCGGCGAAGACCAGTTCCCGGACCGCGGCCCGATCGAGTCTGCCATCCGGACCAAGCACAGCGGGCCCCAGGACTTTTGCGATCTGATCAACTGCGTCCTTCCCGCGGGCAGTCACCTCATGAGCGAACTGGTCCGCATCAAGAACCACAACGCCAAGAGACGAAAGATAATCGCTTACGGCGGTCTTGCCGCTGCCGATACTGCCGGTGAGGGCTACCCTGAGCATCTCTCTCCCTAAAGTCCTGCTGCACCCAGATAGTAACGGTTGAGGTCGGCGCCCCATAACAGCGCCAGCCAGCCTCCACCGGCGAGATAAGGCCCGAATGGAATCTGCTGACCGCGTTGTTGTCGCTGCAGGATCAGCAGGGTAATACCGATGATGGCACCCGTCGCGGCACTCAGCAGCACGATCAGCGGGAGCATCTGCCAGCCCATCCAGGCGCCGAGTGCCGCCAGCAGTTTGAAGTCACCGTGACCCATGCCTTCTTTTCCGGTGATTGCGCGAAAGCCGTGGAACACGATCCACAGGACACCGTACCCCGCGGCCGTACCGATCACAGCGGAAGTGACGTCGGTAAATCCGTTTGCGGCGTTAACACCCAGTCCGACCGCCAACAGTGGCAGGGTGAGACGGTCTGGCAGCAGTAAGTGCTCAAGATCGATAAAGGCGAGTGCAATCAGAACCCAGGTAAAGGCCAGGGCAGCGAGTGTCGGCCACTGCACCCCCATGACGGCCACAACCACCAATGAGAGTACAGCGCACAAGGTCTCGACCAGAGGATAGCGCGCGGAGATCGCGGCTTCACAGGAACGGCAGCGCCCCTTGAGCATCAGAAAACTGACGAGCGGCAGGTTATCGCGCCACCGGATCGGCTGCCCGCACGATGGGCACTGCGATGCCGGCCCGGCGATCCCAGGAGGTTTTGGCAGCCCCGCCTGCTTGCCGTGCCACTGCCACTGCAGTTGTCGGGGCAGCCTTACGATGACGACGTTAAGAAAACTGCCCACCACAAGCGCGACCACGACCGTGATGAGATAAAGCAACGATTTGCCACCCGGGGCTAAGGCCAGGGTTTCGATCACCTGGAGGCGGGAGGTGTTGCCTCCATTACATAATGTCACCCATCTTGAAGATGGGCAGATACATCGCTACGACCAGGGTGCCGACCAAACCGCCGAGAACGCTGATCATAATCGGTTCAATCAGTTTGCTCATGTTGTCCACTGCTTCGCGCACCTCCCGTTCGTAAAAGTCTGCAGCTTTGTTCAGCATGTTTTCGAGCTCTCCCGATTCTTCACCCGTGCTCGTCATTTGCAGGACCATGGGCGGAAACAGGCCGGTCTGTGACATGGCGCTGGAGAGCGACTGCCCACCGCTGACCACCTCACGGATCGACATACATGCATCTGAATAGACACGGTTACCAGTCGCTCCCGCGACAGACTCCAGTCCGTCGACCAGCGGCACCCCGGCGCCGAACATCGTGGCCAGCGTGCGCGCAAAGCGGGAGATAGCGGCTTTACGCAGAATGATGCCGAATATCGGCAGCCGCAGAGAGATCCGATCGACCCGGTGACGCATCGCCTCTGAGCGCCGGTAGGACATCGAGATGATGATGATGATGCCGACGATGATGCCAAAGATCTGCAGCCACAGGTCACGGAAATTGCGTGACAGTTCAATCACGATGGCGGTCAATGCCGGCAGACTGGCACCAAAACTCGCGAACAGGTCCTCAAACTGCGGAATGACAAATACCAGCAGGAGCACGGTGACTATAAAGCCCACCGCGAGGACAGCCGCCGGATACCACAGGGCGCCTTTGACTTTTGCCTTGATCTCCTCGATGTTTTCCATATAGAGCGCCACCTTGTCCATCAGGTCGTCAAGGTTTCCCGATCGTTCGCCCACTGCCACCAGGCTGGTGTACAGAGAATCGAACTGGCGCGGGAATTTCTCGAGGGCTTCGCTCAGCGCCGTCCCGCTTTCAACATCAAGCCGAACGGCACCAAAGATCTCCCGGATCTTGGGCTGATCCGTTCCTTCAGCAATTGCTTTATAGGATTGGGCAATGGGCAGACCCGCTCCCAGCATGGTTGCGAGCTGGCGGCTGGCAATGGAGACATCCTTAGGCCTGATCTTTTTGCTGAAGAGCGACTTGGGTTTTTTGCGCACTGACCGCGGGTTGATACCTTCCCGCCGCAGAGTGCTGCGCACGTAAGCCGGGCCTTGCGCCTCCATCTCACCGCTGACTTTTCTGCCCTGGCGGTCGGTACCCGCCCAGGTGAAAACCTCCTGGGTCTTTTCTGATTTCTTCGCCATCGGCTCAGATGTCAGTGACCCGCAATACTTCCTCGAGGCTGGTGATGCCGGCGCGCACTTTGACAAGACCCGCCTGGCGCATTGTCATCACGCCGTCCGCCAGGGCTTGTTTTTCAATCGCCTCCTGCCCTGCGTTTTGCACGATCAGTTCGGCAATGACTTCGGTGACGGGCATGACCTGAAATACACCCGTTCGTCCCTTGTAGCCCCGGGTGCACTCGTCACAGCCTTCAGGTCCGAAGAGTTTGAGACTGTTGAAGTCACCTGACTCCGAAAATCCTGCGCCCGTGAGCACTTCTTTCGGATACTCTGCCGGCTTGCGGCAGGCTGTGCACAGTTTCCGGACCAGTCGCTGGGCCAGGATCAGGTGTACCGACGCGGCAACATTGAACGGCGCCACTCCCATATTGAGAAGCCGCACGATCGTGGATGGCGCGTCATTGGTATGCAGTGTTGAAAGGACCAGATGACCAGTCTGTGAAGCCTTGACGGCAATGTCTGCCGTTTCAAGATCCCGAACCTC
>DCXP01000092.1:12526-64383 GCA_002327725.1 Proteobacteria bacterium UBA2133
TCAGATTGGCCTTTTCATTGATGTTGACCTGGTTGATTCCCGGGAGGTTAATCTCAATGGGATCTTCGACACTGCTGATGTTGACTTCCGGGGAGTTCAACGTTGAAAGCGCTGAATACAGCGAAACCGTCTTGCCGCTGCCGGTTGGCCCGGTGACGAGAATCATGCCGTGGGGTTTATATATGGCGTCTTCGTATGCCTTGAGTTGCTCGGGTTCGAGCCCCAGTGCGCTCAGGCTTAGATCGGCGCCGCTGTTGTCCAGTACACGGATCACGACTTTTTCACCGAATTGGGTGGGCAGCGTGCTCACCCTGAAGTCAATCTCATGACCTTTAGAAAGCGTGAGTTTGATACGCCCGTCCTGAGGCACCCGCCGTTCGGCAATATCCAGGCGCGAGAGAATTTTCACCCGGGCCGTGATTCTGGCAGTGAGCGACAATGGCGGATTCGCGATCTCATGCAGCACGCCGTCGAGCCGGTAGCGGATCCGCAGTTTCCCCTCATAAGGTTCGATATGAATGTCAGAGGCCTTCTGACGAATGGCATCCATCAGGATCTTGTTGACGAAGCGCACCACAGGGGTGTCGACTTCAGCCGTCTCGGCGCTGGCCGGAGCCGCCGTTTTCGCCGCCATATCCTCAAGACCGGGATCCTCATTGAGATCCGCAAGTTCTGAACTGATGCCGCTGGCGATGTCACGGATCACCTGGGTGAGTAATTTGGGATCAACCAGAATGGCTTCGACGCCAAACCCGGTCTGGAATGTGAAGGCATCCAGGCCGGAGACATCGCTTGGGTCCGGTACCGCGAGGAAGACCTTGGACCCCCGTTTAAACAGCGGCAGCACACCGTGGGTCTCCAGGAAACGCCCATCAACCATTTCCTGGGGCCGGCAGCCAAGATCAAAGGCCCTGAGGTCCATCAGCGGCATTCCTGACTCTTCGGATGCGCACCTGAGCAGTGCCGTGCGGTCCGCTCCTCCCTGATCGAGCGCCTCCTGCAGAAAAGAGCGATGGCTTTTCTGTGCCGCTTCGAAGGTTTCCCGGGCGCGCTCTTTGGAGAGCAGGTTTGCTTCAACCACTCGCCGCGACAGGCCCGACAGGGTTGTTCCGCGGACCGTGATCGAAAATGGAGACTGACTTTGTTCCATGACTAAAAGGAAAGAAAAACCCCGAAGCGTCGGTGAGCACTGCCCGAAACACCATCGGACCCGGTGCTTGTGCAGTTTAACTGCGCATAATCATTAAAATCCGTCAATATTCTCATAACACTCTAACAGAATAAGCGCTTAAAATTTGCGGTGAAATACCAAAAACTCTCTAATTTTTGAGGTTATTCGCGGCTTTCAATTTGCGAGTTTCACAAACTAACCACAATATTTTGCCCACCGTGTGATGGCTGTCACATCAATGATATGCTAACGGGGTATAAATTCTCACGCACCATCAGACAAAGCCAGAGAGGGGCGATAAAGATGACAGTTACGAGACAGTCGGGTCGAGAGCAGCGGCAACGCAGCCAGCGGGGTTTCACGCTGATCGAACTCATGATCGTGGTTGCGATCATCGGCATTCTGGCAGCGATCGCGATTCCGCAGTACAACAGTTACGTGGGGCGTAGCCAGGTTGCTGAGGGCCTCAGTTTGGCGGGTTCGGTGAAGACAGCCGTTGCAGAGTACTACCAGTCTAACGGGAGTTGGCCAAGCAGCAACGCCGAAGCGGGCGCACCGGCGACGATTACGGGAAAATATACGGCGACCGTGGCGGCCTCGGCCTCAGGAACCGATCCGACGGTGATAACCATCACGACGAAAAACGCGGCGCCGGTTACATCAGATATCCGCAATAAGACAATCACGTTAACTGCTGCTGCAGGTACTGGGGCAATAACGTGGACCTGTGACGGCGGAACAATCAGCGATAGTTTCCTTCCCGCTGCATGTAAAGAGTAGGGATATTGGTAGGCGCTGCGACGCACGCACGTCGCTGGCTGGCCAATCCAGGAAAGCCCCGGCAGTGCCGGGGCTTTTTCTTTGGGCGCGGATTCGATCATCTGTTTAATTAGAGGGTTTTCCGGTACGTGCACATACCCAGATGTCTACCCGGGCCGCACCTGCGGCTTTCAGGATTTTGCTGACTTCATTGGCTGTTGCCCCGGTAGTGAGGATATCGTCGATGAGGGCAATATGCCGGCCATCAAGCCGGCGTTTGCAGGTAAAGACGCCAATCAGATTTTTCCGGCGTTTTCTCGCGCCCAGTGTGGACTGCTGATCAGTGTCACGGACCTTCTTCAGAAGTGATACGCGGACGGGGATGCCAAGCCTTCGACTGACAAGACGTGCAATAAACGCCGACTGGTTCAAACCCCTTCTGCGAAGCGCTCGCGGGGTCATTGGCACTGCGCAAAGAAGATCAGGTCTTTTTTGACGGCGCTTGAGCACGGTATCGGCAATGACGCCGGCTGCGGTTCGGGCGAAAGACAGATGCTGGCGGTATTTCAGTGCACACAGCATCCGGTCGACGGGCGCTCCATAAACCAGCGGCACTGCGATCTCATCGAAAGCCGGTGGGCTCTGCTGGCATTGCCCGCAGATGCCCGCCTGCGCAAGTGCTCTGCCGCAGTGTGAACAGCACCAGCCGAGACTAAAAGGGAGCGCATGCCAGCAGCCGTGGCAGAGGCCATGACGGTATTCCGGTTGATCATGACAGAAAAGGCAGCACGGTGGGGTCATCAACCGAAGTAGGGATACCCCCGTGATTCTCAGCAGATTCGCCCAGGTCGGCGCGGGTTGTTCGATGCCGCAATAGAAAGGGTGTGCCACCCGAACAATCTAGCGGCGCTTTCATCACTGCGCTGTGTGGTTGTTCACACCTCGGGGTTAACATTGTGGTTATTGGTAATCAAGGTAGCAGCACATAATGCAGCAGGCTCAGCCAAGACTTGATGCACGATCGGTGATGCAGGCATCGCACCGTGCTTGCAGGTTCGATCCGTACGAAACGATCCTCGCAAGACGGTCAGGTCAGGAGCTTATTGACCGCCTGGCGCTTTTGGATATTGTGCCCAAACATATTCTGGATCTTGGTTGCGGCGCAGGCATCGAGGCGGGTTTGTTGGCGCATCGTTACCCCACGGCGCGGGTGACGGGCGTCGATCTTTGTATCGCAAGCTTTCAGGCGCATGAGCCTGCTGGCACATGGTCGGCAGTGGTCGGCGATGCTGCCGGCTTACCCTTCAGTGCGGACACCTTCGATCTGGTCTTTGCCAATCTCGTGCTGCCGTGGTGCGAACCCGTCATCACGTTGCATGAGATCGCGCGGATTCTGAAGGCCGGCGGCGTGGTCGTGTTCGCCACCTCGGGGCCGGATACCCTAAAAGAACTCCGGAATGCCTGGAGCAGGGTCGATGATCGTGAGCACGTTCACCGCTTTGCTGATATGCATAATGTGGGCGACGCCCTGTTGCAGGCAGGATTTTCCGAACCCGTCGTCGATGTTGAGACACTGTCTTTCACCTACTGCGATCTCAAAGGTCTCGCTGATGATCTGCGCGCATTGGGCGCGACCAATGCCGCAACGCGCCGTCGTCGGACCTTGACCGGCAGATCCCGCTGGCAGGCTTTTGTAGAGGCGTATCAGCCGCTCAAGCATGACCAGGGAAGATTGCGCGCGACTTTCGAGGTCGTCTACGCGGTGGCGTGGGCCGGAGAAAATGCGCTTCCCGGGCAGGGGAGTGTTGGTGTTGATTTGCCCCAATGACCGGTGGCCTGACCGGGATGTGGATTGCACCTGGATCCTGCGAAATTTCACGGAGCATTTTGGTGGGTTATAAGTCGTGATCGGGGCGAAGATAAGGCGATCATGCTTGATGGTCCGGCTGCAGTTATGCTAGTGTTCGCCGCACTTTTTTGGGCTTGAATCAATCGTGTTGAGTGTCGTTTGCAGGGACGTGGGCGATACTCACCGGTCACGGTGTCTAGCGCAGCAAATGACTCTCTTTCAGACCGCTCCGGATGGGCCGGATTTTCGTCTATTGATTAGACCCGATTGCTCGCGGTCACCAAGCGGCGTAAAAGCCATCGTCCTGCTGTTCGGCTCGGTGGCGGTCCTCATCGGTGGCTTTATGCTGACACTTGGGGCATGGCCCGTCCTGCCCTTTTTGGGCCTCGAGGCCGCAGTGCTGGCGGTCGTTTTCTTTATGCTGCAAAGACGGCCTACATTCTATGATCTCGTCGAGGCGCAAGGGGATGACATCAGCCTCAGTCAGAGAAGCCGCCACGGAGAAAGATCGGGAGCCCTGAACCGTTACTGGGCACAGGTGAGACTGATAGCCGGCCAGCACTGGTACCCAAGCAGGTTGCTGGTCGGGGCGCACGGAAAGTTTATGGAGATAGGCACTGCGCTGACGGAAGAAGATCGAATTCGAACGGCAGGACAGTTGCGGCGCTTACTGTAGCGCTGGATCAGTTATCGAAGGCCTCGCTCAAAAAGAGATCACATTGCAAATGCACACTCTCAGGGAAACCAAAATGATTGTAAATCGACTGAAGCATCTTCTGGGTGCAGGATCTGCACTGGTCGGAACACTGGTGCTGTGGGCAATGCCCACGAGCGTACAGGCCGACTGGGCCTTGAACCTGCAGCGGCCCGTCACCGAGATCGCACGGGTCCAGTACGACCTGCATATGCTGATCACCTATATCGTTACCGTGATTGGGATCATGGTCTTCGCCATCATGTTTTACTCGATCGTGAAGTTCCGCAAGAGCAAAGGCGCCCAGGCTGCCAAGTTCACGCACTCCACGAAAGCCGAGGTCATCTGGACCGTCATTCCCACCCTGATTCTGATCGCAATGGCGGTGCCTTCCACCAAAGCACTGCTGCTGATGGAAGACACCACGGAGTCCGACATGGTGGTCAAGGTGACCGGTTACCAGTGGGGCTGGCATTACGACTACATGGAAGAGGACGTTTCCTTCTACAGCAAGTTGACCACGCCGCAGAGCCAGATTACCGGGACGGAGACCAAGGGCGAGAACTACCTTCTTGAGGTCGATAACCATATGGTCTTGCCCGTAGGTAAGAAGGTCCGCCTTCTGCTGACCGCGCAGGACGTGATCCACGCCTGGTGGGTTCCTCAGCTTGGGGGCAAAAAGGATGCGATCCCGGGCTTCATCAACGAGATGTGGGTTCGCGCCGATGAAACCGGCACCTTCCGCGGACAATGCGCAGAGCTTTGCGGCAGGGACCATGGCTATATGCCGATCGTTGTCGACGTGGTCGACGAAGCCCAGTACCAGGCCTGGCTGGACGGCCAGCGTAACAAAGGCTGAATCTAGCCTCATTTCCAGGCTCGCAAGAATTATTTCAACAGGAGTATGCGCATGACTACAACAGTCGCCGATCACCACCACGACGAAGTGCCCAAGGGCATTACCCGCTGGCTGTTTACCACCAACCACAAGGACATCGGGACGCTGTACCTGTGGTTCTCGTTCATCATGTTTCTGGTCGGCGGCGCCATGTCGCTGGTGATCCGGGCGGAACTCTTTCAGCCCGGCCTGCAGGTGGTAGATCCGCATTTTTTCAACCAGATGACGACCGTGCACGCACTGATCATGGTGTTCGGTGCCGTCATGCCCGGGTTCGTGGGTTTTGCCAACTGGATGATCCCGATGATGATCGGGGCGCCTGACATGGCCCTGCCGAGGCTGAACAACTGGAGTTTCTGGCTGCTGCCGCCGGCTGCGCTGCTGCTGGTGATATCATTGTTTGTTCCAGGCGGCGGTCCTGCTTCCGGCTGGACACTCTATCCGCCACTGACGATACAGGGCGGCATGGGCATGGATTTCACGATCTTTACCGTGCATATCCTGGGGATGTCCTCGATCCTGGGTTCGATCAACATCATCGCCACCATCCTCAACATGCGCGCCCCCGGCATGACGCTGATGAAAATGCCGCTGTTTGTCTGGACCTGGCTGATCACCGCTTTCCTTCTGCTGGCGGCTATTCCGGTACTGGCCGGTGCGGTCACCATGCTGCTCACGGACCGTCATTTTGGTACGGCCTTTTTTGATCCCGCCGGTGGCGGCGACCCGGCCCTGTTCCAGCATATTTTCTGGTTCTTCGGCCACCCCGAGGTCTATATCCTGATTCTGCCGGCCTTCGGAGTGATCTCGCAGGTGATTCCGACCTTTTCCCGAAAGCCGCTCTTTGGATACACATCCATGGTGTTCGCCAGCGCCGCCATCGCCTTTTTGTCTTTTATCGTCTGGGCCCACCATATGTACACCGTGGGTATGCCGCTCTCCGGTGAACTCTTCTTCATGTATGCGACCATGCTGATTGCGATTCCAACGGGCGTGAAGATCTTCAACTGGCTGGCAACCATGTGGCGCGGCAGTCTGACCTTTGAGACCCCCATGCTGTTTGCTGTATCGGTAGTCTGTCTTTTCACTATGGGCGGTCTTACGGGACTCATGATGTCCATCACCCCAGCGGACTTTCAGTACCACGATACCTACTACATCGTCGCGCATTTTCACTACACCATCTTCGCAGGTTCAGTGCTGTCGATGTTCGCTGGTATCTACTACTGGCTGCCCAAATGGACCGGCCACATGTACGACGAAACCCTCGGCAAATGGCACTTCTGGCTGACCGTGATCGGGTTTAACGTCACCTTTTTCCCGCAGCATTTCCTTGGGCTTGCGGGTATGCCCCGGCGTATTCCGGACTATGCCCTGCAGTTCACCGAGTTCAATCAGATATCCACCATCGGCTCATTGGTGATGGGATTTGCCCAGCTGATCCTGCTGGTCGTGGTGGTGAAAGCCATCCGCGGCGGCAAAAAGGCCAGCGCCGAGGTCTGGGAGAATCCGGAAGGTCTTGAATGGTCTCTGCCGTCTCCTCCGCCTTACCATACCTTTGCTACTGCGCCAGAGGTGCGGTGAAAGCCTGATGACTGCCGTGGCAAATGACGCTCAAAAAGCGGGTATCCGCAAGACCGTGACCATACTGGTGGTGTTCGTGGTGGCGGTTTTTACCTGGAGCATCGTCAAGTATCTTCTCTGAAGCTATGGTCTTTAGCCAACCATGAACCAATCTTCCCGGAAAAAGAGCAACCGCCGCGTGGCGGGCTGGCTCTCGCTGTGGGTGGTGGGCATGTTCGGCTTTGGCTACGCACTGGTGCCGCTGTATGATATTTTCTGTGAGATCACCGGTCTTAACGGAAAAAGTGCGACGCTGTCCGAGGTCAGTGCGAAACCGCTCGAAATTGATCGCTCACGCACGGTTACGGTGGAGTTCACCGTAAATGTGAGCGGCATACCCTGGCAGGTTGACCGGCCAGAAACCGTACGCCTTAAGGTTCACCCGGGTGAGTCGATGACGGTGACCTACGCTGCGCACAGTCTGACCGACAGCCGGTCTGCCGGGCAGGCAGTGCCGAGCGTAACGCCAGCGCGCGCCGCCCGGCATTTTCGGAAAACGGAATGTTTCTGCTTTACCCGCCAGGAACTCGCGCCCCGAGAGAGCAAGGTCATGCCGGTCACCTTTGTGGTGGATCCCGCGCTTCCAGAGGAAGTCAAGACGATTACGCTGTCGTACACGGTGTATCCTGCCAAAGACATTGAACCAGCCAATTCATGAGCATGGCTGGTGGATAATTAGTTTATTCATATATTCATAGAAAAGAGGACATAACACATGAGTGCAGCACACGGTGGTTACTATCTGCCCGATCCGACCAAGTGGCCCATGATCACGTCCATGGGCCTTTTTCTGCTGGCTTTGGGGTTCACTTTGCATCTGCATCATCTTGCCCCCGGCCCGTGGCTGATGGTCGCAGGTGCGGCCATCATCGTGCTGATGCTCTATGCCTGGTTCGGCCAGGTGGCGACCGAGAGCGAAGCGGGCAAGTTTGACGGTCAGGTCGATACCTCATTTCGCATGGGCATGGGCTGGTTCATATTTTCCGAAGTGATGTTCTTTGCTGTATTCTTCGGCGCGCTTTTCTATACCCGCATTCTCTCGGTGCCCTGGCTGGCAGGGGAAGAGATGCTGTGGCCCGGCTTTGAAGCGACCTGGCCGACAGCGGGGCCAGCGGGTGCGACTTATATTGGTCCGGATGCCCATGACGTGGGGTCCGGACAGTTCTCCAGCATCGGCGCTTTCGGGGTACCGCTTTTGAATACGGTGCTGCTGCTTTCCTCAAGCGTGACGGTAACCGTCGCCCACTGGGCCCTTAAAAAGAATCAGCGGGGGCGGCTCAACTTCTGGTTATTCGTGACGGTGGTCCTGGGCGCGGCGTTTATGTATTGCCAGGCGGGCGAATACATGGAGGCCTACAACCATCTCGGACTGACTCTGGGCTCGGGCGTTTACGGCGCAACTTTCTTCATCCTCACGGGATTTCATGGTTTCCATGTGACCGTAGGGGTCATCACGCTGACAGTCATCCTGGTGCGATGCCTGCGTGGACATTTCAAGCCGGATGAGCATTTTGGCTTTGAGGGTGCCGCCTGGTACTGGCACTTCGTGGATACGGTCTGGGTCGGACTATTTATCTTCGTTTATATCCTGTAGCATTCCAATAAAATCCGCAGGCACTGCCGAGTCCTCGGGCAGTCCCTGCGGTTTCATCAGGATGACAACTTACTGCTGGCTTTGCACGGCGGCCCGCTGGAGGGATTCACCGGGCTTCAGAATTCCGGTGTAGAGCCCGGCGACAATCAGTAGAAGCAGAAACGCCCAGATCGCGACACGGTAAGTGAGTGCTTTTACCGTGCCGGTTCCGCGGCCTTTGTCGCGCATCATCGAGAACATGGCAACTCCAAGGCTGATGACCACGGCCAGCAGGAGTACCAGGATTACGGTTTTCGCAAGCATCGAGAAATCGTGGTGAGAGGTCGCCCGGGAATGTTACCAAATTCACCGAACTTTTCAGTGAACTGAGGTGTCGACACGACGGATATCGCACCCCCTGGTGTTACTCGGCGCGGCAACCGTATGTGCCCTGCTGGTTGCATTGGGGTTTTGGCAGTTACATCGCGCTGAGGAAAAGCAGCATCTGCATGAGGCCTATTCAGCCCGGGTGGACGAAGCGCCGATTCAGGTCACAGGGGTCCTGCTGGAGCCTGGCCGCTCGAATTTTCCAGCCCAAGTGCGCGGCCGGTTTGATGGACAGGGGCAGTTTCTTTGGGATAACCGAACCTATCAGGGTCAGCCGGGCTTTGATGTGCTCACCCCTTTCATCATTGACCCTGGTGAGACCCGGATTCTGGTTGACCGGGGCTGGATTCCGCTCCTGAGCTCAAGAAAAGACCTTCCGAGCCCGACCGTGCCCCAGGGCATTCGAACGATCAGCGGCCGCCTTGTTGAGCCGATGCACGGCTTCACCCTGGAAGCGCGCCCACCAGCGTATGATGCTCCCCTTCGTCAGAATCTCGACCTTGCGGCGTTTGCCGATTCTGCGCCCTATGCAATGCATTCCTACGTATTGCGGCTTGGTCCAGACGAGCCCGACGGGTTTGTTCGCAAGTGGCCTGCTCCGGACGAAAAGGCGATCAAGCGTCACCAGGCCTATGCAGTTCAGTGGTTTGCAATAGCGCTTGCATTTGTTGGCGTAGTTGGCGCCATGCTTCGGCGCGAGATCAGAATAAGGAACAAGCCTGCCAGGAATGAAATCGATGAATGATGTAAACCCAAGGCCCATTTCCCGGGCGGCGCAAAACCGTAAGCGCTGGACGCTAGTTGCGCTGATGGCACTTTTTTTGTTGCCAGTAATTGCGGCATGGCTGTGGAAGCCTGATACTTTCCGCAATCGGGGAGACCTGATTGATCCGCCCCGACCTCTGACTAACGTGCAGATGGTGTCACCCGACGGGAGCACGGTGGATCTCGACACATTTTTCGGCCGCTGGACCTACATCTTCTTCGTGGACGATAGCTGTGCGGATTCCTGTAGAAAGCTGAGTGATGCGATTGAGCGCGTGCGCCTGAGTCAGGGAAAAAATGAGAAGCGGATTCGTCTGATGGTGGTGACCTTGAATCCGGATTCGCTGCCTTCTTTAAGGCAGATTCACATTGCGATGCCGCGGACCATCGTGCTTGCGGTTGATGCTTCCCAGAGGGTGCATCTCCTTTCGCAGTTCGCGCTGCCGGCGGATGTGCCGACCCAAGAGGTACGCAAAATCTACCTGGTAGACCCGCTTGGAAATCTCATGATGAGTTACCCCGCCCGGAGTGATCCTAGCGATCTGCGAAAAGATATCAGTCGCCTTCTGCGGGCGTCCCGGATCGGCTAGATAGGGCCTTTGATCCCGTATAATTCATTGCCGTCATGAAAGCGCAGGTCTCCACATCATCGCAGACCTCGTCAAGTCTCGGGCAGACTGTATACGCCTACTATGAATTGACCAAGCCCCGAGTGGTGGCGCTGATCGTTTTTACGGCCATCGTCGGCATGTTTCTTTCAGTCGACGGTATGGTGCCTGTCTCGGTGCTGATTTTTGGAGCGCTCGGCATCAGCCTTTCTGCCGCATCCGGGGCCGCCTTCAACCATCTTCTGGATCGGCGGGCTGACCGGATCATGGCCCGCACCTCCGGTCGTCCACTACCAAGCGGTGCCGTCGACACCGCCCCTGCGCTGATTTTCGCCAGTGCGCTGGCGGTGGTTTCCATGCTGCTTCTGGCCGGCATGGTGAACACGCTTACGGCGGCGCTCTCTTTTGCATCCATGATTGGCTATGCCATGATCTATACGGTCTGGCTCAAGCACGCGACCCCCCAGAATATCGTGATCGGTGGCGCTGCCGGTGCGATGCCGCCAGTACTCGGGTGGACTGCGGTCACCGGTGAGGTTGCATCCGATGCGCTTTTGCTGTTCCTGATCATCTTCTGCTGGACGCCGCCGCACTTCTGGGCGCTGGCGCTATACCGGCGGGATGAGTACGCAGCTGCCGGCATTCCCATGCTGCCGGTCACCCATGGTGAGAGCCATACGCTGCTGCAGATGGTGCTTTACACGGTGCTGTTGCTGGCGGTCAGTGTGCTGCCCTTTGCAACGGGGATGTCAGGCTGGATGTATTTTGTGGGTGCACTCATTCTCGGGGTGATCTTCCTGGTTTTTGTAGTCCGCCTGTATCTCCACTACAGTGACGCGCTCTCGAAGCAGACCTTCGGCTTTTCGATCCAGTATCTTGCGATGCTGTTTGCGCTGATGCTGATAGATCATTACCAGGCGCCGCTCAGAAATCTCCTCGTAACACCCTTTATCTAGCCAGATTGCATCAGACAGACGCCGGGGCGCTTGAGGGACCCGGATCAACCGCCATGAATCGTTCGAGCCGGGAAAAGCCCTTTGCTATCGCCTGTGAACGTAACCGTGACCCGATTCTCACGGTCTTAAGGCAGGTCCTTCCGGAGCGTGGCCGGGTTCTGGAGGTCGGCAGCGGTACCGGGCAGCATGCGGCATATTTTTCCGCCGCGTTCCCGCATCTTGAGTGGCTTCCCAGCGATTTGCCGGAGAATCTGGAAGGGATATCACTGTGGCGCGAACAAGCCGGTGAGAACTGCCTCGCGCCGATCAGCCTCGACCTTCTGGCAGATCGGCTGCAATTGCCCCAAGCCGATGCGATCGTCTGTATCAATACCCTGCATATCGTTGCCTGGCAGGGCGCGTGCAATCTGTTTGAGGCCGCAGGCCGCAGTCTTGCGCCAGGGCAGGTGGTGTATCTCTACGGACCCTATCGTTATGCAGACCGGCCGCTTGAACCGAGCAACGTGCAGTTTAATCAATGGCTGAAAGACCGTGATCCTGTCAGCGGTATCCGAAATCTCGATGACCTCACAACAGTCGCTCGAGATCAGGGCTTTGTTCTGGATGCCGATGCACCGATGCCGGCCAATAACCGTTCACTGTGCTTCAGGTGCGTTGACGATCGCTAGACCGTTTGCCCAGGGTCCTGCACCGGCGGGGCTTGGGATATCAAAGTCGGTCGCGCATTGCGTACCAGGCCATTGCCAGCGCCAGCAACGGGGAGCGAAAGGTGCTACCCCCGGGGAAGCGGGGCGTTGGCAGGCGGTTCATAATGTCAAAACGGCTGGCTACACCATCGACCGCCTCGGCAAGCATGGCACCGGCGCCGGTCGCGAGGGCGACGCCCGAACCGGAGTACCCCGATGCTGAGAAGACGTTTGCACTATGGCGCTGGAAATAAGGTAGCCGCGACATGGTGATGGCCAGCGTGCCGCCCCAGCCATACTCGACTTTCGCATCTTTGAGATTTGGGTAGATCCTGAGCATATACCTTCGAACAAAAGCCTTGATGTCCCTGGGGAAGCGATAGCCATAGCTTTCACCGCCACCGAACAGCATCCGGTTATCGGCCGAGCACCTGAAGTAATTGACCACAAAGCGTGAGTCCGAAACACAGGCACCGTTGGCAATGAGTCTGTGGACGGTATCATCATCCAGTGGTTCGGTTGCAATGATGTAGTTGTTGATGGGCATCACGTGCTGGCCGATAGACTTTTCCAGCGGGCCAATGTAACCATTGCATGCGTAGAGGACGTAGCGTGCCATCAGGCAGCCTTGCGCCGTGTAAAGACGCGCGGGTTCCCCAAGGTCGATCCGCGTGACCTCAGAGCGCTCGAAGATATCAGCACCGGCAGCCATTGCGGCCCGGGCGATGCCGAGGGCGTAGTTCAGAGGGTGCAGGTGGCCCGCACCCATATCGAGTGTGCCGGCGGAGTAGTCCTTGCAGCCGACCAGGGTCTGCATCTTATCTGGCGGCACATATCGTATCTGGCCGTAGTCGTATTTTTCATTGAGCAGTTCGGCGAACTGCCGGGAGTGACGATCGTAACGGCGCCGGTGATTGGCGTGAATCAAACCGTCCCGGTAGTCACAGGGAATCTGGTGGCGGGCGATGAGATCCTTGACCAATGCCTTGGCCTCCTGGGCAATCTGCCAGGCGGCACGGGCAAGGCCGTGATCCACTTTTTGTTCGAGGTCATCCTGGGCAACGCGTTGTCCCGTACCGACCTGACCTCCGTTACGGCCGCTCGCACCCCAGCCGATACGGTGGGCATCGAGCAGGCTCACGGAGTATCCGCGCTCGGCAAGATGCAGCGCTGCCGAGAGGCCGGTAAAGCCGCCTCCGATGACGGCAACATCACAGCGATGGTCGCCCTCGAGTGGTTGCGTTTCGGGAACGCCGACGGCGGTTGCCGCGTACCACGAAGGGGGATAGGTTCCATCCGGATCGTTGAGGTGCAGCAGCGGGTTGGAAGACACGGTTATTTTTGGTTGGGTTGACGCCGACAGGTGAGGCTGGAAATCAGGCGCGGGCTGAATCCGTCGAAGCCGCCGCTTCAAGGGCTTTCAGGATATCCCGCAGCAGACCCGGGCCACGGTAGATAAGTCCGCTGTAGACCTGAATCAGGGTGGCCCCTGCGGAGAATGCCGCCTGCGCTGATGCGGCGTCCATGATGCCGCCGACGCCGATGAGCGGAAAGCCGGACGGGGTGTGCTGTCTGAGTTCGGTGATCAGACGGTGTGACAACGTGGCTAATGGTGCGCCACTCAAGCCACCCGTTTCGGCAGCCTTCGGGTACATCTTTAGATCCAGGGGCCGGCTGGTGGTCGTATTGCTTGCCACGATACCGTCGATCCCACGACCGACCAGCACCTCGGCCATCGGTCCGATCGCGTCAGTATCCAGATCAGGTGAAATCTTGACGGCGATGGGGGTGTACTTGCCGTGCAGATCGGCAAGTTGTGCCTGCTCGTCTTTCAATCGTTGGAGCAGCCCATCCAGAGTCTCGCGTTCCTGAAGATCGCGAAGACCTTTGGTGTTGGGAGAGGAGATGTTTATCGTCACGTAGTCCGCGATGCGGTACACGGCGCGCAGGCCTGTCAGGTAATCCCGCCAGGCATCGTCGTTATCGGTCGTGGCATTACGTCCGAGATTAATGCCGATGACAGCCTGCTGGCGCTGCTGGCCGAGCCGGTGAAGGAAGTGATTCAGACCCTCACTGTTAAATCCCATACGATTGATCAGCGCCTGTGCCCCTGCAAGCCGAAACATGCGCGGTCTGGGATTGCCCGTCTGCGGCAGCGGCGTCACGGTACCGAGTTCTAGAAACCCAAAGCCCAGGCTGGCCAGTCCGTCAACGGCTTGTGCATGCTTGTCCAGTCCCGCCGCAAGGCCTACCGGGTTTGGAAAACAAAGGCCCATCGCCTCAACGGGTATTGCCGGCAGGGATCCGCGCCACGCGTCAGCCAAATACTGGTTAATGGGATGAATACGTCCGAGAAGCCCGATGGCACCGAGGGTGAGCCGGTGAGCCGTTTCCGGTTCGAGCTGGAAGAGCAGGGGTCGCAGCAGTGAGTAAAGACCCGCCATCAGAACACTTCGCCATTCGCAAGATGGCGCCACTGGCCGCGGGGCAACTGGTCCAGAAGAACCTGTCCGATACGTACCCGCACCAGCGTACGGACACTTAAGTCCACCAGTTCGCACATTCGCCGGATCTGTCGTTTCCGGCCTTGTGTGAGCACAAATTCCAACTGGCCGGGACGGGTATGGCTTATCCGGGCGGGACGAAGTGGACGACCATCGAGGATAAGGCCATGACGTAACTGCTCGATGACGGCCGGGGTGATCTCGCCATCGACACCCACGTGGTATTCCTTTTCCATTCGGCTGTTCGGGCCAATCAGGGCGCGCGCAATCGTCCCGTCCTGGGTCAGTACCAGCAGGCCGGCAGAATCAATATCAAGCCGCCCCGCGACATGCAGGTTTTGCGCCTTTGGCATCGGTCTTTGTCTTTGGATGCCGCTGTCGGCACGATTTTGCGCAGTAATCAGCGAGACTGCCTCGGGGTAGCCTTTTTCGGGTTGATTTGAGACTACTCCGGGCGGCTTGTGCAGAAGTACCGTTGCCAGCGACTGGCGCTGATTCCGGGCTTCAGTGCTCAACTGGACATCGGCAAGAGGATGTACCCGTGAGCCGAGTTGATTTACCACAATGCCGTCGACCAGAACCTGTCCGGCCGCAATCAGTCGGTCTGCCTCCCGCCGCGAGCACAGTCCTTGTTCAGCCATAAGGCGGGAGAGGCGGATTCCATCGTCCATGGGTCTGCCTGAGCGCTCAGCGGGGCGTATGTCTTCCTTTCAGAAATATCCGCACAGCAGTTTCTGCATTGCCGGTATAGCTTTGCGGAGTGAGCGCAGCAAGGTCGTCCTGGGCAGCTTTCGGAATGGGTAGTGCCTTGACAAAGTCCCTCAAAGTATCAGCGTCTATCTCAGCGCGGCCCCGGGTGAGGGCTTTGAGTTTCTCGTAAGGCTCCGGCACATCGTAGCGCCGCATCACGGTCTGAATCGCTTCGGCGAGCACTTCCCATGCGCGATCGAGTTCAGCGTCCAGTCGGGCACTGTCGATCTCAAGTTTCCCAAGACCACGGCAGGCTGCATCCAGCGCCATCAGGCAATGGGCAAAAGCAGGCCCGAGGTTGCGCATTACCGTCGAATCTGAAAGGTCACGCTGCCAGCGGCTGATCGGGAGTTTGCCCGCCAGGTGCTCAAGGAGTGCATTAGCAATTCCGGCGTTTCCTTCACTGTTTTCAAAATCAATAGGATTTACCTTATGCGGCATGGTGCTCGAACCCACTTCACCTGCTACCGTCTTCTGTCGAAAGTAGCCCAGAGAGATATAACCCCAGAGGTCACGGTCGAGATCAATCAGTACCGTATTCAGCCGGGCCATCGCGTGACACAACGCTGCAAGATCGTCATGCGGTTCGATCTGTGTGGTCATCTGCTGCCAGTCGAGCTCCAACCCTTCGACAAAATGCTGCGACAAGCGCTGCCAGTCAACCTCGGGGTAGGCGGCAAGATGGGCATTAAAGTTACCTACCGCCCCGTTGAATTTTCCCCGTATCGCCGTCGTGGCCACCTGGTCCCTGACCCGATCGAGCCGGGCAACCACGTTTGCCAGCTCTTTCCCCATCGTCGTGGGGCTTGCCGGTTGACCATGGGTACGCGCCAGCATCGCCTGACCCGCGAGCGCACCGGCCATGTCGGCAAGCAACGCAATGATCTGGTCGACCGCGGGCAGCAGGATTTCGTTGCGTGCATCACGCACCATCAGGGCATAAGAAAGATTGTTGATATCTTCCGAGGTGCAGCCGAAATGGATGAATTCCGATGCAGCGCTGAGTTCTTCGTGCCCCGAGACTTTCTGTTTCAGAAAGTATTCCACCGCTTTGACGTCGTGATTGGTGGTGCCCTCGATTGCCTTGACGGCTTTGGCGTCTGCAACCGAGAAGCCATCAGTGATCCGGCCGAGAAAATCTCTTGCTGACGCGGAAAAAGGGGGGACATCAGCGAGGTCCGTGCACGCGGCCAACGCCTGTAGCCATTGCGCCTCAACAAAGACGCGGTATCGGATCAGTGCGAACTCACTGAAAAAGGGTCGAAGGCCGGAAACCTTGGATCCATACCTTCCGTCAATCGGAGACAGCGCAGTCAGGGCTGTCAGGGGATGGGAGTCAGAACGTGTCAACGCAGAGCCTGCAGACGCGGCGGAAGAAGTGCAATTTTACCACGCCGGTGGTAGTGGATCATGAGACGCAGCGGGTGTTGAAACGCATCTGCTGTGATGCAATGGCGTATGCCGTGGGCAATCCTAGATACGAAGTCCCTGATCCTGGCCATTAAGGTGCCACAACCGGCGAAAGGCTATCGAAAATCCGGCAATGCTGAGCAGGACCATACTCGCGCCGCTCAATACCGCAACCGGGGCAGAGACGATTTCGGCGAGCGGTCCCAGAACCAGGCCTCCCAGAGCAATCAGGCTGAAGGTAATGCTGTGTATCCCCATAACCCGCCCACGCAAGGCATCTGGTACGGCGAGCTGCATGACGGTCATCGAACTGATCAGGAAAAATGACCCTCCAATGGCGGAGAGCATCGCACAGCCACAGGTCATCGCGAATGCAAACGGCCAGTCCGCCGCAAGACCGGTAACCAGCGCAAACAGTACCAGCGACAGGGCGAACAGGACGCTCCCGCCCATCATGATGCTGCCCAGTCTCGGCGAACTTTGCAGCCGGCCCACCAGTATGGTCCCGAGGACAGAACCGACCCCGGTCGCAGAAAGCAGCAGCCCATAGCCGCGCTCGCCAGTACCCAGTATCTCGGAAAAGACCGGCATGATCTGTACATACGAAGTACCAAAGAACATTGAAATCCACGTCATGGCAATGAGCGCGGCAAAAAGTTTTTCCTGCCGGATAAACCGCCAGGCAACGCCCAGGCCCCGGTCTTTTTGAAGATTACGCACGCGACTTGTAGACGTTTGCAGTCCGAGCAGAATCCAGCTCATGAGTGCAAAACCAACGGTGCACAGCAGAAAAATGATCCAGGTATTCGCCAGAGCAATCAGCACACCGCCCACGGCCGGCAGAATCATTCGGGTCCCCTGCCAGAGAATGGAATTGAGAGCCACGGCGCTCATCATCTGATGCGGTTCTATCAGGGCGGGGAAGAACGAAACCCTGGCCGGCAGATCAAAGCCCGAGATCAGGCCCAGCAGTGCCGCAATGATGAGCACCTGCCAGACCGTAACCCACTGCCCAAGATCGAGGATCGCCAGAACACCCAGTGCAACACCTGCCAGCACCGAGGTGAAAAGCAGAATCCGGCCCCGGTTACCGTGGTCGGCAATCAGTCCTCCTGCGAGAGTTGCCAGAATGGTCGGGACCGCCATCGCAAAACCCAGCATACCGAGATACAGTGCGGATCCGGTCAGCTTAAAGACCAGCCATCCCATCCCCACAAAGTAGAGCTGGGTGGCTCCGGTGGAGCCGATAGAACCCAGCCAGAAGCGCCGGTATCTGGGGGATTTCAATGCATCCAGTTTCATATACCGGGTGCCTTGTGACGATATAGCCGGTTCTCAGCCGGTAAGCCGTACTGAAAGAGTTTCGTGGTGGACGTTATGAGGACGTGTTGCGCCCGGGTGCCTGGGCGCTCAGCAGCACGCTGATCCAGCGGCTTCGTGGATCGTTTTCCAG
Source organism: Proteobacteria bacterium UBA2133 (assembly GCA_002327725.1). Classification (GTDB taxonomy): domain Bacteria; phylum Pseudomonadota; class Gammaproteobacteria; order Arenicellales; family UBA868; genus UBA868. The sequence goes on from DCXP01000092.1 coordinate 30,613, forward strand.
TGCAATCTTCACAATCATCGTGAGTGGCGTCGAGAGAAACATTCCGACCGGTCCAAATACCCAGCCCCAGAACAGCAGTGACAGGAACACCACCAGTGTTGAAAGACCCAGGCCGCGGCCCATATATCGCGGCTCAAGTACATTACCCACAATGACATTGACCACCACAAAGCCCGCAGCCACTGCGAGACTGACCATGGGTCCGGCATCGATCAGGGAAAGAATCACCGCAGGTATCGCCGCAATGATCGAGCCGATGTACGGAACGAAGTTCATAAAGAACGCCAGAGAACCCCAGACGATCGCAAAATCGACCCCCAGGACCGACAGGTACACTGCGATCGCCAGACCGGTAATCAGGCTCATCACGGCCTTGATCACGAGATAATGGTTGACCGACTTCATGAAGGCCGACAGATCGCCCAGCGTCTTGTCCGGATTCTGCGAGATGTTACGCAGTTTTTCAGGCAGGCTGGTGGATTCCACCATCAGGAACAGTACGGTAAAGATGATCAGCATGCTGTTGGCCAGCAATCCACCGAATCCGCTGAGCAGCCGTCCCAGGAGCTTGGCAGCGGCGGCGGGGTCGAAGAGTTCGGCGACACCCCCGGCCGGTAGCCCGATACCGAAACTGCCCATCCACAGCGTCGCCTGATTGATCAGCGTATTCAGTTGCGCTTCATAGCGGGGCAGCGCACCGGTGAACTGGTTGATGGAGGCACCAATGAGTGATCCGAAGGTGATCAGTGAGCTTACCAGCAGTAGCAGGACAAGCGTCATCGCTACCCACAACGGCAATCCCCGCTGCTGCAGCCACTGCAACAGGGCAGCGGAGATGATCGCAAGGAAAATGGCCATCAGCAGAGGTACCACAATGGCGCTGGCGGCCTTGAGTCCCGCGATGACGATCGTCAGGCTCGCAAGTACCAGCAGTACCTGGGTCCCCCTGCTTGTGTTGGCATTGCTCAACAAGATGTACATCCTGTATCAATAGCGGACGGACAAGAGGATAACACCGCCCCTGGTTCAGGCCAGCGCAGCAAGGCGCCCCTGACATTGCGATTCAATGGTATCGAGTTCCTCCAGGGTGAGATCAATGTCGTGACGCCGCTGGTTAAGCGCCTCGCGGCGCTGTTGGATCTGCTCGAGAAAGTAACGCAGTTGGCCGGCCTCTCCAGAATCAAGGTCGTACATCTCGATGATGTCCCGGACTTCGCTCAGCGAGAAGCCAAGGCGTTTGCCACGAAGAATCAGTTTGAGACGGACCCGGTCTCTGGCGCTGTATACCCGTCGGCGGCCGCTTCGGCCTGGCTGCAACAGGCCTTCATCCTCGTAAAAACGGATCGCCCGGGTGGTCAGGTTGAACTCTTGGGCAAGGTCTGAGATCGAGTAGGTGGTGGCATCAGCGGCCATATCTGCACCACTTGGGTTTTCCTCAGGCATGGCGCCGAGTATAGCTTCAATTGACGTTTACGTAAACGGAAACTAAAATGATCCTCTCCTTCCCCAAGTCGTATAAGAGGCTATGAGTTCCACCCCATCTCCTCTGAAGCACCCGGGAGCGCTGCATCGGTCGGATGCGGCCTACCGCATCCGGTTCGTGACTGCGGCGAGTCTGTTCGACGGCCATGATGCCGCGATCAATATCATCCGCAGGCTTCTGCAGGCTTCCGGCGCGGAAGTGATTCATCTGGGACATAACCGAAGCGTTGCAGAAATCGTTGATGCAGCGGTTCAGGAGGACGTGCAGGGGATTGCCGTCAGTTCTTACCAGGGCGGCCATACGGAATTTTTCTCCTACATGATCGATATGCTGCGCCAGCGCCAGCGCCCGGATATCCGCGTTTTCGGGGGCGGTGGCGGTGTGATTGTCGATGAGGAAATCGAGGCCCTGCACCACTACGGGGTCTGCCGGATCTATTCGCCCGGAGACGGGCAGCATCTTGGCTTGCAGGGCATGATTGACGATATGCTCGAGCGGGCGGATTTTTATCCGGCTGAGCAGCCTAGCGAGACCATAGAGGGATTGAGTCATCCCGACGGCGCACAACTCGCGCGCGTTTTGACCGAGATAGAAAACGGCACGGTCAGTGAATTTCTGATGCGCCAGATCCGCGCGGCAGTCACGCGCCGCAAGGACCGTGCGCCGGTGCTGGGGGTTACCGGCACCGGCGGCTCGGGGAAGTCTTCCCTGACAGACGAACTCATTCTGCGCCTGCGGATGGATTTCGGTGATGCGCTGCGGATTGCCGTTCTCGCGGTAGATCCCACGCGCCGCAAGACCGGTGGCGCACTTCTGGGTGACCGCATCCGGATGAATGCCATCGATGGAAATCGCGTATTTTTCCGTTCCTTTGCGACGCGCGGCGCCGGAGGCGAGGTACCGGAACAGTTCGATGATCTGGTCGCCGCCTGCCGGTGTGCCGGTTTTGATCTAGTCATCGTCGAGACGCCGGGAATCGGGCAGGGTGATGCCGGCATCACCTCCAGGGTGGATGCCTCGCTGTACGTTATGACCCCGGAATTCGGGGCAGCCTCACAACTTGAAAAGATCGAAATGCTGGATTACGCCGATGTCGTGGCGATCAACAAGTCGGATCGAAAAGGGGCGAAGGATGCCCTGCGTGACGTGCGCAAGCAGGTGCAGCGAAACCGCGGTGCCTTCAGCCAGACGCCCGACGAGATGCCGGTTTACACGACCATGGCTGCGCGGTTCAATGATGCGGGCGTCACCGAACTTTATCAGGCGCTCAAAGTGCCGTTGACCGCACATGGCCTTGCACCAGGCCCGGGTCTTCTTGGCGAAGCGCGTACGGCATCGCAAGGATCGCAGAGCCTTCCCGGTGAGCGGGAGCGGTATCTTTCGGAGATTGCAGGCGCAGTACGCCGCTACCACGAGTGCGTCAATGAACTGGAAAATTTGGCGCGACGCCGCCAGCATCTTCGGACCAGCATCAGTCTTCTCAAGACCGAGGGACAGCCGACAGAATCACTGGAGGCGCTTGCTGATGAGGCTGAAGAGGTTCTGGGCAAGGACGTGCTCGCGCAGATCGAGGGCTTCGATGCGCTGCGGGCGCAGTATCGGGAAGGCAACCTGGAGGCTGCAGGGTGTGATCCCGCACAGACTCAAGGCTTGAGCTACACCTCCTTGTCCGGTACCCGGATTCCCCGGGTGAGTCTGCCGCGCTATCACGATGCCGGGGACCGGCTCCGGTGGCAACTGCTGGAGAACGTACCCGGATCGTTTCCGTTTACCGCAGGGGTTTTTCCGCTTAAGCGCGATAACGAGGACCCCACGCGAATGTTTGCGGGAGAAGGTGATGCGGCCCGCACCAACCAGCGGTTTCGACTGCTTTCCACGGAATCCAAAGCCAAGCGCCTGTCAACTGCGTTTGATTCAGTGACCCTGTATGGCGCTGATCCGGCATTGGATCCCGATATCTACGGCAAGGTCGGCACGTCGGGGGTTTCTATCGCGACGCTGGACGATATGAAAACCCTGTATGAAGGCTTCGATCTTTGCGATCCCGCCACTTCGGTCTCAATGACGATCAACGGACCGGCGCCCACCGTGCTGGCCTTCTTTCTCAACACCGCAATCGATCAGCAGGTTGACAAGTTTCGCGACGAGAGATCGCGCGATCCCTCAGCGGAGGAAATGGCAACGATGCGGTGTTTCGCGCTGGAGAATGTCCGGGGGACGGTGCAGGCCGATATCCTCAAGGAGGACCAGGGTCAGAATACCTGCCTGTTCTCCACCGATTTCAGCCTGCGGATGATGGGCGACATCCAGCAATATTTCATTGATAACCGCGTTCGGAACTTTTATTCGGTCTCGATTTCCGGATATCACATCGCGGAGGCAGGAGCTAACCCGATCACCCAGCTGGCGCTGACGCTGGCCAATGGTTTTACCTATCTTGAATCCTACCTGGCGCGCGGGATGGCTGTTGATGATTTTGCGCCCAACCTGTCTTTCTTTTTCTCGAACGGGATGGATCCGGAATACACGGTGCTTGGTAGGGTGGCCCGTCGGATCTGGGCCATCACGCTGCGCGAGCGCTACGGCGCAAGCCTGCGCAGCCAGAAACTCAAGTACCACATCCAGACCTCGGGCCGCTCCTTGCACGCGCAGGAGATGAGTTTTAACGATATCCGGACCACCCTGCAGGCCCTGATTGCGGTGTACGACAACTGCAACAGCCTGCACACCAATGCGCACGATGAGGCATTCACGACGCCCAGCAAGGAATCGGTACGTCGGGCACTGGCGATCCAGCTCATCATCAACCGGGAGTGGGGCCTTGCCCGTAACGAGAACCCCAATCAGGGCAGTTTCATTATTGAAGAACTGACGGACCTGGTGGAGCAGGCCGTGCTGTCCGAGTTTGACCGGCTGGCCGAGCGCGGTGGGGTACTCGGGGCAATGGAAACCGGATATCAGCGCGGCAAAATACAGGAAGAGTCCCTTTACTATGAGACCCGCAAGCATGACGGCAGTTATCCCATTATCGGGGTAAACACTTTCCTCAATGATGACGACAGCGGTGAGACCAAGGTCGAACTCGCGCGCGGTACCGAGTCGGAAAAACAGGGTCAGTTGGAGCGACTGGAGCAGTTTCAGCGCCGCCATCAGGATGCGGCTGAGCCCGCCCTTGAGGCGGTGAAAGACGCAGCGCTGCGCGGTGAAAATGTCTTCTACCCGCTGATGGATGCGGTCCGCGTCTGTTCGCTTGGCCAGTTGACACAGGCATTTTTCGAAGTGGGCGGCAAGTATCGCCGCGGCATGTAGTGTTGGTGCTGTCTTTGCCTTGGGGTTCTCCTCAGGGGTCGAGGGCAGCGTCCAACGATAGCAAAGCACGGCAGAATTCATAGCTGTCGCTTTCAACCAGGAGACTGTCTCCGTGTCTTTTTCGGGCGCGCTGCGTCGCAATGTACTGATTCTGTCGGCCTGCCAGGCACTGATGCTCTCGGGCAGTTCTCTCATCATCGCGACCTCCGCCCTGACCGGTTTGTCGCTTGCCCAGAACAGACTCTGGGCGACGCTGCCGCTTTCGTGCATGTTTGCCGGCACCTTGCTCACGACTTTTCCTGCGTCGCTGATGATGAAGCGCATCGGGCGCCGCGCGGGGTTCATGATCGGGCCACTCGCGGGGCTTGTCGGTGCTGCGGTCGCGATCTGGGCAATCACCGAGCGGGATTTCTGGCTGTTTTGCGCGGGATCATTTCTGATCGGTGTGCTGAATGGTGTCGGCTATTACTACCGCTTCGCCGCAGCAGATATCAGCGGCAGCGAGTACCGCAGCCGGGCAATCTCCTGGGTGTTGGCAGGGGGTGTTGTGGCTGCGTTTGTGGGGCCGAACCTTGCAGCCTTCAACCGTGATCTGATCGCGGGTTTTCCCTTTGCCGGCAGTTATGCCAGCCTGCTGGCCGTGTATTCGCTGTCGATACTTCTTGCGTCGCTGCTGCGGATGCCGCCGCCCACTGAGGCCGAGCGCTACGGCAGTCAGCGGCCGCTTGCAAAGATCGCCCGACAACCCGTTTTTTTCGTTTCGGTAATTGGGGCGCTGATTGCCTACGGTGTCATGAACCTGGTCATGACCTCGACGCCCCTAGCAATGGCAGGATGCGGTCATTCATTTTCCGATACCGCGCTGGTGATCGAGTGGCATGTGCTTGCCATGTTTTTGCCGTCATTTTTCACCGGCCACCTGATCAACCGCTTTGGGGTGCTGAGAATCATGGGTGCGGGTGCAGTACTGCTGTTTGGCAGTGTGGCTGCAAATCTGAGCGGCGTCAGCGTTGCGCACTTTGTGACGGGCCTGGTCCTGCTGGGGCTTGGCTGGAACTTCCTCTTTGTGGGGGGCACCACTCTGGTTACGGAAAGCTATTCGCCAGCGGAAAAGGCCAAGACCCAGGGACTGAACGATCTCATGATCTTCGGGACTGTGGCCTTGACGGCTGCGGTCTCAGGTGTCGTGCACGAAACCGCAGGCTGGGAGATGTTGAACCTGCTCGTGCTGCCGTTTCTGCTGACTGCGCTCGTTCTCATCGTATGGCTCAGTCGGGTCCATAAGCCCCGGCCAGTGACCAGCGCCTAGGAATGGCCTTTGGCCAAGTGGGTCATGAGCCGCTGCATGAACCTGGGCCGGGAAAGCACCACGATGTTACCGATCAGGACCAGGCCAACGCCGGTCAGTGCGCGGCCCTGCCACTCATAATCCTCAAACCAGGTCGATAGGGCAAGCGCCACAATGGGAAACAGCACTGTCGCATAGGCGGCGTTTTCCGGACCAATTCTCCCTACCAGGGTCAGATAGCAGCCAAAAGCGATCGCGGACGCGAACAAAGCCAGAAACAGCAGCGAGCCGATATAACCGGTGCTGGTGTCAATCACGAACGGCGCGCCGGATCCCACACTGTATGCGAGCATAAAGAGTCCGCCGTAAGCCATGCCGATGGTGTTGGCCGAAGCCACCGGCAGACCATGATTCTGATTGCGGGCCGAGATGATATTTCCAATCGAGGCGAGATAAGTGGCGATCAGACTGATGCCGATGGCGGTCAGGGCCTGATGGCCGGATTGTGTGATCTCCGGCCAGAACACCAGTGCCATCCCGCTAAGGCCGAAGGCGACCGCGATAACCGTCTTTTTCTGAATCTTGCGTTTGAGGAAGAGTGCGCTGTTAAAGATGTTCATCACGGTCATGGTCGAGAAAATCACAGCCAGCAGGCCCGTCACGAGATCAAACGCCGCGTAGTAAAAAAGCAGGTAATTCAGGGAGAACAGACTGAGACCCAACAGTGCCAGGAAAGGGTGATGGGGCAATGCAATCCGGAGGGAAATACCGCGTAACCGGCACCAGACGACCAGCAGGCCGGAAGCCAGGATGAAACGGTAAGCGATGGAAGCTTCGGGAGCCACTTCGCCGAGTTGAAAGTGAATCGCCAGCCAACTCGAACCCCAGATCAGCACGGTGAGGCTGTAAAGTGCGGTCGTATTCAAGTGATCATGCTATCAAGGTTTTGAATTGCCCCTGGCTCCAGTGATTCCACGGCTTGGGACTCAGCCGTGGCTTTCGAGCCGCGCAACGGCCTGCGCCAATGTCTCCTCATTGATGATGCCCACATATTCCGGCGGATTATCGTGGCGCCTGAAGGTTTTCTTGACGATTCCTGCGAGGTTGGGTTTTTTCTCGGCGGGCGTTTCCCCTTTGCCGATACCGCCACCGAACTCAATGATGGCGCGACACCCCTGATCAGCAGCGTACACGAGATTCTCGTGCCAGCGTACCGGATTGAACAGTTGGGAAAAAAGCGCGGCCCGAATCCCGTCAGGGTTCTGATCGTGGAACCGGCCGGTCGTGTTGGAAAGCACCGAAATTGATGGCGACTGCAAGCTTGTGTTTTGCAGGGAGGTACGGAACTCAAGTGCAGCGCCGATCATGTAGAAGGTATGAAAGGCACCTTCGGTTTTCAGGCGGGATGAACGTTTGCCCGGGAACTGTTCCTCGAAGGTCTTGACCAGAGCATTAAGATCCTCTGCTTTGCCGCCGACCACGGTCTGGTCAGGCAGGTTGCATGCCGCGACGGCGCAATAGTGCTGCTCTGCCAGTTCCCTCGCAATCTCATGCGTGAGCGGCAGAGCCTCCATCTCACCCTCGCCCAGTTCACCCATCAGGCGCCCGCGCTCATTGACCAGACGCAGTGCATCAGCGAAGTTAAGGGCGCCGGCCGCAACCAGTGCCGAATACTCCCCCAGACTGTGTCCAGCCGCTGCTTTGGGCTTTACCGAATGCCCGGTCTTCGCTTCGAAAATCCGCAGGCAGGCGAGCGCATGGGTGAGCAGGACCGGCTGGGTGTAGCGGGTAAGGTGAATCTCGTTGTCAGGATCCGCAAAAGAAAGGCGCGCGAGATCGTAGCCCAGAGTGTCACTGGCTTCCTGGTAAAGGCGTTGGACAGATTCGAAAGCATCGAAAAGGTCTTTTCCCATGCCGCGGTACTGGGAACCCTGGCCTGGAAAAATGAAAAGGGCCGAGTCGAAAAGCGTTGTCATAGTTATCCAGCCTGGCACCTGGCATTACGAAATTTTGGACGGGCCATTTTATCCCTTGACTGAACCACCCGCATTGCATTGTAGGTGGGGGCATAAGCAAACAGGCAAGCGCTGAAACATCCCCCGCATTATTAATAGAAGCGCTCGAAAGGCGCACCTAACGTCAGGGGTTACCACGCAAAGGCGCCGACGCAGCGTTACGTCACGGTCAAAAATCCGATGATGCGACGCAGAAAAAATAACGAGACTCGGTTATAAAATTCTCTAATTGCAAAGCAAAATAGATAAATAACGCCTCAGATATAAAATAGAAAAACAGACTAAACCATTGTTTTTAAATAAATTATTTAGACGCAAAAAAAATCCCGCCAGATTGACTGACGGGATCAATATTTGGAGGAGGAAATGAATCAGAAATTGTGCATTGCACAAAATCCGCTGAGATATTACCGGTAACCGCGCGCGAAGTCAACTATTGTGGCGACTGCTTTGGTGATCCGAAGGGGGGACGGCATTCGCCGCCAGATTGTGACACTTGGGTGGAAAGCCTGCCGCGGCTGGTTAACAATGACCGCTTTCCGGGCAGACCCTTTCATTATGACGCTGCTGATCGCACGACATGGCCAGACAGACTGGAACCTTGCAGGGCGCTGGCAATCCACCAGTGATATTCCGCTCAATGCCCATGGGCGGGGCCAGGCTGCGCAGCTGGCCTCCCTGCTCAAGGAGGCAGGCCACGCGCCGCGTCGCCTTTTCTCTTCACCGCTTTCAAGAGCCTTTGAGACCGCCGGGATCCTGGGAGAGGCGATGGCGTGTCCCGTTGAAACCGAACCGGCCCTGAAGGAACTTGATCTTGGCGATTTTGAGGGACAGTTGGAATCTGATCTTCGCGCCAAGGACCCTGTTGGCTATGACGCCTGGCGCGAGTCCTGCTATCTTCAGGCGGCTCCGGGTGGTGAGACTATCCTCGACGTGGCGGGGCGTATCGGTCGATTTGTGGCGGGGCTTGACGACCGCTCAGGAGATATCCTGATAGTGGGTCATCAAGGCGTCAACATGGCGATAAAGGCACAGCTTAGCGACTGCTTCAGCCGTGAATGCCTGGCATCATTTCGCCAGAAGAATGATGAGATTGATCTTTGGCAGTTGAATCCCGCCAGGCTGCTTGGACAGATTACGGCAAACCATGACTGATCTTTCCACCGCCCATCTTGATGCAGCGTGCAGGTACCTGTCGCAACGCGACAAGGGTATGGCGAGGATCATCACCGATGTGGGTGAGTGCATGCTCGAGGTCCGGAGCAACCGGTCTGTGTTTGAGTACCTCTGCCGCTCCATCATCTACCAGCAGTTAAGCGGCAAGGCTGCCGGTACGATCCATGGGCGCATGCTGGACCTTTTCGAGCGGCGCCGCGCGAGTGCCGGGGCGCTGCTCGAAATACCGATGGAGCAGTTGCGCGCGGCGGGTTTATCCCGGTCAAAGTCTCTCGCGCTCTATGACCTTTCGGAGCGTCAGGCAGCCGGCACATTGCCCGCGCGTCAGCAGCTGAATCGGATGACAGATCAGGAGATCGTGGACTGCCTGAGTCAGGTGCGGGGCGTCGGGGAATGGACGGCCCAGATGCTCCTGATTTTCTATCTCGGCAGGCCGGACGTGTTACCGATCCGGGATCTCGGGGTACAGAAGGGGTATCAGAGAATGCGCCGCTTGCGTGAACTGCCGGAACCCTCACGTCTGGCGAGGGCAGGCCTGCGGTGGCGGCCATACCGCTCAGTGGCGACGTGGTACCTTTGGCGTTGCCTGGAGATCGAGCTGCCGACTTCCTAGGCGTGGTGAGCGGATGCACCGGTGAGCAGCCGGTAGCGATCCATCAGCGTCTCCCGGCTTTCTTCCCGCTCAGGATCCATCAGAATGCACTCAACCGGGCAGACTTCGACGCATTGAGATGTTTTAAAGTGACCTACGCACTCCGTGCAGCGGGCCGGGTCGATGACGTAAATCTCTTCGCCCTGGGAGATGGCCTCGCTAGGGCACTCGGGCTCGCAGACGTCACAGTTAATGCATTCGTCTGTGATCAGCAGCGCCATGGCATCGGATCTGAAGTCACCGTTGCGTGGTCAGGCTTCAGCGACGCAGGCGCTGGATGAGTTTTTCGTTCACCTGAGGGTGAAGAAACTGCGCGACATCGCCGCCATGTGAGGCGATTTCCTTGACCATGGAGGCGGACAGGAATGTGTAGTGTTCCGAAGGCGTCAGAAACATGGTCTCAATTGCAGAATCTAGACGACGGTTCATGGCGGCGAGCTGGAATTCGTACTCGAAGTCAGACACCGCTCGCAGTCCCCGCAGGACGACCTGGGCGTTCTCTGTGCGGACGCTGTCAATCAGTAGTCCTTCGAACCCGATTACGCTGATGTTATCAATGTGTTTCAGCGATAGTCGTGCCATCTCAAGCCGTTCATCCAGGGTGAACAGCGGCTTTTTGGTTGGGTTGGCGGCAATCGCGATGACGACTTCTGCGAACAGTTGGCTGGCACGTTCCGCAAGGTCAATGTGTCCCCGGGTGATCGGGTCAAATGTGCCCGGATAAATTGCTTTGGTGCTCATATGCTTATCGGCCTTCCTTACCGGCAGCTTCCCGGTTGCGATACTACCAATGACGACGTAGGTGATCCATAATTTATCTTGAGAACCCGGCAGATAACTTGGGGAGGGGCAATGGACATCGTCAGCTTTACCCGCATGGCGGATGGGACCAAGGAGGATTACGAATTTCTGGACGAGCAGGAACACGAATTTATCGATGACCTGCCGGCTCGACTCCTGGACGGCCTGAACGCCCTCAGCGAATCCTTTTCCGGTTATCCGGTCAGTCGATTCGAGCATTCTCTGCAATCTGCAACCCGCGCGCATCGCGCTGGAGAATCGGAGGAAATGGTGGTAGCCGCGCTTCTGCACGATATCGGCGACATGCTCGCGCCGCGATCACATAGCGAAATGGCGGCTTCGATCCTGCGGCCTTTTGTTTGTGAGAAAACCTACTGGATCATCAAGCATCATGGCCTGTTCCAGATGTACTACTATGCACATCATCTTGGCGGTGACCGCAACGCCCGTGAGCGTTTTCTGGACCACCCCTGGTACGAAGATGCCGTTCGGTTTTGTGAGGAATACGATCAGAACTGCTTCGACCCCGATTATGACAGCGCGCCCTTGGCGTTCTTTGAACCGATGGTGCGAAGGGTCTTCAGCAACGAAAACCCCTTGGACGAGGAAAGAGTGGCGCGTGTGGGGGTTCAGTCCGGCTGATCAGGACAGGTCGCCAATGCTTGGGGCATCAACGGCATTGGGAGCATTGGTGTAGAGACTGTAGGAGACCTGTCCTGCGTGTTTTTGGCGCAGGGTGACCCAGCCCTCTGGAATGACGGGCGCTTCACCCACCGAGCATTCGACATAAATACGGGCTTGGGGTTTGAGCAGTTCATAGCGGGCCAATCTCTGGAGGCTGCGCTCCACCAGTCCGCCTCCGTAGGGCGGATCCACAAAAACGATATCGAACTGTTGGGTACATGAGGTCATCCATTCGAGTGCCTCTGCACAGTGCGTGGTGACCTGATCCGCGCCCAACAGGGACGTCGTTTCCTTGAGCTGGGTGCAGCAGGGCTGGCGCATCTCAACCAGCGTGACGGCCCGCGCACCCCGCGATGCAGCCTCGAAGCCCAGCGCCCCGCTGCCGGCAAAGAGATCCAGGCACTCGGCGTTAAAGACACAAGGCGTCAGCCAGTTAAAGAGGGTCTCGCGTACGCTGTCCGGGGTGGGTCTCAAGTCTGCCGCGCCGTTGAAGCGGATCAGACGTTTCTTCCACTGACCGCCAATAATGCGCAGCCGGCCGCGTTGTACTGCAGGGGAGGAACTCATTGGACTGATCCTGGCACGTTTCTTTGACACGGAATGATAGGATAGTTGCCGATCCAGCAAAACAGCCTGATCGCTAATCCTTGTCTCTCCACACGCTTTTTAGATGACTTCTAACCAGGAACCTTCAGCTCTTTTTGCGCGGCTGAAAAAGACCCGCACCGCACTGTCCGATGGACTGACGGGCCTTTTTGGCGGCAAACGCGTAACCTTTGATGAGGACGCCTACAACGATCTGGAAGACCAACTCATCATGGCGGACCTCGGCGTGGCGGCGAGTGCCGAGGCGGTGGCGGCACTTCGGGAGCAGGTTTGGGCTGGGCGGATTGATACGACCGAGGCGTTAAGGGAGGCGCTCGCCGGGCAGATCGCCCGCTTATTGCAAAAAGCAGAGCGGGAGATGGTGCTTGACAGCGAATCCCCCAAGCCGCTGGTGATACTGATGGTTGGGGTTAACGGCGTTGGCAAGACAACCACGTCGGCAAAATTGGCCGCAAGGTTTCAGAATTCAGGTCACTCGGTTCTGCTGGGCGCCTGCGATACCTTTCGAGCAGCCGCTATAGAGCAGCTCCAGTCATGGGGAGATCGGCTGGGGGTTCCGGTTATCGCGCAGGCGCACGGCGCTGACGCTGCGGCAGTCGCGCACGATGCCCTCACTGCGGCAAAAAGCCGGGGGGTTGAGGTTCTGATTATCGATTCGGCAGGGCGTCAGCACCTGAACGCGGATCTGATGGCCCAGTTGGGGAAAATCCGGCGGGTGCTCGCCAAGGCCGACCCTGGTGCGCCGCATGAGACGCTGCTGGTTGTCGACGGGGGGACCGGGCAGAACGCATTGTCACAGGCAAGCGCCTTCGAAAAAGAGATCGGACTTACCGGCATCTGTGTCACGAAACTCGACGGGACAGCCCGCGGCGGTGTGGTGGTCGCGCTGGCCCAGCAATCGCCGCTGTCAATTCCTTTCATTGGCGTGGGAGAGGGCGTTGCCGACCTTCGGCCCTTCCAGTCAGCGGATTACGCCAGAGCCCTGGTGGGCGGGAGAAGTTCCGACTGACTCCAGAGTGATCGATGTGAATATTCTGACAGCGTTAGGTCAGGAAACAAATTTAAATAACTGATAAATAACAGATAATAGTGTTATTGGACTTAACAAAATTATTAGCACTCAGGACGATAGAGTGCTAAAATACGCCAAGTTAAAGGAATCACGAGAGACTTCATGAGTGAATCACTGCCCGTTGCGACTGATCTCGGCCCGAATCAGGGGCTTGCCCGGTATCTCAACGAAATTAAATCCGCCCCGATCCTGAGTGCCGAAGAGGAGAAGGCACTGGCCCGCCGTTATCACGCCGATCACGATCTTGAAGCGGCCCGGCAACTGGTGTTTTCGCATCTACGCTACGTGGTTTCTATCGCCCGAGGTTTTACCGGCTATGGATTGCCCCTGGCGGACCTTATCCAGGAGGGCAACGTCGGACTGATGAAGGCAGTCAAGCGCTTTGATCACGAAAGAGACGTACGCCTGGTGTCCTTTGCTGTCCACTGGATCAAGGCCGAGATTTACGACTACGTCGTGCGAAACTGGAGAATGGTCAAGGTCGCCACGACCAAGGCACAGCGGAAGCTGTTTTTCAATCTTCGAAAGAACCGGGCGCGCCTGGGCATGATGAAACAAGCGGAAGTGGAAACCATGGCAAAGACGCTGGATGTCAAGCCGCAGACGGTTCGTGAGATGGAAGTCCGGATGAACGGCACAGACGTCGCCTTTGAGCCGGAGGCTGACGATGATGACACGCCCCGCTCGCTCGCGCCCGCGGAAGCCATTGGGGACTCGTCACTCGATCCTGGTCGGCTGGTATTCGAGGCGGATGAGCAGCGTCATCGGCAAGCGCAACTGGGAAAGGCGCTGTCCAGCCTGGATGACCGGAGCCGGGAGATCATCCGGGCGCGCTGGCTGGCGGAAGAAGGCCAGAAGCAGACCCTTGGAGATCTTGCCGAAAAGTATGGCGTTTCCGCAGAGCGGATCCGGCAGATCGAAAAACGCGCAATGGATCAGATGCGCGTAGCCGCAACGGCATAGCGCCAGGCATCTATCGAGATCAGTTATTGGAAAGCGCTGCCTGCTGCGGGAGAAACCGCGCTCGATTGCGATCTTTCAAGCCATCAGGAGTTCGATCAGCGCCTTTTGGGCGTGTAGCCGGTTTTCGGCCTCGTCCCAGACCACACTCTGCGGACCTTCAAGTACCTCAGCGCTGACCTCCTGACCCCGGTAGGCCGGTAGACAGTGCATGAACAGGGCGTCTGGGGACGCCGTTGCCATCAGATCTTCATTGACCTGAAAGTCAGCCAGGGCGTCAAGCCTTTGCGCTTTTTCGGCTTCCTGACCCATACCTGCCCAGGTGTCGGTAAGGACAAGGTCAGCGCCGGCTACCGCATCCTGTGGACGGGTGGTTAGGCTGCAGTGCTTGCCAGCCGAGCTGACAAGCTCTGCGCGCGGGTGATACCCGCCCGGCGCACCGACCCGCAGTTCAAAATTCATCATGGTTGCCGCATTGACCCAAGACTGGCAGACATTGCTGCTGCCGTCTCCAACGAAGGCAACACAGGCGCCCTGAATATCACCCCGGTGCTCAAAGAAAGTCTGAAGATCAGCCAGCAACTGGCAGGGATGAAAATCCTGAGACAGGGCATTAATCACCGGTACCGCGGAATGCTCAGCCATGGTACTCAGCCGGCTGTGCTCGCCGGTGCGCATCACGATCAGATCCGCCATGCGTGAGACGATTCGCGCGGTGTCGCTGATGGATTCACCGCGGCTCATCTGGCTGTCGGTAGGCGACAGGAAGACCGATGAGCCGCCCAGATGCGCGCACGCAACTTCAAAGGAAATCCGGGTCCGGGTAGAGGATTTCTCAAAGATCAGTACCATGGTACGCAAGTGCAACAGGTCTGTTGTCTGTGAGCCCATCGGATCCTGCTTCAGCGCTATGGCGCGGTGGATGAGGGCGATGAGCTCCGACGGCGAAAGATCTTTGAGTGTCAGGAAGTGGCGTGTCATTGCATCGGTTGCCTGTACCAGTAGGCTCACCAAAAAACAAAACGCCCGGTAAAGGGCGTTGAACCCTTAAGTCTAGCGCTGACACGCCCTCCGGGCAACCGGAACCCGAAAAGCCGCTGATATAATCTGCCCGCTTCGACAGACTCTTTATTGTGGCTGTCACGCACCTCTCGCCAGTAACCGGAACACATCGTGAAGACAATCAAAAAGGCGGTCCTTGCCTACTCTGGAGGTCTTGATACCTCGATCATCCTGAAGTGGCTGCAGGATCAGTATGGTTGTGACGTGGTCACTTTTACCGCCGATATCGGCCAGGGGGAGGAGGTCGAACCTGCCCGAGAGAAGGCCAAAACGCTGGGTGTCAGCGAGATTTTTATTGAGGATCTTCGCGAGGAATTTGTGCGGGACTATGTGTTTCCGATGTTTCGCGGCAACACGCTTTACGAAGGCGAGTATCTTCTTGGCACTTCCATCGCACGCCCGCTGATTGCCCGGCATCTGGTGCGGATCGCCGACGAGACGGGGGCTGATGCCATCTCGCACGGCGCAACCGGCAAGGGCAACGATCAGGTGCGGTTCGAACTGAATGCTTACGCGCTCAATCCACAGATCCAGATCATTGCCCCGTGGCGGGAATGGGACCTCAATTCCCGCGAAAGACTGGTCGCCTATGCCGGCGAGCACGGCATCCCGGTGGAGACGCGCAAGGACGGCGGGGCGGACTATTCAATGGACGCCAACATGCTGCATATCTCTTATGAGGGCGGGGAGCTGGAGGATCCCTGGGCTGCGCCCGATGAATCGATGTGGCGGTGGACCGTCTCGCCCAAAGACGCGCCGGATACGCCGGAAATCATTGAGTTGACTTTTGCCGGCGGTGACCCGGTCGCTATCGACGGTGCGAGCCTGAGCCCTGCGCAGATGCTGGAAACCCTGAATGGTCTCGGCGCCCGTCACGGTATCGGGAGAATCGACCTCGTGGAAAACCGTTATGTGGGCATGAAAAACCGCGGCTGTTACGAGACGCCCGGGGGCACCATTTTGCTGAAAGCGCATCGGGCTATTGAGTCGATCACGCTCGACCGCGAAGTCACACATCTCAAAGACGAACTGATGCCGCGCTATGCATCCCTGATCTATAACGGTTACTGGTTTGCCCCAGAACGGCAGATGCTTCAGCGGATGATCGATGATTCTCAACAGGCCGTGAATGGCGTTGTTCGTCTGCAGCTGTATAAGGGCAGTGTGATGGTGACCGGCCGGTCGTCATCGACCGATTCACTGTTTGATGAGAGCATGGTAACGTTTGAGGATGATCACGGCGCCTACGATCAGGGCGATGCCGACGGTTTTATCAAACTGAATGCGCTCCGATTGAGAATTGCCGGCCGCAAGGGTCGAAAGCAGGGCTAGTGCCGCTTTGGTATTCGGCTCTGGCGTTCACGCTGCCGACTGCCCAGTTCCTTTGAACAACAGACAGTCACAGTCTCCGTCGTTTAGGTGGTCCTTTCTCGCCCCCCGTTATTGGGGCAACTGGATACTCGCAGCGATCATTGCCTTATGTACGCTGCTGCCCCGTTCATGGGTCCTGGCTCTGGGGCGGCAGATCGGCCGGTTGTTTTTCCGCATCAACAAAAAACGCGTCAATATCGCCCGTCTCAATCTACAGTGGTGTTTTCCGGAGCTAAGCGAAGAGCTTCGCGAAAAACTGCTGCGCCGTCATTTGACACGATACGGGCAGGCCATTGTGGATATGGGACTGGTCTGGTGGGCATCTCGAAGTCGTATCGACCGGCTGTGTACGGTGAGTGGAGAGGCAGAACTGGAGACTCTGCGTCGGTCCGGGGAAAAGGTGCTGCTGGTGATCCCCCATGTCCTTAGCATCGACATGACGGGCGCTGCCCTGGCGCGGCTTGCGCCGGGCGCGTCGATGATGAAAACGCCATCAAACCCGCTGCTGCACCGCTGGCTCTGGCGTGGCCGAACCCGTTTTGGCGCCAGAATATTTACCCGTGACCAGGGTCTGCGGCCGCTGGTCAAGGCTATTCGCGCAGGTTACGTGGGCTACCTGATGCCCGATGAGGATCTGGGTGATGCGCACAGCGTGTTTGCGCCGTTTTTCGGTATCCCGACCGCTACCTTGCCTGTCGTCGGACGTATCGCCCGAATGACCGGTGCCAGGGTGATTCCGGTATTCTGTGAACTCAACGAGCACGGTCGATATCACATTACGCTGGGAAAGGTATTACCCGAGTTTCCGAGCGGTGATCTGCAGGCGGACGCGACTACCGTCAACGCGGCCTTTGAAGCGTCGATCCGTACAGCCCCGGAGCAGTACCTCTGGACACTGAAGTGGTTTCGCACGAGGCCGCAAGGGCAGGCGTCACCGTATGCGAGATAAGCCCTTGCAACCGTCGGCGGCGGTCTCTTGGGTGAAGTCCGTAGCTTCATGAATATTCTGCTGATCAAACAGACCTCGCTCGGTGATGTCGTGCATGCAACAGCGCCGATAAGATCAGTCAGGATGGCTCATCCTGATGCGGTTATCACGGTCCTGACTTCAACGACGGCAAGTGATATTTTGCGCAACAACCCCGACATCGACCATTTACTGACATTTGATCGATATCGTGTGAAGTCACACTGGTGGCGACGACCGTTATGGACCATCGGCCACTTCGCGAGCACCTTCTCGGTGGTACGCAAGCAGCGCTTTGATCTGGCGCTTGACCTGCAGGGCAGTTGGAAGACCGTTATCTTTCTCTGGGCAGCTCGCGCTGGCCGGCGCTTCGTCAAGGGCCGGTGGTGGTTCGCGAGACGTTTCCACCAGCCAAGGGCGCACGCGATAGATGAAATGGGCGGGGTTCTGGAACTGGCCGGGATCAAATCGTGTCAATTGCTGCCGATACTCATTATTGACAGTAGCGCTGCCGACGCCGTCTCCGGCATGCTCAAGGAATTGCCGCTTGGCAAAAAACCGATCGCGCTTTTTTGCCCCTTTACCCGGTGGCCGACAAAAAACTGGCCGATATCAAAATTTGTCGTTCTGGCTCGGGAACTGGCGGACGATTTTCAGGTGGTCTTTACCGGCAGTCCCGGCGATCGCTCTGAGATCGACCAGGCAATTGCAGAACTTTCCCCAGCGCCTGGGGCAAATCTGGCAGGATGCCTTTCACTGCTTGAGTTCTTTGCGCTCGCTGAGCGATCAGATCTGGTGGTGACGGGCGACAGTCTGCCGATGCATGTTGCCTCGGCGCTTGATCGGCCGCTGGTCTCGCTGTTTGGGCCTACCGATGAGTCACGGGTTGGCCCGCGAAACGATAGGGCAGCGATTGCGCGCGCTGCCGTCGATTGTCAGCGGTGTTATCGCCGGCGCCGATGTTCTCGCGGGTGCATCGATCAGATCACGGTCGAGCAGGTTCGCGCTGCGATTCAGCGTGTGCTCGGGCAGCACGGTTCTCAGGATCACTCAACTGCGCCAGAAGGCCGGGGTCAGTAACACCAACAGCGTGAAGATTTCCAAACGGCCGAGCAGCATAGTGCCCGTGAGGATCCACTTACCCTGCGTTTCAAGGCCGGCGTAGTTTTGCGCGACGGCGCCAAGACCCGGACCGAGATTATTCAGGCAGGCAGTGACGGCCGAGAAAGCGGTGACGAGATCAGCACCGGTGGCCGTCATCGCAATGGACAGCCCGACGTAACTCAGGATGTAAAGCGCAAAGAATCCCCAGACGGCATTGATCACGTGGTCGGGAACCGGCTTATTGCCGAGTTTCACGGCAAAGATGGCACTGGGGTGGATGAGCTGATTGATCTCCCGCCGGCCCTGCTTGTAGAGCAGTACCAGCCTGATCATTTTCATACCGCCCGCGGTTGATCCGGCACAGCCGCCGACCGCGCTCATCATAATCAGCATCACCGGCAGAAATGACGGCCACCAGTGAAAACCCGTCGTGGTAAACCCTGTTGTGGTCCCCACGGAAACGACCTGAAAAATGCCCTGAATCAGGGTATCGCCCGCACCGGAATAGACATTCCAGAAGAACAGCATCACAAGCGTTATCAGAATCACCACTGAGACGAAGCCGACAAAGGCACGTACCTCGGGGTCACGCAGATAGGCTCCCGGGGAGCGCCTCCTGACGACCGTAAAGTGCAATGCGAAATTAACCGCAGATATCAACATGAAGCAGATCGCAATGATCGCGATAGCAGGGCTATCGAAGAACCCGAGACTGCTATCGTGGGTGGAAAACCCGCCGATGGCGACTGTCGAAAATGCATGAGCAACTGCGTCAAAGAAGGTCATCCCGGCCACCCAGTAGGCCAGCGCACAACTGACCGTCAGTCCCAGATAGATGTACCACAGGGCCTTTGCCGTCTCGGTGATACGCGGTGTCAGTTTAGTGTCCTTCATCGGCCCCGGCGTTTCGGCACGGTATAGCTGCATTCCGCCGACACCCAGCATGGGCATCACCGCTACCGCCAGGACAATGATGCCCATGCCGCCCAGCCACTGGAGTTGCTGCCGGTAGTAAAGAATGGAGGGCGCCAGAGTATCGAGACCGGTAAGCACCGTCGCCCCGGTCGTCGTCAGGCCTGACATTGACTCAAACAGCGCATCGGTTATGCTGATCTGAAGCTCAGCCGACAGCAGTAGCGGCAAGGCGCCAAAAAGCGCAAGCACGGTCCAGAAAAGCACGACGATCAGGAAGCCATCGCGTACACGCAGTTCCTGGCGCTGGTGGCGCAGGGGCAGCCAGAGGGCGCCCCCCACGATTAGCGTGGTGATGTAGGCGATAAGGAATGGCTGCAGGCCGCCGTCATTGCCGATCAGGGCAATCAGCACCGGCGGCAGCAGGGTGGTACTGAACATCACCAGCAGCACACCGAGAATGCGAAGGACTCCCAAGGACTGCATAGTCGTGATGGTTACCTAAACGAAAGTGACGGCGACCTGAAAGAGCTGCTCGACCTCACGAATGCGGCCCTTGTCCACTACAAAAAGAATGACGTGATCCTCAGGTTCGATCACGGTTTCGCCATGTGCGATAACCACGTCTTCTCCCCTCAAAATGGCGCCAAGGCTGGTGCCTTCCGGCAGACCGATATCTCTCACCGCTTTACCGACCACCTTCGAACTGCTGGCGTCCCCGTGGGCGATGAGTTCGATGGCTTCCGCCGCGCCGCGCCGCAGGGAATGTACCGCGACCATGTCGCCCCGCCGTACATGGGTCAGCAGGATACCCACCGTAGCCACCTTCGGCGAGATGGCGATGTCAACCAGGGCGTTGGTCATGAGGTCGACATAGGCTGAGCGGTTGACCAGCGCCATGGTTCTATGGGCACCGAGCCGTTTGGCCAGCATCGCGGCCAGGATGTTGGCCTCATCGTCGTTGGTGAGTGAGCAGAAGACGTCCACGTTATCGATGTTTTCCTGCTGCATCAACTCCTCATCGGCGGCATCGCCGTGCAGTACGACGGTATGCTCTAACTGATCGGCCACGGTCTTCGCGCGCGCCATATCACGCTCTACCAGTTTCACATGGCAGTGCGCCTGTTCCAGGGACTCGGCAAGTCGCAATCCGATATTTCCTGCCCCGGTGAGCATGATCCGCCGGCCAGGTTTTTCCACTGCACAGAGTTCACTCATGACCGCCTGGATATCCTCACGGGCGGCAAGAAAAAACACCTCATCACCGGCCTCAATGACGGTATCCCCATCCGGCACGATGGCGCGATCCTGTCGATAAATGGCAGCGACCCGGCTGTCGATATTCGGCAGGTCTTCCCGAAGCGCCCTCAGGGCCCGGCCGATCAGCGGACTGTCTGCATTGGCGCGAACCCCCACCAGACGGATTCGGTCATCGGCGAAACTGACCACCTGAAGCGCGCCCGGGTAATCAATCAGGTGAAGAATGTGCTGGGTGACAATGTGTTCCGGACTGATGATCACATCGATCGGGATCGCATCGTTTGCGAAGATGCCCGGGTGTGAAAGGTATTCCGCTGACCGGATCCGGGCAATCTTCTTTGGCGTGTTGAAAAGCGAATGGGCGATCTGGCAGGATGCCATGTTTACCTCATCCTGGTTGGTGACCGCCAGAATCAGGTCGGCATCTTGCACCCCTGCGCGCTCGAGCACACTCGGGTGAGAGGCGGCACCGGATACGGTCCGTATGTCGAGTCGGTCCTGGAGTCCCGCCAGTTTTTCAGTATCAATGTCGACCAGCGTGACATCGTTATCTTCACGGGAAAGAATCTCGCCCATGGAGGTGCCGACCTGCCCGGCTCCGAGAATGATAATTTTCATGTTCGCGGCTCCCTGCAACTCGGGCGGTTCACTGACGGTACTTTTCGTCCTTGGGGTTGATCCCAAGACCCTTCAGTTTGCGGTAGAGATGGGTGCGCTCAAGCTCCGCACGTCGGGCGAGTTCGCTGATATTGCCGCGGGTCTGGAGCAGGTGAAATTCCAGATAATCCCGTTCGAAGTGCTCCCGTGCGGACCTTAAGGGCTGGCCGAAATCTCTCCAGGCATTTTTTTCTTCAACGGCATCGAGGGGGGTTGCGCTTTGTCCCATGACGTCCCGCGTTTCTTCGGCCTCGATGATCTCAGACGTTGTTGTCAGCAGAATCCGGTGGATAAAGTTGGTCAGTTCGCGAACGTTTCCCGGCCACGGGCGGTTGCGAAGATAGTTCACCGAAGAGGTGGAAAAGCGCCGGAAGGGCAGGTGCTGACTGTCCGTGATGAGCTGGACGTAGTGATTAATCAGGTCCGGTATATCTTCCCGGTGAGCCCGAAGCGGCGGTATCTGAACCGTGACGGCACTCAGCCGGTAGAAAAGATCTTCACGAAGCAGTCTGTCAGAGAGTTTCTGCTCAAGGTCCTGATTGGAGGTGGCGACGATTCGAAATGCGGGTTCCAGCGGCGTTGTTCCCCCGAGCCGGAAGAACCGCCTTGCCTCGAGCGCGCTCAGCAGCTTGGTCTGGGTATCCATATCGAGGTCACCCACTTCATCCAGAACGAGCGTGCCGCCGCTCGCCTGCTCGAGCTGGCCGGGTGTCACGACGCCGTCGTGCTCAGCGCCGAAAAGTTCCAGCGCGATGCTCGCTGCCGGCAGGGCCCCGAGATTGACCTCGACAAAGGGGCCTGAAGCCGAGCCGCTGGCCTGGTGCAGAGACCGCGCTGCGACCCCTTTGCCGCAACCGGCTTCTCCGCGGATCATCACCGCCTGGTCGGTAACGGCAATCCGGTTGATCAGGTGCCGCAGGTCTTCCAGGGTTTCGCTGTGGCCGATGAATCCAGAGGCCGGCAACAGCCGGGTCTTTAGCGTGAGGTTTTCTGTCTGCAGAGCGACTGTCTCAAGCGCCCGTTCCACGGTGATCAGGAGCTTGGCCGTGGAGAGTGGTTTTTCAAGAAAGTCGTAGGCGCCTATCCGGATCGCCTCGACCGCGGTTTCGACGGTCCCGTGCCCGGAGATCATGATCACCGGGGTATTCCTGCCGGCACGGTCTTCACGCCACTCGCGAAGCAGTGCGATCCCATCGGTATCCGGCATCCAGATGTCCAGCAGCACCAGATCGGGTGCATCCTTATGATAGCGGGTGCGTGCCTGTGCTGCATCTGCCGCAGCGGTAACGTGGTATCCCTCGTCTTGGAGGATGTCGCTGACGACTTGTCGAATGTCCGGCTCGTCGTCGACAACCAGAACTGAGTGGGCGGTCATAGCGCGGGAAAGCGTTTAGCGGTGTCGATTATTGCCGGCGCAGCGGAAGTGAAATTATAACGGCTGCGCCCCCCTGCTGCGGATTACTGGCGCGGATGGAGCCGCCATGTTCTTCAATAATTCGCCGGCATATTGCGAGCCCCAGCCCAGTGCCTTTGTCCTTTGCGCTGACGTACGGCTCGAAGACACGATCAATTCTCTGCGGGTCAAAGCCTGGCCCGTTATCCTGTACCGTAACTGTGACGGGACCGGTTTTGCTGCCCTGTTCCGTTCGAATGATGACCACGCCCTCACCGCCGGCCAGTGCGTCCTGGGCATTAATCACCAGATTATTCAGGACCTGGCGAAAGCTGTTGGGATCGATCTGGATACGCTCAAGGCGGGTGTCGGGCTCCGTTCGCAGCTCGATCTGACTTTGTCCGGAGCGGAACAATTCGACGGTGTCATTGATCAGCTGGTTGAGGTCCGTCGATACCCGCTGCAGCGGTGCAGGGCGAGCGTACTCAGAGAACGCGTTCACCATGGCTTTCATGGCTTCGACCTGCTGTACGATAGTTCGCGTGGAGCGGTCCAGTGTCTCGCACTGCTCGGGATCGAGTGCGGACAGGTACTTGCTGCGGATCCGTTCGGCAGACAACTGGATCGGGGTGAGGGGATTCTTGATTTCGTGCGCCAGTCTGTGCGCGACCTCACCCCAGGCCGCGTCACGCTGGGCCTTGAGCAGTTCAGTAGCATCCTCGAAGACCACAACATGCCCCGTATCGATATCATCACTATCGACGCGGGTGCCGCTACAGATCAGGATATGACGACCCTCGGCACCGGTTACGCTGATCTCCCGTTGCCACTCGGGGGTATGTTTGTCCATTCCTTCTTCGATGGCCGCGACCAGCGCCGCCGCGCCTGGCAAGGCTTCCCGCAGTTTGTCGATCCGCTGACCCAGGGATTTGTTGAGATCAGCCCCCAGAATTCTTGCGGCCGCTGTGTTACAGGTCTGCAGTCGCCGGGCACCATCGAAGGAAAGAACCCCGGCCGACAGATGGGTCAGCACGGTATCAAGATAGGCGTGCTCTGATTCGGCACGGCGCTGGCTCTCCAGGGCGGTTTGCTGTGCTGTGCCGATCTCGCGGGTCATCCGGTTGAATGAATCGACCAGAACGCCCAGTTCGTCACCGCTCTCTACCGGTAGTATCATGTCATAGTCCCCCCGGGACACCGCCCGCGTACCTTTGGCGAGATCCCGTAGCGGCGCCAGCATCCGCTGGGCAAGATAGATCGACGCCCACAAGGCCATTAACAGCGTCATCAGGCTGATCAGTGTCAGGCTCAGAACGAAACTCAGCGTCAATGGCCCACGCAGATATTTCAGCCGGTCGTATTCCGTAGAGGCCGACTCCACGCTTTCGCCCAGACGGGAGTAGCGCAGCGGCAGCGAGTACAGAATCTGAAGGACGCGAGAGGGCGAACTGACACTTAGCCCGGATACGGGTACCGCAACCCGAAGCTGTAAACCCTCATCGTCTGTCGGTTCGAATACTGCGTAGACGCCGTCTCGTCTCACCTTGCCCAGCACTTCTTCCCCTGGGGCATCGGGAACCAGCGAGATCGACAGATTGCTGCTGGAAGCAAGAATCCGACCGGTGCTTGAATGCAGGCTCATCTCGTCAAACGCACCAGCTGCCCGGATATTGTCAAGCAGGTTATAAAGCTGCACCGAAGAGGTAGTGAGCTCGATACGTCGTGCGGCCGTGCGCGCCTGGCGGATAACTTCGAGCTTGGTGGCCTCCAGCGTGCTGCGGCCCAGGAGCAACGCATCATCCAGCGCCTGCTCGATACGGACACCGAACCATGAATCAATACTTCGGCTCAGGAACTGGACGGAGAAGTAGTAAACCATTGCCAGGGGAACCAGCGCGAGAACGGCAAAGGTGGCGATGAAGCGCACGGTCAGCCGAGAGCCGAGCGCTCTGGCGCGAAATGCGCTGACGAGTTTTCGAACCTGGAAAAATGTCAGGAGCGCGAGAATTGCGATCCCAGCCGCATTCAGGATAATCAGGGCGGCGTAGTAGTCGCCGAAAAGATCGCCATCCTGGGCGCTCTGGCTGAGGAGGACGGAAGCCCCCAGAAGCGCCAGAGACAGGGTCAGCGTCAGGGCAAACCCCCGGGATGTCCTCACGGAATCGTGACCTTCCAGCGCTCCCAGTCGCTGCTGATTCGCCAATCCTTGAGAATCAGGGCAACCAGTTTTAAGGGTCCCGGCAGGTCGCCCCGGCTCAGTGAGACCTGCAGTCGCATCTGCAGGGCATCATTCGCGCTGACGCCGGCCGGCAGGACAACCGTTTCGGTGTATCGCCCGAGGAAATCCAGGGTCTCCGCCAGCGTCGCGAAGTCTTCAGTGATACCGCTGTCCAAGGTGGTCAGGGTGTATCGGTTTGACAGACTGTGATGCTCAAGCAGCAGTCGGTCCTCCCATTCGCCAATCTTGAAATACCAGGAAGCCAGGCTGGCCCGGTAGAGATGGGATTTAACGACCAGCGTGAGCCCAATGCCTTTGGACAGCGCGATTTCCGGCTCACCGGTAATGCTGAGATTCAGACGGGCCGAGGTTTTTACGGTGTTACCGGTCAGAACCGATCTTCCGTCGCTCACCGTGAAATCAGCAAAGACCGGCGCCCCGGGAAGCCACAGCGCACCGGCACTCAACACCGCAAGGCAGAAGCGGTTAAACCGGGGCTTGAGACTGTTAAGAAGAAGGTGCATGAGGCTGAACCCGACCGGGCAAATTATAAGCCCTTGCAATGCGACCCTTTCAGGCTTTCCTGATCGATGCGTAATACAGCCCATCCTGAGCAGTGCCGGGAAGAAACTGGATTCCGCAGTCGGTCTTTATGGCGCCTGCGAGTTGCGGCTTTTGCAGTTGGGCATCAGGGTGTTTGGCGCAAAGATCACGAACGGGTCGGTCGTTTTCCTGCGTCAGGATCGAGCACGTTACGTAGACCATCTGACCATTGGGCGCGAGTAACTCCCATAGGTGGTTCAGCATCTGTTTTTGCCGCTCAGAGTAGCGTGCGATATCGTCGGCTCGGCGATGATGACGAATGTCAGGATGTCGGCGGATAACGCCGGTACCGCTGCAGGGGGCATCCAGCAGAATGAGGTCAAAAGGCGTCCCATCCCACCACGTATCCAGCTGGAAAAGATCAGCAGCAAGCACCTTGGCAGTGAGCGCGAGCCGCGACAGGTTTTCCCGGATGGTCTCGCAGCGGTCAGGTAGATCGAGAGCGGTCAGTGATGCCAGCTGTGGAAAGTGCTCCAGCAGGTGGGTGGTCTTCCCGCCGGGTGCCGCGCAGGCATCGAGCGCCCGCGCACCTTCCGGAGGTTCGCAGATCAGTGGTGTCATCTGGGCGGCGGCATCCTGGACAGAGACAGTGCCGGTTTCAAAGCCGTGCAACTCGCCGACATTCACGGGCGTCTCGAGTATGACGCCCCAGGGGCTTAAGTCACAGGCGCTTGCTGCAATGCCATGATCTTGCAGCAGCTGCAGGTAGTCATCCCGGGACATCTTCAGCGGGTTAACCCGCAATGTCATGGGTGGTTTGCAGTTGGCGACGGTCAGAATATCACGCCAGTCGTCGGGCCAGGTGTCGCGGATGAGATTGAGCAGCCATTCCGGCATTGCCAAGGCGGCCTCTTCATTCATGGTGCGGGCCTCGCCATCCCGCAGGCGGGCGCGCAATACCGCGTTGACGAGGCCTTTCGCCTTCGGTGCTCCCAGCAGACTCGCTGCGTCCACTGTCCCTGAGGTGACCGCGTAGTCGGGTTCTTTCAGGTGATCAAGCTGGTACAGACCGCAGATGATGAGGGATTCGAGTATGCGGTCACGCCTGCGAATGGGTCGATGGAGCTTTTCGGACAGCATCCTGTGGTACCGGAACCACCAGCGAACACCACCCCAGGCGATTTCGCGGACCTCGCTCCTGCGGTTGGGATGGTCTTCAGGCAGGTGAGAGGTCGCTGCCGCCTCGAGTGAACGGCCGTTTTCGGTGACGTCGTGGACAATCCGCGCAGCAGCTGCACAGACCTCAGCGGTCGGCATAAATCTCCGATGGCAGCGTGAATGCTGAGCCGGTGCGGATGGCGTGACCGTTGAGAAAGGTTTTGGTATCCAATGCTTTGCCCCCTGGCCGCTGAAGTTTGAGCAGGTCCAGAGCACCCGCTCCAGTCTGTACCCGAAGGCACGCACCGTGGGCAATGGTTATCGTCCCCGGGGTTGCTGAGGTGCCGGTCGGCCCCAGCGCCGCCTGATGAATCCGGTAGTCGGTGCCGTCGAGTTTTGACCGGGCCAGCGGCCAGGGATTGAAAGCGCGAATCTGCCGAGCCAACTCATCGGCGGGGCGCCGCCAGTCCAGCCAGGCTTCGTCCCGCGTCAACTGCCCGGCATAGGTCACTCCTGTCTCCGGCTGTGGTTTCGATACGATCGGTCCTGTGGCAAGCCGCTCAAGAAATTCAGACAGCATCTCGGCCCCCAGGATGGCGAGACGGTCATGCAGGGACTGGCTGTTTTCTGATTCCAGGATCGCTGTCTGTCGGGCTTCGATGATGGGCCCTGTATCAAGTCCTGCGTCCATCTCCATGAGGGTCACACCGCTCTTGGAATCACCCGCTTCGATGGCTCGCTGAATGGGTGCAGCGCCCCGCCAGCGAGGCAGCAAGGAGGCGTGGACATTGACGCAGCCGAGTGTCGGCGCCGCCAGCATGGCCGGGGGCAGAATCATACCGTATGCTGCCACCACGGCGATATCAATCTTCTGGTCGGTAAGATACGACGCTTCGTTCTTCAGATCCGCCGGTTGCCGGACGGTGAGATGATCCACCATTGCCCTGGCCTTGACGGCACACGGGCGCAGTTTTTGTCCACGGCCTGCGGGTCGGTCGGGCTGGCAGTACACGGCAATCACCTCCGTTCCTGAGTTCAGTAAGGCCTCCAGAGATGGCACCGCGAAGTCCGGTGTACCGGCAAAAACCGCACGCATGACCACTGAACCTAGATCGCCGGTACAGACTCTTTATGTTGGCCGGAAGATTTATCGGAACCGCGCCCTTCGCGCAGCAACTGTTTACGAATGCGGTCACGTTTGAGTTGGGACAGGTAATCAACAAACACCTTTCCGTCGAGGTGATCGACTTCGTGCTGGATGCAGATCGCGAGCAGACCCGTTGCATGCAGTTCAAAGGGCTTACCGTCTTTACCAAGCGCTGAAACGCGTACCTCCGAATGACGTTTGACCGGTACGATCACGCCGGGAAGGGACAGACAGCCTTCTTCTGTTTCGACCTGCTCTCCCGTGCCGGTGGGGACTGGATTGATGAAAGCCTGCAACTGGTCCTGGTTCTCGGATGTATCGATCACGACAATGCGTTTCGCCACGTTGACCTGGGTGGCAGCAAGTCCAATCCCGGGGGCGGCATACATGGTCTGCGCCATATCATCAATCAGCTGGGATATGGCCTTGTCTACGGTTTCAACGGGCAGGGCTTTGTTCCGGAGTCTTGGGTCCGGGTAAACCAGAATATCGAGCAATGCCATAGATTTGCAGGGTTTTTGACTTTGTGAAGTGGTTCTCTTGGATAAGGCCCACGGGTTGTCTACACTAACGTGGGTTCCATTTGAGAAGGATTCGATGATCCCTCATTTTATCCGAATTACAGGCGAAAAAAGCCGGCCCGCTCCGGGGTGTTCGCGGTGGAAGTCTTGGCGGGGTTTTTTCAGATACTCCGGCTATGTTCTGGCGACACTGTGCCTCGCGACATCGCTTCGGGCAGAGGAAGTGGTACTGCCTTCGTCGCCCGTAAACCCCGTGGGTGCGAAGGGGCGTCTCACGGCGGATCTGCTGACAACTCTCGACGGGCAGACCGTCTCAGCGTTCAGGGTGCTGCCGGTCACGACACTCAGTCCATCAGTCCGCGAGACACCCCATACCGCTGCGCCGCTTGTTCTTTCGCCGGGGGTGCTGGCGCCTTTTCTGAGTGACCCGATGCTGATGGATGAAGTGGAGGTAAATGCCCTCGGCCGGGTCATTGCAGGTCCCGAAGGCAACGCGCTGCTGGGTCAGTTCAGTCGTTTCCTGGCCCAGGCCTTGCCGCCCTCTGAGAACGGCCTGTATACCGTATTTCGGCGAGGTGACGTATTAGTGCATCCGGTCAGTGGAGAGCGGCTTTCGACCACGGCTCGGGTTGTGGGTGTTGCCCGGCTCGACGAGCCGGGCGCCATCGCGACACTGACGATGATCAGCAGTGTCGAAGAGGCGATCCCCGGCGATCACCTGATCGCACACCAAAAGCCCCTTCGTTCATCCTACCTATACCCTGCGACCCCCAGGGTTTCGGTCGATGCGTACGTGGTCAGCACCTTCGGAAGCACCAGCGGTGCAGGCGGCTACTCGCTCGTCGCCATTTCTGTGGGCAGTGACGATGGCATCAATCCGGGAGATATCCTGACGAGCCTTTACCCGGAGCAGACGATTCTGTTGTCCAAAAAAGTGGTTTCTCCTGCTCACGCTGGAGTTAACTGCCGCATCACAGATGTGAAAGAGGCGGTGGCGGTGCGGGTGTTGCGCTGTGATGAGCGTGTCCCCAGCCGTCGTGAACTTACCGGCAAGGCGGCTGAGCTTGTCCGCTCGCCCGAAGGCCGGTCGGGAGACCTTCTGGTGATCCACGTGTTTGACAGGGTGAGTTATGCGCTGGTGCGACGTGCTGAGCGAGAAGTGCAGGCTGGAGACCGGGTCGTCAGCCCCGGTGTCTGAGCGCTTTGGTTACCGATTCCCTAAAGTGGCCGGGATAGCCATCGGAATCTGATCTTCACAAACCACTCTGACTGGACCAGGGAGGGTCGGTCATGAATGACAGAAGCATTGCCTGGCTGCGCATTGGCCGGGCCGCCGTGGCAGAGTCGGTCAAACGTGCCGTACTTGCATTTTTTCCAGATCCCATTGAAGCGCTAAAGGCCGATCTGTCGGCACTGAAGTACGGAAAGCAGTACGCGCCCCGGCGTCATACGCTTGGCAGTCTCGTGAAGTCTGCCGATGTGAGGCGCGACATCGACTGGCTGTCCTCACCAGGGCGCTCGGTTATCGGGCTGACAGATCCGTTGTTCCCGGGACTCCTGGGGGAGATCTCAAGCCCCCCGACGGTACTTTATTGTGAGGGCCAGACCTCGCTGCTTTCGCGGACCGCCGTCGCGGTGGTCGGAAGCCGCAACCCGACTCCCGTGGGATCTGAAAGTGCTGCCAGGATCGCGGGTGCCATCGGCGATCGCGAGGTCGCCGTCGTCAGTGGACTCGCACTCGGCATCGACAGCGCGGCCCACCGCGGCGCGCTGGATACCTATGGTTCAACCATCGCGGTCTGTGCCACCGGGTTGGATATCGTCTATCCGCATTGTCACCGGAAACTGGCTTCCGAGATTATCGACCTTGGTCTTATGCTCTCGGAATTCCCCCCGGGCGTCGGTGTCCGTCGGCACCATTTCCCCCAGCGCAACCGCCTGATTAGCGGACTGAGTCTCGCGACGGTGGTGGTTGAGGCAGGTCTTGGCAGCGGCAGCCTGATTACAGCGGGATTCGCCGCTGATCAGGGTCGGGAGGTATTCGCAGTACCCGGTTCCGTGAATTCTCCACTGTCACGGGGACCTCATCAGTTGATCCGTGACGGTGCCTGTCTGGTAGAGACGCCGGTACAGATACTGGAGGCGCTTTGTGTGCCGGAAGTTGCCGAAAAGGCCGAGGATACGCGTGAAAACCCGCCGGCCTGGTGTGCCGAGGTATTGGGTTTTGTGGACTTTGCTCCCACGCCGATTAACCAGATTGCCGAGCAGACCGGTTTGACGATGAGCAAACTTTCGGCCATGCTGATAAGGATGGAGATGCATGGACTGGTTCGAACCTGCGCCGGCGGGTACATCCGATTGCGGTGATCGTAGAGAGGATCTGGACGGTTTTTCGCGTCCACGATCAACCGTGTCTATTGGGTAATTTCATGGAGAACTATGGGTAAGTCTTTGGTTATCGTTGAGTCGCCCGCCAAGGCGAAAACCATCAACCGCTACCTTGGCAAAGAGTACGTTGTGCGTTCCAGCGTGGGCCATGTGCGTGATCTGCCGGTCAGCGGGTCCAGGAAAAAAGTTGATCCCAAAAAGCGCGCTCAGCAAGCCGCCCGAACCCGCAAGATGTCGCCAGCCCAGAAGGCCCGGCACCGGAAGGAAAAAGCCTACCGGGATTTTGTTAAGAACATGGGCATTAACCCGGACAAGGACTGGGAGGCGAACTACCAGATTTTGCCCGACAAGGTCAAAGTCGTCAGCGAGCTTCAGAAACTCGCGGCTGAGAGTGATGCCATCTATCTCGCCACCGATCTGGATCGCGAGGGAGAGGCCATTGCGTGGCATCTCAAAGAGGTGATCGGTGCAGACTCGCAGCAGTACCACAGGGTGGTGTTCAACGAGATCACCCGGCAGGCAGTGCAGGATGCCTTCGCCCACCCTGGAAAACTCGATGAGGACAAGGTTCAGGCTCAGCAGACACGTCGTTTTCTGGACCGTGTCGTGGGCTTTATGCTGTCACCGTTGCTGTGGGCCAAGATTGCACGCGGCCTGTCGGCCGGACGGGTACAGTCCGTTGCCGTCAGCCTGTTGGTGGAGCGTGAGCGCGAGATCCGCGCTTTCGTGCCCGAAGAATACTGGGAGATCTTTGCCGATACCCGCTGTTCCGAGGGGGAACTCCGTCTCGAGGTCGTCAAGCAGGCAGGGGAGACCTTCCGCCCCGTCAACCAGGCGGAGGCTGAGGCTGCCGTAGCCTTGCTACAGGCAGCGGCTTACCGGGTGAGTGACCGCAGTGACAAGCAGACCCAGTCCCGTCCAAACCCGCCGTTGATTACCTCGACGCTGCAGCAGGCGGCAAGTACCCGGCTGGGGTTTTCGGTCAAGAAAACGATGACCCTGGCCCAGCGCCTTTATGAGGCCGGACTCATTACCTATATGCGTACGGATTCGACGCATTTGAGCGCCGATGCACTCACGGCCGGCCGGGCTCTGATTGGCAAGGAGTATGGAGAGGACTATCTGCCGCCCTCGGCAAACGTCTATGCAAGCAAAGCCGCTGCCCAGGAGGCGCACGAAGCGATCCGGCCAACGGATGTCAATCGCCAAGGCCGCCAGTTGGCGCTTGAACGGGACCAGGGGCGGCTGTATGACCTCATCAGAAACTGTTTTCTCGCCTCGCAGATGACCAATGCACGCTTTCTGAGTTCCACCATCAGCGTCAGTTGCGAGGATTTTGAACTACGTGCCCGGGGCCGGATACTGCAGTTTGATGGCTACACACGGGTGCTCCCGCCAGCCGGCAAGCAGGAGGACAAAGTCCTGCCCGACATTGCAAAGGGACATGCGTTAACCCTTGAAAAACTCGAGCCCGTTCAGAATTTCACCAAGCCGGTCGGCAGGTTTACCGAGGCCAGTCTGGTCAAGGAGTTGGAAAAACGGGGTATCGGCCGGCCATCCACCTATGCCTCGATTATCTCGACGGTTCAGGATCGGGGTTACGCCAAACTCGTCAACCGGCGCTTCTTCGCGCAGAAGGTCGGCGAGATTGTCACCGACCGGTTGCGCGAGAACTTCAAGGATCTAATGGACTATGGGTTTACGGCCGGAATGGAAGAGACCCTGGACGAGATCGCAGACGGCCACAAGAACTGGAAAAAGGTGCTGGATGAATTCTATTTAGGTTTCTGTGCGCAGTTGGAAGCCGCACGCGGAGAAGGTGAGGGAAAGTCAGCCGTCGGCGGCATGCGGGCCAATGTTCCTACCGATACGGATATCGCCTGCCCCGAGTGCCGCCGCCATATGCAGATCCGGACTGGGGCGACCGGCGTCTTTCTGGGCTGTTCCGGGTATGGACTCAGTCCGAAGGAGCGCTGCACCCAGACATTGAATCTGATCGTCGGTGAAGAGGCGGAGGATGCTGCCGCGGATGATGAGGATGAGGCTCGAAGGCTGGTCGATGTCCGCCGCTGCGATATATGCCGTAGTGCGATGGAGCCGTACCTCATAGACGAAGAGCGCAAATTGCATATCTGCGGCAACAATCCCGACTGCGAAGGTTTTGAAGTCGAGTCAGGTGAGTTTAAGCTCAAGGGTTATGATGGACCCACGCTCGAGTGTGATAAGTGCGGCGCCGAGATGCAGTTGAAAACGGGCCGGTTTGGCAAATATTTCGGGTGCACGGCGGAAACCTGCAAGAACACCCGCAAGCTGCTTCGAAACGGTGAGCCCGCACCACCCAAGGCGGATCCCATCCCGATGCCGGATCTGCGCTGTGAGAAGGTCGATGATTATTACCTGCTACGCGACGGTGCATCCGGGATATTCCTTGCCGCCAGCCAGTTTCCCCGTAACCGCGAGACCCGGGCACCGCTGGTACATGAGGTCGTCAGCGTAGCGGATCAACTGGACCCAAAGCACCGGTACCTCGCCACCGCCCCGGCGCAGGACGCCAAGGGCAATCCCGCACAGATCCGCTACAGCCGAAAAACCCGAGAGCAGTACGTCATGACTGAATCTGGTGGCAAGGCAACAGGCTGGAAGGCTTTTTATCGAAACGGAGCGTGGGAGATTACTGAAAAAGCGGCTGCCGCCCGGAAAACGACCCGAAAGAAGGCAAAGGCCACCAAGACAGTAAAAAAGAAATCAACTGACAAGCGCTTGGGTACGCCCTCAACGACCTATTGAATGGCGCATTGAGCATCAGAAAAGGCCTTCGACCGGGTCCACCTGGGACTCCGCGTGGGGCGTTTTCGGCTCGGTGCCCCTGACAAAAAACTCCTCGTAGCCATCGGGGTCATCGACATCTGTTGGCAGGCCGCTTCGATTGTTGACGCGCACCTGGATGATGTTCTCGGGATAGCGCTGGCGCGGATGTGGTTTACCTGCCAAGGCGGTTTTCATAAAGTCCACCCAGATCGGCAG
>DCXP01000092.1:64706-75036 GCA_002327725.1 Proteobacteria bacterium UBA2133
CGGCAGAGCAGCACGGGCCCCGGACTCACCCTGGCCAAGATCCCTGGGGTGATCAAAGCCCACCCACACGGTAGTGACAATATTGGAACTGTATCCCGTAAACCAGGCGTCGAAGTAGTTGTTGGTTGTCCCGGTCTTGCCGGCAATATCATCCCGCAACAGCGTGCGCGCAGCCCGGCCGGTGCCCGAGCGGATCACCTCGCGCATCATGCTGTCCAGAATAAAAGCGTTCTGCGGTGATACCACCAGTTTTGAAAAGCGCGGGTCCGGCAGCTGTTGGGAAGTGCCTGATGGCTCCAAAAGCGGTGCTTCGCACCCGGAGCAGGACATCTTCCGGTTGGCGTATTCAATAATGCGGCCGGAGGGGTCCTCAACCCGGGTGATAAAAAACGGTTCCACAAGATAGCCACCGTTGGCGAAGACGCTGTAAGCGCGGGCAATTTCGATCGGGGTTGCCGTCGCCGACCCGAGGGCAAGCGATAACCCCTGCGGAAGACGGGCACGATCAAAGCCAAACTTTTCCAGATAGTCGCGGACCGCGTCCACTCCGAGGGCACGAACCAGGCGAACCGACACCAGGTTTAACGACATACTGAGCGCCTCGCGTAACCGCGTCGGGCCGAAGACTTTCCGGCTGTAGTTCTGAGGTCGCCAGTCCTCACCGATGTCGTCGGCGATGACGACAGGAGCACCGCTTACCAGGCTCGCGGCGGTGAAGCCGTTTTCAAGAGCCGCAGAATATATGAAGGGTTTGATGTTGGAGCCGGGCTGGCGAAGCGCCTGAGTTGCCCGATTGAAGTTGCTCTCAGCGAAGTCGAAGCCGCCGACAAGGGCCAACAGCGATCCGTCCGAGGGATTGAGCGAGACCAGCGCTCCCTGAACGCGGGGTACCTGTGCCAAACGAAGTTCGTCTTGATGGTTGCCTGAGATATAAATGACGTCCCCCGGGTGCAGCAGTTGGGATGGGCTGCGTGATGTCCAGCGCCATCCCTGATAGTCCAAGGACAGGGTCTGACGATCAGCGGTAAGTACTTCAAGCATATCGCCGCCGGGACGCAGTACCATCGTGGGCCGCAGACCCCCGATCACGCGGTATTGCGCCAGGGCCTCGATGCGCTCTGTTGTGCTCGTGGTCTTCGCCGGATCGATATAACCTGCTGGACCCTGGTAGCCATGACGTTCTCCGTATGCAAGGAGTCCATGCGTTAATGCTTCTCTGGCAGCACTCTGATAGCGGGCATTTATGGTGGTGTAGACACGGTAACCGGATTCGTAGGCGGACTGACCATACTGGGAAAACATGTACTCGCGCACCATCTCGCTGATATAGGGCGCGTTGACCTCGATCTCCTGACGATGCCGTGCGGCGGTGAGTGGCATTGCCCTTTCGCGGTCGTAGGCGGGGTCGTCGATCATGCCGAGGCCATGCATCCGGCGCAGCACGTAATTTCGACGCTCCAGCGCCCTGGCCGGATTGCTCACTGGATTGATACTCGAGGGGGCCTTGGGCAATCCCGCGAGCATGGCCAGTTGGGCCAGGGTCAGTTCGCCAAGAGGTTTGTTGTAGTAGAAGGCCGCCGCCGCCTGGAAGCCGAAAGACCGGTGGCCGAGGAAGATCTTGTTGACGTACAGTTCAAGAATCTGCGCCTTATCGAGCTCACGCTCGAGCCTGAAGGCCAGCAGAGCCTCTTTGAGTTTGCGGCTGTAGGTTTTTTCCCGGGAAAGGAAATAATTGCGGGCGACCTGCATCGTGATCGTGCTTGCGCCCTGGCGTGTCTCCCGGGACTTCAGGTTAATGATAAGCGCCCGTACCACCCCGAGAGGATCCACCCCGTGATGACTGAAAAAGCGGTCGTCTTCCGCCGCCAGAATGGCATTGATCAGTTCCTGGGGGGTATCTTCAATCTGTACGGTAATACGCCGTTCATCTCCGAATTCGCCTATCAGCCTGCCGTCGATGCTGTAAATCCTGAGCGGCTCCTTGAGCCGGATATCCTGCACCTCGCTGGTTGGCGGGAGATCGGGCCAGATCACGGTAATGACGGCGACGAGCGTCACTGAGACGGTTGCCAGGATGGCCGCGGATAGCCAGAAAAGGGCACGAATCAGCATAAAAAACAATCGGAAGGTGCTTGCCGGTCGGCGCATGAAGCCGAACCGCTCAATTTTATCAAACCCGCCTCATGGGCCGGCTCGCTGACCGGTGGCGTAGACATCTTTACCGCAGAACGGGATCGGGTCAGGGTACACTTTGTGCTATGGGACTTTTTCGCAGAAGTAAGCGTCTGGCGCTCGGAATTGATATCGGCAGTGCCAGCGTCAAGGTACTCGAACTGTCGGCGGCCGGTAAGGGGTTCAAGGCAACCCGGGCGGGCGTTGAGCCGCTGCCGAAAAATGCCATCGTCGAACACCAGATCAACGATCTGCGCCTGATCAGTGAAGCGGTACGGCACGCGGTAGGCCATTCACGCAGTACCCGCAAGAAGGTCGTCGTGTCGGTCCCACAAACCCACGTCATCACCAGGACGATAAGCCTGCCTGCAGGCCTCGCAGACCGTGAGATCGAAGAGCAGGCCATGATCGAGGCAGCCCAGCAGATTCCCCACCCCCTGGATGAGGTCAATCTGGACTTTCAGGTCTCTGGGGGCGCCCGCGACGGAAACGACGACCAGATCACCATCACGGCCTGCCGCAAGGAGATCGTTGAGGACTATGCCGCGGTCATGGAATTGGCAGGTCTGGCTGCAGTGATTGTTGACGTGGGTCTTTCTGCGGTCGAGCGCGGCTATGGCTTTGTCGCCCAGACCCTGGGCGAGTCACTCGAGGGCAGGGCCATTGCGTTCATGGATTTTGGAGACGTTACCACACGTCTGGATCTCTTCGTGGATGGTCGTTCCATCTACGGCCGCGAGCAGAATTTTGGCGGCCGAATCCTCACGGAAAACGTCCGCTCGCGCTACGGCATCGACTATCGGGAAGCCGAGGCGCTCAAACGCGGCGGCGACCTGCCGCAGAACTACGAGCAGGATCTGCTGGAACCTTTTCGTCAGGCCATGGCGCGTGAAGCGGCCCGCAGCGTGGAGTTCTGTCTGTCAGCCCAGTTGGGCCTGGATCGCGTTGATGCACTGGTGATCTGTGGTGGCTGCGTCCAGATTCCCGACATTGCTGCGCTGATCGAGTCACACGTGGGCGTACCCACCGTGGTGGCTGATCCGTTTGGCCCCGGGAGCGCAATCCAGGCAAACAAACTGGTTGCCCGTCATGGACCCAGCATGATCAAAGCGGTCGGCCTGGCCGTGCGGGGGGCAGAATGATCAACGGCGTGAACCTACTGCCGTGGCGGGAAGAGCGCCGCCAACGCCAGCACCGCCGAGCCACCAGGACCGCGGCGGTACTGGTACTGATCACGGTCGCTGTTCTCGTCGGGGTCTGGTGGTCACAGGATCGTGATCTCAACTATCAGATCAGCCGGAACCAGTACCTGCTTAATGCCATCGCAGAGGTGGAGGAGCAGCTCGAGGAAATCAATGACATAGAAGAGCGCAAAGAAGCCCTGTTGACCCGCATGGCAATTATTCTCCAGCTGCAGGCGGAGCGGGTCACCCTCGTCCGCGGCATGAACGAACTCGCAACGACCATTCCGGAAGGCGTTTTCTTTTCATCGCTGCAACGCAGTCCAGATGGGATCAGTCTCACCGGTGTTGCCCAGTCGAGTTCGCGGATATCTGCGCTCATGGAGCAGTTGACCAATACCCCGTCATTCGACCAGCCTGAATTGAATGTGATTAATGTGGGCGATACCCAGGAATTTGAACTTTGGGTTTCTTCCGTCCGATCGGATCAGCCGTTGCCTGCTACCGGAAAGCAGCCATGACGTACGTGTGGGGTAGGCGCTGATGAGTTGGCTCGATGATTTCCGTGCGGTGGATATCAACCAACCGGCGGAATGGCCGCCATGGTTTGTCGTGGTAGTGTCGCTGCTGGCATGTCTGGTGCTGCTGTTCGGCGGGTGGCAGTTCCTGATTCGGGACCAACGATTGAGTCTCGATTATGAGCGGGCGCAGGAGCTTGAACTCCGACGGACCTTTACGATCAAAAAGGGTATGGTCGTTAACCTGCCGGCCTACCAGGCCCAGATGATTCAGATAAAAGAAATGCTGGCTGAGCTGGTACAACAACTGCCTGACAGCAGCGAGGTACCCTCGTTGCTGATCGACATCACCGAGGCGGGTGGTCGCCGTGGACTTGAATTCGTAGTGTTTGATCCGCAGGAGCAGGAGTTGGGTGATTTCTACTCAACGCTGCCGATTCTGATGGAGGTTAAAGGCAACTATCATCAGCTCGGGAACTTCATCAGTGATCTTGCGCAGATGCCCAGGATTGTTACCGTGGGCGACCTTGAGATCACGGCTGACGAGGACGGGGTACTGACTTCTTCGCTGGTCCTGAAAACCTACAGTTATCTCGCCGAAGGTCTCTAGCGTGATGTGCATCGGTCTGAGCAAAAATGTGATCCGAACGTTGTGTTCCGCGGTACTCGCTTTGACCATGGCGGGGTGCTCCGAGGAGCGAACCCTGAATGATCTTGCGCAATTCGTGGAGACAACACATCGAGATACGGTGCCCAAGGTGGATCCTCTCCCCGAGCAAACGCCGGTGATATCGATCGTCTACCGGGCCGACCAGAGTCAGGATCCTTTTGCCCGGAGCAATGTATTTGGCACCCCCGAGGCGGAGGCAGTGCCTGAGCCCGAACCCGATCCCCTGGAACCCGACGCAGACCGTGTACCGGATCCATTGGAGAAGTTTCCCCTCGATGCGCTGCAGATGCTGGGTACCATGCGACTTGAAGGAAGTACCTGGGCGCTTGTCAGTGCGCCCGACGGAGAAATCCATCGGGTGGTGGTAGGGACCTTTCTGGGCCAAAATAACGGCAAGATTGTTGCCATCACTGAATCCGACGGCGTGCTCGAGATCGAGGAGCGTTTCCGTGGGATTTCGGGCCAGTGGGAGATTCGCCCCAGCCAAATGCGTGCGGGCCGCTGAAGCCGTGCAACGTAGTGTAGATTCAGGATAATGATTTCTCGATCCTTCATCGAATTTCCATGGCCGAAACTGGCCATCTGGGGTTTTGCCCTGGCGCTAGCCATGGTCGGGACGCCGGTCCGTGCTGATGATGGACCGGTCATCACACAAATCAACCACTCAAGCCTGCCGGGGGGTCGGCTGCAGATCGATGTCCACTCCTCAGGGCTGTTGCCTTCGCCCCGGGTTTTTCGGACCAGTTCGCCGGATCGGATCGTGCTTGATTTTTTTGGCGTGCGCACCCGGCTGCCGGCGTCGGTCATAGAGGTCGGCCGCGGCGCGATCGAAAACATCATGATGGCGCAGGACGAGCAGCGTTCCCGGATGGTCATCAACCTGATCTCGCCGGTCGGCTTCGTATCAGATGCTGCCGATAACAGACTGACCCTGGTGGTGGAGCCGGTGATATCGGCATCGGGTGACAGTTCGGTTGTGGATGTCTCCAAAGGCAAAGACGTAGAAGCAGGGCAGGATGCCGCCCATATCGGGCTGATTGATTTTCGGCGCACCGCCGAAGGGGCAGGCCGTGTCATCATCGAGTTTGACAGCGAGCGTGCGCTGGTCGATGTCCGTGAGCATCTGGGCGAGGTGCTGCTGGACATCACAGGTGTAACGCTGGGCAAGCCGCTTGAGCGCCGGCTGGATGTGATCGATTTCGCCACGCCGGTCCAGTACATCGACGCGTTTTCCACCGAGGCTGGAGCCCGTATCGTGGTGGTGCCCCGTGGCGACTACGAGTTTGCCTCAGTGCAGTCCGGCAAGCGCTTTACCCTCGAGGTTTCCGAGAAGCCGGCTGCTGGTGAGGGGGATCAGGCCATCAGCTACAGCGGCAAGACCATCAGTTTTGATTTTCAGAACATTCCTGTCCGCAGCGCTTTGCAGCAGATTGCCAACGAGACCAATCTTAATTTCGTCATCAGCGATTCGGTCACCGGTGACATGAGCCTTCGCCTCAAGGACGTCCCCTGGGATCAGGCGCTCGACACGATCATGCAGACCAAGGGCCTTGCCCGACGCCAGCAGGGCAACGTTGTCTGGATCGCGCCTGCCGAGGAGATCACCAACCAGGAACGACTGGTCCTGGAAGCCTCCCGCCAGGTGAGCGAACTGGAGCCGCTGGTTTCTGATCTTATTCAAATCAACTACGCCAAGGCGGAGGATATCGCCAATCTGCTCAAATCCGTCCGCGCGATCGAGCCCAGCGTCCAGCAGTCCATGTTCGGCAGTGTGTCCGTTGCCGAGGTTCAGACTGAAGAGAACCGGCTGCTCTCCGACCGCGGCAGCGTAACGGTAGACGAGCGGACGAATGCCCTGCTGATTCAGGATACTGCGCAAAAGATCCGCGAGATTCGCAAACTCATCAGCGAACTTGACCGCCCGGTAAAGCAGGTGCTGATAGAGACCAGGATTGTTGAGGCGAACGAAGACTTCAGCCGCAACATTGGTGTGAAACTGGGTCTGACCGGTATCAACAGCAATACTGATCTGGGCTCGATGATTGGGTCAGGATCGCTAGCCAACACGGCTACGGTGCGCAACGACGGTATCAGTTCAAGCGGTGACGGGTCTTTAGGTGTCAACCTGCCTGCCCAGGGGGTCGGTTCGGTCTCACCTGCGTCGTATGCTTTCACGCTGGCCAAGGCCGGCGCAGGCTGGGCTTCGCTCATTGATCTTGAAATTTCGGCCCTTGAAGCCGAGGGCAACGGCAAGATTGTCGCCAACCCGAGACTGTTGACGGCCGATAAACAGGAAGCGCATATCGAACAGGGCCAGGAGCGAATCTTTACGACAAATACGCTCGGTGAGGGAACCGTTGTCACTAAGAAAGCGGTACTCGGTCTTACGGTCACGCCCCAGATTACCCCGGACGATCGGGTGATACTGGATGTCTTCGTCACCAAAGATTCGTTCGTGTCACCCACCGAGGAGAATATCAATACCCTTCAGGTGCGCACGCAGGTGCTTTTGGATAATGGAGAAACCATTGTGCTGGGCGGCATCTATACCCAGGAGACGTCCGAGAGTGTGTCGAAGGTACCGGTACTGGGAGACCTTCCGGTGTTGGGTCCGCTTTTCAGGACCAAAGGAATCCTCGATAATCGACGCGAATTGCTGATTTTCCTTACGCCAAGAATTATCAACCCCGTACTGACCGCCGGCTAGGTGCCGACCGGTCAGTGATTCTTTTTTACGACTTAGTTAAAGCCGTTTCATGATTTCCGCAAGTAATATCTATCTGGTTGGCCCGATGGGCGTGGGCAAGACAACCGTAGGCCGGTCTCTCGCCAAGAGTCTCGGGATGGAGTTCGTCGATTCCGATCAGCAGATCGAAGAGCGTACTGGAGTCAGCATCAGTACCATCTTCGATATCGAAGGTGAAGCCGGTTTCCGCGAGCGCGAAGCCAAGGAGATTTTCAAGTTAGTGGCACGCAAGAACATCGTTCTGGCGACCGGTGGCGGGGCTGTTACCCGGGAAGATGTCCGTAAGGCGATGCGCCATAACGGACTGGTGATCTACCTTCACGCAACCCTGGAGATGCTGGTCGAGCGGACCCGGTCAAGCAAGAACCGCCCGCTGCTCAATACCGGGGCAGATCCTCGCGAAGTGCTCGAGGCATTAATGCTTGAGCGTGAGCCTTTGTACCGGGCTGAAGCCGACATTGTTTTTGAAACCGATTCCCGATCACCTCATGCGGTGGCGAGGGGCATCTGCAGCGAGATCCGGAAACGTTGGCAACGCTGAACGTTGAGCTCGGCAAGAGAAGTTACCCCATTGTTGTCGGCAACGGGCTATTGAGGGACGAAGCGTTTCTCGATCCTTATCTCGCCGGCGAGGAGGCGGTGGTGGTGACGAACGAGTCCGTCGCCCCTTTGTATCTGGATCGGGTCGCGGCTTCGCTGAAAGACCATCGCCTGATCTGTCAGGTGCTTCCTGATGGAGAGCAATTCAAGAACTTTGAAACGCTCCAGAGTATTTTCGACACCCTGCTGGAGAATCGCTGCAGCCGCAGTGCCACCTTAATCGCGCTCGGCGGTGGCGTCATCGGCGATGTTGTTGGCTTCGCTGCAGCCTGTTATCAGCGTGGGGTCGCCTTCATTCAGTTGCCGACCACTTTGCTGGCGCAGGTTGATTCGGCAGTGGGCGGCAAAACGGCGGTGAATCACCCCTGCGGGAAAAACATGATTGGTGCGTTTCATCAGCCCACCTGCGTGGTGTCCGATACCGAGACGCTGAGAACCCTCGACCAGCGTCAGCTCTCGACTGGAATCGCCGAAGTGATCAAATACGGCCTGATCCGGGACGCGGGATTTTTCGCCTGGTTAGAGGAAAACATCGAGCGGCTCCTTCGTTTTGAGGACGACGCACTTGAGTTCGTCATTCTCGAGTCGTGCCGGCATAAGGCACAAGTCGTTGCCAATGATGAAAAGGAGGCGGGTGAGAGAGCGCTTCTGAATCTGGGCCATACCTTTGGTCACGCTATTGAGGCGGCGACGGGATACTGCAACTGGCTGCACGGCGAAGCGGTTGCCGTCGGGATGATGATGGCGGCGACGATGTCTCAAAAGATGGGTTGGCTTGACCCGGAAGAGCCGGAACGTATTCGTGAACTGCT
Source organism: Proteobacteria bacterium UBA2133 (assembly GCA_002327725.1). GTDB lineage: Bacteria > Pseudomonadota > Gammaproteobacteria > Arenicellales > UBA868 > UBA868. The sequence goes on from DCXP01000092.1 coordinate 73,406, forward strand.
GGTGCGAGCGAATCTGCCGGTCAAGGTGCCCGATGGAATGTCGGCCCCGGATTTTTTGAAGCACATGGCGCTTGATAAAAAAGTCAGCCATGGGCGGATCCGGCTGGTGCTGCTGAAGCGCATCGGTGCGGCGATCCTGGTTTCTGATTACCCCGATGGCATGTTAGACGAGGTCCTCGCTGAATACACCGGTTAACCGTATCTCTAGGCTCTTGCACCATTCAGGGGCAGATGCCTTTCTATAAGGAAGGCTCGTTTTTGGTATAAGTCTCTGCCGTTTGAAGCGCTTTTCCTCTGTCGGTATACTTGATCGGCCGTCGCGCCCAGGTGTTGTGACGAGGCGGCACCTGCCTGCTGAACCGTTGTCAGTCTGTCGCTCTTCTTAACCCACTTGTGGCGCCATCGGGGTACCGCAGTACCGGGCGGGCGTCCCTGCGATTGCCCGGCAGTCGATCAAACCCGATGAAGTCAGTGAACCCAATGACAACCCGATCTAAAACGCGACAAGGTCTTTACGATCCTGCCTACGAGCACGACAGCTGCGGCGTGGGGCTGGTTGCGCATATCAAGGGTGTGCCCAGCCGCACCATCGTCGACGACGCCTATATGATTCTTAAGAGTATGGAGCACCGCGCCGGGGTGGGTGCCCAGCCGAACAGCGGAGATGGCGCAGGCATTCTCACGGCGCTGCCTTATGATTTCCTTGCGCGGGTCGTCCCCGAGGGTCTTGGTGTCGAGATACCCGTGGCGGGGGCGTTAGGCGTCGGACTGGTCTTTCTGCCTCAGGATCTCAAGGAGCGGGCGTTCTGCAAGCAGGCTGTCGAATCGCTCATTGCCCGGCATGGTCAGCAGCTTATCGGCTGGCGGGTCGTCCCGGTCGCGCCGGACGCGGCGGATCTGGGAACCGCTGCAAAACTGACAGAGCCTTACAGCGAGCAACTGCTGGTCAGCGCGTCCCCCGGTCTCGATCAGGAAGCATTCGAACGCCAACTGTATCTGATCCGCAAGGCCGCAAGCCATCGTCTGCGTACGGAGGCCTCGCTCTCGCAGTCCAAGATGTTCTACATCTGCTCCCTTTCCAGCCGGGTCCTGATCTACAAGGGCATGCTGCGCACGCTGCAGTTGATCGACTATTTCCCGGACCTTAAGGCACCGGACTATGTCAGTCATCTGGCCATGGTGCACGCGCGCTTTTCGACCAACACCTTCCCCAGTTGGGACCGGGCGCATCCGATGCGCCTGATTGCCCACAATGGCGAGATCAATACCTTCCGCGGTAATCGAAACTGGATGCGGGCGCGCGAGGGGGTGATGCAAAGCGAACTCTTTAAAGATGATCTGCCATCGCTCTTTCCGGTCATCGAGCCCGACTGCTCCGACACCAGCGGACTCGATAACGCGCTGGAGTTTCTGCTGATGACCGGCCGCACCCTGCCGGAGTCAATTCTCATGATGATCCCCGAGGCCTGGCAGAAGCACGAGTCGATGGACCCGGCCAAGCGGGCGTTTTATGAATACCACTCGGCGATGATGGAGCCATGGGATGGCCCTTCATCGGTGACCTTTACTGACGGCCGCTGTATCGGTGCTGTACTTGACCGCAACGGGCTGAGGCCCAGCCGCTACTATGT
>DCXP01000055.1 GCA_002327725.1 Proteobacteria bacterium UBA2133
CCGCGGTCGAAATGGGAACCGTCACCACGCTCAGGGTGAAAAAGATCCATAAGGGAAAAGGATCATCCATGGACATGCCGGCGACACTGGGCAATGATCAGATCATTGACATGGAGCCGACACGTTTCTACCAGACTGTTGGAATTCCCAAAAAAGGAAAAGGTGAAATCCCACCCTCACATGGATATCTGGGTGGAGAAAAGATCGCCAACCTTGAAAACCTCAATGAGGATCTCACGGTAGCGGCGCGGCACGCCTTGCTCCAGATGATCGACTACCTGGTCAGTGAACATGGCCTGACCAAAGAGCAGGCCTATGTTTTGTGTTCAGTCGCGGTGGACCTCAGGGTGGGGCAGGTGGTTGATGTGCCGAACTATGTGGTAACAGCGGTACTGAACCTGGATGTTTTCGATAAATATCGATTCTAGATCTGTCTGCTTGGTATTGGGCGAGGGACGCGCAGTGCGCGTCCCTCGTGCGTTCTCGCCTTGCAGATGGCTGGTGCTCGTTTTGGTTATGGCCATCGGCAAGGCCGAGGCGCACTCACCGTGGAGTCAGTACCAGGTTTATCGCCAGGAGCATCTCATGATCATGAGCACCCGGGTCGATCAACCGACCTACGAGTATTCCCTCCTTTTGATTGACGCTATTAATGAGATCCTCCCGGAGGCAAGTGCCCGGCCTGCCCGGGCCAAAGACTGGGTTCGGGTCCATAGTCTGTTCAAAACCAAACAGATCCCGCTGGTTTTGCTGTCTTCCGACAACGCCAATGGGCTGATATCAGGGTCAGGACCGTTCTCCGGTGAGCCTGCAGTCAATGCGGTTGTGCTTTACCGTTTCGGCGACTTGATCCTTTTAGCTCACCCTGATTTTCCAGAGGGTCACGCATGGCTTGTGACCAACGCCATTATGGAGCAGCGGGCGATCCTGCCGGGAGCGGCAGACCCTTCAGCGGTTCAGGAACTGACCAATCTGCACAACGGCGCCCGCTCGGCGCTTGCGGGAAAACCGCTAAGTCCGTAGCACTTCACGATCGCGGGTATGAAAAGAAAACCCCGCCGTAGCGGGGTTTCAATGAGCGCATTGTGGCGCTGGCTTATCGTTTTTAGGTTTTCGAGCGGATTCTTGACCAGCCGAACAGCAGCAAAGCGGTGAGTACGGTAACGATGCCCGCATCGTCAATGATGGAAACCTCAAGATCTGCCGTGAAATGCTGATGCCAGAGGTTAAGGAAGATACCTATCTGGGCAATGATCAGTGCCGTAAAGAAAGCCCCGGTTCCTGCCAGACCGTTGATAAAGGTCCGAATCAACACAACGACAATGCCCAGCCAGGTAAGCCCAAGTACCCGTGCAACCGGGATTGCTTCAGCCCCTACGCCGTTGGCGCTTAGCCAGGCCTCGGTCATGAAAATCAGTTGGGCTACGTAGAAGACGGCCCCCAAGGTGAACAGTATCATCGCGATTGCAGCAGGTGTATCTTCGTATTTCTGCATGGATCTAACCCCTTTTGTCCCGTGAAAGGAGCCGAATAATAAGCGATTTTGCTGTCTGAGGCCGGAGATGCATGGTCTAAAAACACTTTAATAATAGGGTTTTTAAGAGCATAAGGCCAATAATGGGCTTGATTGTGGTGTATTGAGACAAGTTTGGCTAAAGTTTCCTGGCCAGTCGTTTTGATCAATTGTAAGGAGGATACAACTATGGCTATCTACAGAATTACCCGCTTCACCAGTTCGGATATACAAAAGGCGATTGCAATGGCAGAAGATGCGCGAGATGAGGTCGCTGCGGCGGGTGCAGATTTTATCGACATCGCGGCCGATGCCGATGGCAACGGTGTCGTTGTTGCCAAGTACCCCGACGCCGCTACGATGGAGGCGGCTACCGCAATCGCACAGAAGGTCTTTGGTCAGATGGTGGCCGGCGGGGTCATGAACGGAGACTCGATCGACATCTGGTCGGGAGAAGTGGTCAACTCGATGTAATCCGGCTAAAACTTATGCGCCCAGGGTGTTGTCACCAAGAGGAAGGGTGCGAGGAATCCGTTAAGCATCGGCGCGCCCTAGGGCGCGCCGATTTTGTGCGCTTTCACCTCAATCTATTGCATCCCCCGGGTCACCCGCGTGGGCCCTTCAATGACGCCAAAATCCTTGGAACTGATGTTCGCCAGAGCCGGATTTCCACCGACAGCTGCAAAAAGTTCTGAAGCGATAAAGGCCTCATAGGCATCTTTGGATTCGAAGATATACACCCCGCCGTAGGTGTTGGTGTCATCATCCGCCAGCCAATGCTTGGAGATGAGCCCGGGAACATCAGCAAAGGTTTGGGCAAGGTCATCACAGACCTGGTCGTATTCACCACGGCTGATGCCGTCAAGATTAAAATTGATGATCTGGATATGCATCTGCTGTCCTCCGACAACGTTAACCGAATCGCTGAGGGTAGCACAGCAAGTTGTCCTCATGAAGTGTGAGACCATCTCAGCAGCTAAACCGGATCTCTTCACAGTCAACAGGACTTGAGATGTCGCACGTATTTCCCCGTCATACCAAAAGCGCGCCGCCCCTGGCGGTGACGGGAGAGGGCTGTTACCTCATCGATGCCTCGGGCAAGCGCTATTTCGATGGCTCCGGGGGCGCCGCGGTATCGTGCCTTGGCCATGGTGACCCCGAAGTTATCGCCGCGGTAAAGGCGCAGGTGGAACAACTGGCTTTTGCCCATACGGGATTCTTTACCTCACAGCCCGCGGAGACGCTTGCAGATTTACTGGTAGAGCATGCGCCGGGAGACCTGGAGCGTGCGCTTTTTGTGTCAGGCGGTTCGGAGGCCAACGAGGCTGCGATCAAGCTCGCACGGCAGTACTTCGTTGAGCTGGGTGAGACCAACCGACGCTACCTCATCGCGAGACGGCAGAGTTATCACGGGAACACGCTCGGCGCACTCGCGGTGGGTGGAAACCAGTGGCGCCGTAAGCAGTTTGCACCGCTGCTGGTAGATGTCAGCCACATATCCCCGTGTTACGAATACGCCGATCGCAATCCCGCTGAATCGGCTTTCGACTACGGGCAGAGGGTCGCCCAGGAACTCGAGGACGAAATCCTCAGATTGGGCTCAGATTCGGTCATTGCTTTTCTGGCGGAGCCCGTGGTCGGTGCTACTGCTGGAGCGGTACCCGCGGTTGAGGGGTACTTCACAAGAATAAGAGAAATCTGTGACCGCTATGGTGTCCTGCTGATCCTGGACGAGGTGATGTGCGGCATGGGTCGCACGGGATATCTCTTTGCCTGCGAGGCGGAGAACATTACGCCCGACATTGCCTGTATTGCCAAGGGCCTTGGGGCGGGTTATCAGCCGATCGGCGCGATGCTGTGTACCCGTGAGATTTATCAGACGATCGAGGAGGGCTCGGGGTTTTTCCAGCATGGACACACCTATCTGGGTCATCCGGTTGCGGCAGCCGCGGGCTGCGCGGTGCTGGAGGCCATCATCTCCCGTGGCCTTGTCCCCCGGGTGCGGGAGATGGGAGAACGGTTTGACCAGGCGTTAAGAGATGAGTTCAGTGAGCACCCGCACGTGGGGGATATCAGGGGAAGAGGGTTATTCCGCGGCGTAGAGCTGGTAGAGGATAGATCCAGCAAAACGCCGTTTGATCCGGCGTTACGACTTGCAGGCAACATCAAAAAAGCGGCTTTTGAGCAGGGCCTGATCTGTTATCCGATGTCGGGTACCCGAGACGGCGTTAATGGAGATCACGTCCTGCTGGCGCCGCCCTTTATTCTCAAAGACAACCATATTGACGAGATGGTGACCAAACTCAGCGCATCCATTTCATCCTGCCTGCCCTAGACTGTTGGTTAGTCCGGAATTTCTGACTCGGCCTTAAATCAGCGGCGCCTTTATCTGTGTCCGTTATCTCAGCCTTAGTCCTTATCCCGGTACGCTGGCCACGCGTTTTGATGGAGACAATCCGGTAAGATAGGCGCCATGATGATTCGGACCTTCCTGCTCGCGGCCGGGCTCGCCTTTACGGTTAAGAGTCTGGCTCTGGCTCCCTGTCCGGAAGGGTCGAGCCACCTTTTCGATAACTGTTCAGGCTCGCATGTCTACGCTAATGGCGATGCGTATGCCGGTGAATGGAAGGCCGGCAAAAAGCATGGCCAGGGAACCTATACGTGGGCAGACGGCGAGCGCTATGAAGGCGAGTGGGACAGCGGTACGAAATCAGGCGTCGGCGCCTATTTCTGGAATAACGGTGACCGTTACGAAGGTCAGTTCGTTAACGGGATTTACCATGGTGAGGGAACCTTCACCTACGCAACCGGCAGATCAATCTCTGGTGAATGGGATGTCGGCAAGCCCTGGAATGCAGTTGCCCGCGACCCGTCTGGTGAAGTAACCCATGGGTTCACCGACGGCGTGCCCCAGTGCAGAAAGAACTGATTTAACCTTCGGGGCCTGGTTCAGACTCCAAACACCGGTGGGCCGATCAGGCCGTGGACATAGCCGATAATCCCCAGCAGCACAACTGAAGCGAGGAAAAACAGGCCGTCTTTGGCCAGGGCGCCTTTTGTACCAGGCTGCCAATCCGGCTCCGCGTGGTTGATGACCACAATTTCAACCAGCGGCCACAGACCCAACCCGCCAAAGAGAATCACAGCAGCGAGTTCGCCATTGATCATAAGGTGTGCGACCGCCCACAGCAGAACTCCGATCAGCATCGGGTGACGCAGCCTGGTTAACAGTGCGCCTTTCCGGGCCGCCGGGCTCAGCATGAACAGGGCGATCAATACGAGCACGTTATTGACGGGTATCAGCCAGGACGGGGGATGCCACAGGTACGCAGTGTCTATGCCGCGGTAACCAAATACCATCAGGATAATGCTGATCACCAGGGCCAGCGCGACGATACCCTTGCCAGCCCCTCCCATCGCTTTGCGGGCACCCGGTGCTATCCGCTTGAACAGGTGTGCGGCATACCACAGCGCGATACCCGTGATAAGGAGGGCGGCATCACTCATGGGATCAATCTTACACCTAAGCCGGCGGCGTCTTGAAGGCGCGCTCTGTCCGCCACATCATCCGCCGCTACTGCAGTATTGACAGCCGCTGACATTATGCCGCCCTGGGGTTCCATCGGTTTTAATCAGCGGCCCATAATCAGAAACACAAAAAGCCCAAGCGAGATCAGAAACATTACCCAGTTGCGTTTGTATTGTTTCTGATACATCAGAAGCTGGCGCTTCAGATTGGCATTTTCTTCGCGCAAAGCAGTAAGTTCGTCTGATGTCGAATCATTCTCGGTCATGGGTGTGAAACCTCTCTTGCGCCTTGAGGCTATGTGATCTCCTGCTGGTGAGCAGCAGCAAAATCGGCCATGCTGTTGAAGGTAAAGTTGACCGTCGGCATCTCGCCCGGGTGCATGGTGGCACCAAAGCCCTCCTGGTCGTGCCGACGGTAAATCCAGCAGTTCGCAAGACCATGCCGGTTCGCAGGCTGATGGTCATGAAACATGCTTTCCGCCACGTGCAGGATTTCGTCCCTGGTGATTCCACGATGCGTCAGCGTTTCGAGCATGTATTCAAAATTGCGGTCATCAGGCTTATAACTGCCAATATCCTCGGCAGTCATTACCGCATCGAAGGTAACGCCAAGGCGGGCATTGGAGCCTGAGAAGCTCAGGTTGTCAGTATTGGTCAGAACCGCCAGTTGAAAATGCTGCTTCAGATAGCCAAGCGCGTCGGCGCTGTCATCAAACGCCGGCCACTGAGGAACCGACCGGCCGTAGGCAAGGCATTCCTCCCATCCCGCATCGACCTGCCAATGTTCTGCAAGGCGCCGATAGACCGTCGCCAGAAGCTCGGAATATTTTCTCGAAGGCGAAAAGCGCTGTGCCGCTGACTCGTAATGGGCGTGGGCATTAAGGATATCGTCACGGTTGAGATTCATAGCGACCCTGTCTGTCAGGGGCTTTAAGGCGGTGATCATCCCGCTTTCCCAGTCGATCAACGTGCCGTAAACATCGAAAGCCAGAATCTTAAATTGTGAGAGTTTCATATCATTACAGCAGTTGGGTGTTTCAAATGCGTGTGCAAGGCGGTATTTTACGGTGAACACCCGCAGAATCGACAAAATGGAATTCTTCCCAAACGGACTTCAGAGCAGAATCGCCCGCAAATTCTCGTGCCGGCTTTCCCTGGAATACTCCGGGACGTATATTGGTGACGGCTTTTGAAACCTGGCCGTGAGACATAAAAAAATAATCCGGGTGCTTGTGTTCAGCGTCGCAGTGCTGGCGGGCGCGGGATACGTATTCCGGGGAGACCTATATCATCTGTGGCAGGGATACGTGACCGTCCCGGCAACGACCGAATTGCTCTCCTCGACAGACAGTGCCGTTGCATCATTTTCGGTACGGATCGTGCGCAAAATTGCACATGATCCGAAACATTTTGTGCAGGGTCTCCAGATAGTCGGTGATAGCCTTTACGAGGGAACCGGCCTCTACGGGAAATCCGAATTGATCCGCTATCGCTTCAACCGAGAAGCGGGCGCCCTGAACCCCATCTGGCGCAAGGCACTCGCCGCTGATGAATTCGGAGAGGGCATTGCGATGCTCGGTGATGTTCTCTATCAGTTGACCTGGAAGGAAGGCCGGGTACACCGTTATCGTGAAAAAGGCCAGTCCGTAGAGGACTTGCCGGCATTAGCGAATGACCGTGAAGGCTGGGGCCTGACGACAGATGGCAGAAGTCTCATCGCGTCCGATGGATCGGATACCCTGTTGTTTCGGTCTGCGGAGGATTTCTCGGCTGAACGCGAAGTCCGGGTGCATCATCGGGGTAAGCCCGTTGTACACCTTAATGAACTGGAATTCATCGACGGCAAAATCTGGGCGAATGTCTGGAAAACCCAATATATCGTGGTGATTGATCCTGCAAGCGGTGCGGTGACGGCAATCGTGGACTGCGCAGCGCTGGTTGACGATGCCCGGGCCGCCTCGCCGAAAATTGGCTTTCTCAATGGTATCGCGTGGGATAAAGCCAGCCGTGAGTTGTATCTGACGGGTAAATTATGGCCCTGGATTTATCAGGTCAGACTCGACGCCAGGCTGTAGCGGGGACGGGCCTTGATGACAGCTTCAGGTATCAGCGGCTGTCCGGGGCGTCAATCTAAGTCCATCAGTCGAATCAAGAGATAACTATGGATCCGGTGCTGACATTTTTCGACACGTTCCTCGGGGTAGGGGATTTTGCTGGGGTTGGGGCGCTGATCCTGGTAGTCGGTTTTGCTTTCATGATAAAGGGCTTGAAGCCCGTATTGACGGTTCTGGGCCTTCTCGTCGTGATGATGCCTATTGCCAACATGGCGACTTAATGTGACCCGCGTCACCTGATTCTCCCCAATACCTCCTAAAAGGTGACAGCGCGCACATCTTATCTCCCTGATATCCATCACAATGGCTTCACTGGAATTAACCAGAAAACTTAAACACGGAGACAGGGCAATGATTAACGAGATGAAATTAGACAAATCGGCAGAGTTGAATAATCAAGAGTTGAGCCTAGAGCAACTTGAAGACGTACACGGAGGGATCCTCCCCTATGTGGCGGGCGGTGCTGCCCTCTATGGCGCATGGAAACTTGGCAAATGGCTTGTCAAGAAAGTTGGCAAGGCAACCACCAATCTTGATAGTGATGGCGGTGATCGTGACTCGGGTGACGGCGCTAACAAACTGAGCTCTCGAGATACAGGATTTACTTTATCTGGCGAAAGGGAGTCTACGTCCCTAATTGTCTGAGTAAAGGGAACACCTAAGTAAGAGGATAGCCCCGCTCTAGCGGGGCTTTTCTTTGGCATTCCCCGTTCAGTTGAGCCGCTTTACCCACAGGCGTATTCTCTGGCGGTCCTTTCAGGAGAATACGAAGAGAGAAAAATGAAAACGTTTCGGGGCAGTTGTCACTGTGGAAAAGTGGTGTTTGAAGTCATCGGCACAATTAACGAAGTGGTCATCTGCAACTGCTCGGTGTGCACCAAAAAGGGCATCATCCATAGCCGGGTCGATGATGACCATTTCAGAGTCATCGCAGGCGAGGAGCATCTGTCCGTGTACCGGTTTGGCTCAGAAGAGGCGACTCACTGCTTTTGTAAGATTTGCGGCATCCATGTATTTGGTAGACCCCGGATGGACCCCAAGCGCAACACCGTAAATATCCGCTGCCTGGATGATTTTGAGCGCATCCTGAGTGAAAGCGATCACGTTCATTTTGATGGAAAGCATCATCCCCGGGACGGTTGAGCGGCCGGCACTTCCCTGGCCCGGCTGATTGGATGCTGTTGAAGTCGGATCGACGGCCGGGATAAGACGCTGTGCAATACGATCATCGACGGCAGGACATCTTCGGAATCTCGAGTCTGGATGCTCAAGAAATGCCAAGGCCAGATCTTTGAGCAGCAAATCGGTTGACAGCGCAAAGCAACACCGCCTTTATCAGACTCCAGAACCGATCCGGGAGTCTGATGTTGATCGCGGTCTGCCGGGAATCGATGCGCGCCGGGTATTGCAGGAGGATGGTGTCGTCTGCCTGCGCGGAGCCCATGACAGCGCGCGGTTCTCGCTGGTGGAGGAGGGTATTGAACAGGCACTGTCAGGCGCAAGCGAGGATGTTGACATTGTGGAGAAGTCCGGGGATATCGGAAGGTTCTCCTTCTCCAGTCAGGCCTGGCAGCAGGTGGAAGCGTTTCGCCGGGCAATAAAAGTCTTAAGGCATTCCGATGCCCGGCACATGGCTGCCTTAATCGGCAGATCTCTTCATGCATTCATCGATGATGACTTGTTCCTTTATTTCGGGGTTCTCGATCCGCATCTCCCTCCGGCACTGCTGATAAGGCGAGAGCAGGTAATAGATTCCGACCCCTACGCTAATCGCTAGAGATATCAGCAATAAACGCCAGACCTGGGTCCGGGATAGCTTGCGATATGCCATCGGCAGATTTTATGTGTTTTGATGACGCATTGAGATTACCCAGGCGCCCCTCGGGTAAAGAAAACCCCCGGCACCTTAAAGGCGCCAGGGGCAATCAGAAGGAGGAGAAACACTAACAGTGCGAAGTCATAGTACCGAATGGCCGCTTCGAGAGATGTGACCGCCATCACACAAAAAGTGAGATGAGCACCGACCCGCTTTGACGGCAAAACCCCCGGCAGTAAAGCCGGGGATGATGACTACACAAGTAGTAAATGAGGGGCATTATGAGTGTTCGGAATGATAGTGATTCCGTGTGACGGCAATATGACAAGGGCCGCAGCCGGAGAACCCTTTGTTGTGCGGACAGGAAGATAATCGGCGCGGCTGAAACAGCAGCGCCCTCGTCAGGCGGTAGGATCTACCCTGGTTTTCAGCACATCGGAATAATCACAATCAGGGTAATCATATGAAAGTCGCGTATATCTTTTCCAGTCAGGGGCATACGGTCTCGTATAAGTTGGGCAAGATGATCCTGCCGCAGCTCGAGGAGCAAGCCCATGGGCCAGAGGTTGCCGGGATGTTCTTCTTCGAGGACAACAACTACGTTCTTGTGAAAGGCGATCCTCTGGGAGAACGTCTTGCGGCGGTCGCCCGTGAGCAGAATATCCTGCTGATGGGCTGTGATCAGTGCTGTTACGAGCGGGAAATTGAGCACAAACTGGTCGATGGCGCCGTGATTGGCTGCTTTCCCAATCTATACGAAGGGCTCGCGGCGAATATGCCGGATCAGGTCATTACGCTCTAGATTGTTCGCCAGTCTTCCGGAGGGAGCTGCAAATGAAAGGTTCGGGACTCGCAAGTCAGATATTCAGCTGGGACGCCCTCGAGCGGTTTGAGTTCGATGAGGGCACTAACCAGGCCCAGATGTTAAGTGGCGAGAATATGCATCTGCTGAGAGCTGTGTTTGAGCCGGGTTCTGTTTATCCGATGCACTCGCATCCGCATGAGCAGTTCAGCGTGCTCCTCAGTGGGCGAATTCTGTTGACGGTTGGGGACGAAACACGGGAAATCGGACCGGGTGACGGCTGGTATGCCGGGAGCAATGTCCCCCATGGAGGTCAAATCCTGGGAGACGAACCGGCCGTCTTTATTGACGTCTACTCGCCAGCGATGTGCTGGATATTGGATTACCTGAAGACCGGCAAGAGACTGCCGCCCGTGGCACCAAAAGGCAATTAGCCCGGGCCATTTCTGCTGCCGGGAACCGGTGATGAGTTCAACGTCGCCCGCGAATAGTTGACATACCCCAGCGTTCGATGTATAAACCCGCGCGATGATTAATGTTTTCGCGAAAGTTGCACACCATCACCACGGCCCACTGGCCGCGGGTGGTGGATAGTTTCGTCTAGAAAACACTTCATCAAACGCCGGCCAAAGGGGTCGGCTTTTTTGTGCCTTCTCTTCAAGCAGCCAATCCCTCCAGCCGAAGAAAATACCATGACGTAAGCCTGCCTTAGCAGCTGCGTCTATCAGGAGATTGGTTAATGACGGTACTCGATGCCAACGGGCAGGTCAGGCTTGGACTGCCAACCGGGCGCATGAAAGAGGGTGTCAACACCCTGCTTTTGGATTCTGGAATTCATCTCAAGATGAGTGACCGGGGCTACCGGCCCCAGGTGAATCTTCCCGGGTATGAGGTGAAAGTCCTCAAACCCCAGAGCATTGTCGAAATGCTGCATCTGGGCTCGCGGGACGTCGGTTTCGCCGGAGCCGATTGGGTGCACGAACTCAAGGCAGACCTTGTCGAGCTGGTGGATACAAAGCTTGATCCGGTCGAGGTAGTTGCCGCAGCACCCGAGGCTTTACTTCAGGAAGGGAAGCTGCCGTCTCAGCGCCTGGTGGTTGCATCTGAATACGAGACGATTACCCGGGAGTGGATCGAGCGCGCCGGGCTGGATGCCACCTTCGTGCGGTCATACGGGGCTACCGAGGTTTTCCCGCCTGAAGATGCAGACTGCATTGTCGATAACACGGCTACAGGGTCGACATTGCGTGCCAATAATCTCGCAATTGTTGATGTGATCACTCGCTCATCGACGCGTCTCTACGCAAGCCCGAAAGCGATGCGTAACCCTTCGAAGAAGAACGTGATTGAGCACCTTGTGATGCTGGTGCAGTCGGTTCTGGCAGCGCGTGAGCGCGTCATGGTCGAGGTCAACGTGGACAGGCAGAACCTTGATGGCGTCATCGCGGCGCTGCCTTGCATGAGAGAGCCTACAGTTTCGCCGCTTCGGGGCGATTCCGGCTTCGCGGTCAAAGCCGCGGTACCGCGAGACAAACTGCCCCTCGTTATTCCGGAAATCAAAGCCGCCGGGGGAACGGATGTGGTTGTGACCGATCTCTCTCAGATTGTTCCGTAGGAGAGATGGTTATGCGTTTTGATTCTCCAGCACCCGCTTCACCATTGCAGCCCCGGCCCGCGGTTGCAGAGGGTAAGCGCTATGCGATTCCCCCAAAACAGGACTTCATTGATCTGCCCCTTGGAAACACCGAGCGTGTGGTTATCTCGCAGGCAGAGAAGGAAATCTTCGAGGAGATTGTCTCGCAGTTGGATGTGAGTGCGATCGCTCAATATCCAAAGTTGTCCGGGCTTCAGAAACTTTTGGCCGAGCGCCTTGGTGTGATGCCTGAGCGTGTCCTTGTCACCGCGGGCGCAGACGAGGCACTTGAGCGTGCAATTGGCTCTGTCCTTGGGTCCGGTCGCGAATTGATTGCGACCTCACCGACCTTCGAGATGATCCCCATCTATGCCCGGTTGACGGGGGGTAGCGTGCAACAGGTTCCCTGGCTTGAAGGTGCTTTTCCCGCTGACGGCGTGCTTGATGCGGTCACGGACGACACTACCGTCATTTCGGTTGTGACACCGAGCAATCCAACGGGGGCAGTAGTGCCCCTGGCAGATCTGCAGCGCATCGCGCTCGCAGTACCGCATATCCTGCTTCTGGTGGATCTCGCGTACGTTGAGTTTGCCGACGTGGATATCACAGCAAATCTTCTGGACCTTGCGAATGTGGTGATCGTCCGGTCTTTGTCCAAGGCGTGGGGGATGCCCGGTGTGCGCGTGGGTTATGCCGTCGGTGACGCTGAGGTTATCTCGTGGATGAGCCGTACCAGCGGCCCCTACAGCGTGTCCGGGCCGTCGCTCGCCATCGCTGAAGCGCGCGTCCGGCGGGGAGACGAAAGCGTCCGCGAGTATGTGCGCAGAGTGCGTGCCGAACGCAAGAACCTTGCTGCACTGATTGCCGAATTTGGCGGGATGCCGATGCCGTCCCAGGCGAACTTTGTTCTCGCCCGTTTTGAGAACGCGGCCGGGGTCAGCGATGATCTCGCGGCCCGTGGAATCGGGACACGCCGTTTTCCCGACAATCCGGATCTTAAGGACGCTTTGCGGATCACCTGCCCGGGGGACGAGCATGCCTTTGGACGTTTAACGAATGCATTAAGAGCGGCACTCGACCCAAAGGCGTGATGCCGGTCGGTATGGAACCCGCGGCAGGTCAGCCGAAGGAGGCGACAGCCGCAGGCGCTGCAGGCCAGCCCGAAATAACCGAACAATTGATGGAGAAACTCAGATGGACGAAAGAATAGCTGAACTCGCCCGAACAACTAAAGAAACCGACATCGCTTGCCGGCTCAATATCGACGGCAGCGGGCTTGCCGATATCGATACCGGAATCGGATTTTTCGACCATATGCTGACCGCGCTCGCCAGGCATGCCCGGTTTGATCTCGATCTCAAGTGCAAAGGTGACCTCGATATTGATGATCATCACAGCGTTGAAGACTGCGCCCTCGTGATCGGGAGTTGTCTGGATAATGCGCTCGACGAAAGAAAGGGCATTACCCGCTTTGGCTGTGCGCATGTCCCTCTGGATGAGGCACTCTGCCGGGCTGTGGTTGACCTTTCCGGCCGGCCATACCCGGTTGTAGATCTGTCACTGGAGCGTGAGTGCCTCGGCGGGCTGTCGTGCGAGAACATCCCGCACTTTTTTGAATCGTTTGCCCTCGCCGGACGGATGGCTCTGCATGTGGATATGCTGAAGGGACGCAATGATCACCATCGCAGTGAAGCATCGTTCAAGGCCGTCGCCGTTGCGCTGCGCCAGGCCGTAGCGCTTGACGGCGGTTCATTGGTCCCAAGCACCAAGGGGACGCTAGCATGAATGATGTCGCTGTTATCCGTACCGGGACAGCCAATCTCGCATCGGTGCTTGCCGGGCTCAAAAGGGCAAAGTGCAAAGCGGTGCTGGTCGATGAACCGGGAGCCGTGGCGTCGGCCGACTATGTCGTGCTTCCTGGGGTGGGCGCTTTCGCGGCCATCATGGATCAGCTCAACAGCCGGGGGCTGGTGGACGCAATCCGCCAGCGGGTTAATGAGGCGAGACCGACTCTGGCGATATGCCTCGGCCTTCAGGTTCTGGGGAGCAGCAGTGAGGAAAGTCCGGGGACGGAGGGGATCGGGGTGTTTGATGTGCGGGCATCGCGCTTTGGTGAAGCGGTGCGCGTGCCGCAGCTTGGCTGGAATCTTGTTCGACCCGCACCGGACTGCCGCTTGCTTACCGGGGGTTATGGCTATTTCGCCAACTCCTATCGGCTGACAGAAATTCCTCAGGGCTGGGCGGGGGCAATGGCGGATTATGGCGGCGCATTCGTGGCGGCTATTGAACGCGGGCCCATTCTGGCCTGCCAGTTTCACCCTGAACTTTCCGGAAAATGGGGGGCTTCATTGATCGAACGCTGGCTCGGTGCGGCGCGGGAGCCTGCGCCATGTTGACCGCAAGAGTGATTCCATGTCTTGACTGCCGGGACGGCAGGGTCGTCAAGGGTATCAAGTTCCAGGGCTTAAGAGATGCAGGATGCCCGGTCGAGTTGTCCATGAACTATGAGCGTCAGGGCGCCGACGAACTGATTCTGCTTGATGTGTCCGCGACTCCCGAGGGCCGCAGTCATCAACATGAGACGGTACGCAAAGTCCGGGAGGGGCTGAGTATTCCGCTGACCTGCGGCGGCGGTGTCCGGGTGACCGATGATGCGGGCCTCTTGCTCGACGCAGGGGCCGACAAAGTCAGTGTAAACACCGCTGCCGTGGTGAAACCTGAGCTCATTGATGACCTGGCGTTACGTTATGGGAGCCAATGCACCGTGGTCGCGATAGATGCGGTCCGACAGAACGGCGGAGGGTGGGAAGTCGTGGTGCAATCCGGACGCGAGCGCACCGGCCGGGATGTTATCCAGTGGGCAAAAGAAGTTGTCGCAAGGGGCAGCGGTGAAATCATGCTGACCAGCTGGGACCGTGACGGCACACGCTCCGGCTATGAACTCGATCTGCTGAGCGCCGTCAGTGAGGCGGTGACCGTCCCCGTGATTGCATCCGGAGGCGCCGCCAATCCGGAGCACCTGGTCGATGCGCTCAAAGCCGGCGCGAATGCCGTGCTGGCAGCATCCATTTTCCACGATGGCGAGTACACGGTGGCAAGCCTGAAAGCGGTACTGCAGGATGCCGGTGTGGAGGTCCGTCCATGATTATTCCTTCTATTGATTTACAGAACGGACATGCAGTCCAGCTCATCGGCGGCAAGGAAAAGGCGCTGGATGCAGGAGACCCGTGCCCGATTGCTGAGTGCTTTGGCAGAGTGGGTGAGGTCGCGGTTATTGATCTTGATGCCGCTCTTGGCACGGGAAGCAATCGGGAAACGATTCTGGATCTTCTCAAGCGGGCACCGTGCCGCGTGGGCGGCGGTATCCGGGATCTAAAAACCGCCAGGTTCTGGCTCGACGCGGGTGCGCGAAAGATCATTCTGGGCACAGCCGCAGAACCCGAGCTTCTAAGCCAGCTTCCGCGGGATCGGGTGATTGCCGCACTGGATGCTGTTGATGGCGATATCGTCGTCGAAGGCTGGACCAAAAAGACAGGTCGAGGCGTCCTTGACCGGATGCAGGAACTTAAAGCCTATGTCGGGGGATTTCTGGTCACCTTCGTCGAGCGGGAAGGGCGCCTTGGGGGTATCGATGAATCGGGCATCAAAGAGCTTGTCGATGCGGCGGACGATGCGGCCTTAACGGTTGCAGGCGGCGTCGCAACGGCCCAAGACGTGGGGCGTATTGATGCCCTGGGGGCCGATGCACAGGTCGGCATGGCGCTTTATACGAACCGGTTTGATCTCGCCGATGCGACCGCCGCGTGCCTTAAGACCGACCGCGAAGACGGGCTGTGGACAACGGTGGTCGTCGATGAGTCAGGCCTCGCCCTTGGGCTCGCCTACTCCGATGTCGACAGTCTTCGGGTCGCCATCAATGAGGGCAAAGGGGCTTACCATTCGCGCTCGCGTAATGCACTCTGGATAAAAGGGGCGACCTCTGGAGCCGTTCAAAAACTCCACCGCATAGAACTCGACTGCGACCGGGACACCCTGCGTTTTTCGGTCAGTCAGTCGGGCCCGGGATTCTGTCATCTCGAAAGATCATCATGCTGGGGGGATTCAACCGGGCTGCAGCGTCTTGAATCCACCTTGTGGGATCGAAAGACGGCAGCAGTGGAAGGCTCCTATACCGGACGACTGCTCGCAGAGGAGGGACTGCTTGCAGCAAAGCTTGGCGAGGAAGCAGAGGAGCTGGCGCAGGCGGATGGCGTTTCAGAGGTCATCCATGAAGCGGCGGATCTTATCTATTTCGCGATGGTTGCCATGGCCCGGGCAGGTGTCCGGATGACAGACGTCGAAAGCGAGCTGGATCGCCGTGCGCTGAAGATCACCAGACGCAGCGGTAATCCGAAAGCATCCTACCAGGGAGGGAACTAGGTGATGGCAACACTCAAGATCAAGACGCTCTCTGAATTGGGAACGCTGCAGCGGGAACCTGTCGATGCCAAAACCTATAGCGCGGCCGTGGATATTGTCGAGCGCGTCAGAGCGGGAGGCCGGCAGGCTTTGCTTGAGGAGGCGAAGCGCCTCGGCGACATAAGCCCCGGGCAATCCATTACCTACGACCGTGACGCACTCGAATCAGCGGCCGAGGATCTGGATGATCACGACCGGGGAGTCCTGGAGCGGACAGCGCACAGGATCGAGGCATTTGCCGGCGCCCAGCGCAGCCAGCTTCTGGATCTCGAGATGGAAATTCCAGGAGGGAGGGCAGGGCACACCTTTGCCCCGGTGGAATCTGCCGGCTGTTACGCACCGGGCGGCCGCTTTTCACTTCCCTCGTCAGTATTGATGACGGCCGTGACTGCCCGTGTCGCCGGGGTCGAGCGCGTCCTGGTCGCATCACCAAAGCCGACGCCGGTGACCCTGGCTGCGGCCGGCATTGCCGGGGCGGATTGCCTCGTGGCCCTCGGCGGAGCCCAGGTTATTGGCGCCATGGCCTTTGGTGTCGAAGGGGTGAGCGCGTGTGACGTGATTGTCGGGCCCGGCAACCGCTGGGTCACTGCCGCCAAAAGGTACGTCTCCGGATATGTCGGGATTGATATGCTGGCGGGTCCCTCGGAACTTGTCGTCTGGGCAGATAAAAATGCAGATGCCAAAGTCATCGCCGCTGATCTTATTGCCCAGGCGGAGCATGATACCGATGCGCTTCCGGTTCTGGTGACCACTTCGGGCCCCCTGATCTCGGGGGTGAACAGCGCACTTCGAGACCAGTTGAAATCCCTCCCGGGCCGGGAAACCGCGGCAGTTGCCCTGGCGAGCGGCTATGCTGTTCTGGTTGATTCGGTCGAGGAGGCGGCGCAAGCCTGCAATCGCCTGGCTCCGGAGCACCTTGAGGTTCATGTTGAAGATCCCGAAGGCGCGGCATCAGGATTAAATCATTACGGAACCCTGTTTCTCGGCCGCGGGGCAGCCGAGGTATTCGGAGATTACGGGGTTGGGCCCAACCATGTCCTGCCAACCGGGGGGAATGCGCGCTTTTCCGCCGGGCTTTCCGTACTGACCTTCCTGCGTATGCGCACCTGGATGTCGAGCGGAGCAGGCCCTGATAAAGATCTAATTCGCGATACCGCCGCGCTCGCCCGGCTCGAGAGTCTTGAAGGTCACGCGAGAGCTGCAGAAGCCCGTCTCGGATAGTCGCTTTCGCGCTTCAGACAGCTTTTCGTCCGTAAAAGCTGCCGTCAAGGTCCACCGTTTTTGGCAGCGGCTGACCAGAGTCTGGCGGTGCGCGCCCTCAAGCCGGTCAACTGGATAACGTTCGAGATCCACGATGAAGGAAATAATGCTGAACTGATGGAAATTACTGTTGTCAACAATGAGTAGGCCTAAATCTGCCCGGGTCTACAGTCCCCTAAACTGGGATGTTTCTTTGGTATTCCTCATCCAGTTGAGCCGCGCTAAAGACCGGCGTATGCTTTGAGGCGCAAATACAGGAGAGTCCTTATGAGCAGAGAAAGCCTTGACGAATTTATCCAGAAGATTCTGGACACTGAAGCACTTCAGACAACCATCGGGGACGAGATTGATTCCGAATCCCTCATCGCTCTCGGCGCAGAACACGGTTTTGAGTTCAGTGCAGGGGACTTGATAGAGCATGTTGAGTTGAGTGAGCAAGCGTTGGAAGGCGTGGCAGGTGGAGCGCTTTCAGTATGTACAAATGTAGCTTCCATGACCGCCGAGCCTTCCGATAGTCAAAAATTCAGATGGATAAAAGGGGGGGTAGGGTCACTCCCTTAGGGCAGTGCTTTCGCGTCGAGCTACGCGGAAAACCACATAACAAAGCGGTTCCTCTTTATATCAACTGCTGTTGGAAGGTTTCCCTCGACCCCGAGATAAGGCCACGCTTTGACTGAATTGCGGCTTCACACTATGCTCAATAGACATTCGAAAGTTAGAAGAGGAATAGTTATGTCGACGCTAGAAAAAAAATCATGGTCAAATCCCGATGGGACGCTTACTCCAGACAAAACGCATGCGGCCAACATCAATTTCGGTGCCGTAACGCTTACCAAAGCGAATATGCAGCCAGGATGGAAGTGGTCGGAATGTATCAAGCCTCATGTTGGCACTGAAAGTTGCCAGGCTGGGCATATAGGCCTGCTTCTTCAAGGCCAGATTCACGTGGTTTCCGATGATGGGTCTGAACTGACCATCAATGCAGGAGATGCCTATCGTTTGGCTCCAGGACACGACGCCTGGGTTGTCGGAGACGAACCCGCCGTCGGGGTTGAGTTTTCGACGGACAAAAAAGAGTTCGCAGCCTGGACGCGTGGCGAGGGCTAATTTCTAGCCAACGTCGATCGGCCAGTGGCCCGCTAGAGGGCGCAGCAAGCCCCAGCACGCTCTAAAGGGGTGCTGGGGTGTGCTCGTTCTGCCAAGGTATTCTGGTTCGAACCAAACTGGGGCCGATGGCGTTGGCGATGAAACGGCGTCCGAACATTGCGGAAACCGCCTCACCAAATTCTGCCGGGCCGTTATGCCTGATGGCACTGTCAGTCATCTCAACTGTTAGCGGGAAATAGCGACTCAGAATAACAGTAACAAAAAGCCGCAACCGGCGAGCAGCAAGCGTCGCCACAAAACCATCGGAGCAATGACTCCATAGGCAATCGCCGATAAACTCAAACCAATCTTTACGGAGGCGATCAGCGCTCTGACGGGCGCATGTTCCAGCGCGATCAGATCCGGATTCGCGACCATGCCAAGGGGTACCAGGTAGAGCCCGATGCCCAGTGCCATCGCGCTTACGGCGACCTTCAGCCAGTTCTCATTGACCATGCCGGCGGCGATGAACACCGCGCCGCATACTGGCGGGGTTATCGTCGACAGCAGTGCAAACCAGAAGACAAAGAGATGCGTGGTCAGCAGGTCCAGCCCAAGATTCTGTAACGCGGGTCCGGCCACGGATACGCAGATTATGTACGCCGCTGTAGTTGGCACTTCCATACCCAGCAGCAGGCATGCCAATGCGGTAAGGAGTAACGCTGGCCACAACTGATCACCCGACACCGATATGATCAACGACGTGATCTTGATGCCGAGTCCGGTCTGCCCGAGTACGCCGATCACGATACTGGCGCAGAGAATGATCGCCGCAATCGTGGCGATCTGAGTGCCGGAATTGATGCAGGCGCTCTCCAGCCGTTCAAGTGTTCGCGGAAGAGAAAAGCTGAGTCGCTTGTCGAAACTCAAAAGCACAAAGGCGGAAACGATAGCGACACAGGCCGCGTACTGTGGTGTATAACCACCCACCAGCATGCGCTCCAGCAGAATCGTGAAGGGTATTAAAAAGAACAGCGTAGTAATCAGTACAACGCGAAGTTCGGGCTGATCTTCTTTGGCCAGCCCGCCCAGATGGTAACGACGGGTGTAGGCGTTGATGCCGGCCCAGACGGTTATGAAATAGAGCAGGGCGGGCAATAGTGCTGCTGCCATGATGCCGGTGTAGGGCACTCCGGTCAGCTCTACCATGACAAAGGCGCCAGCACCCATGAGCGGCGGCATGATCTGACCGCCTGAGGATGCCACGGCTTCGACTGCGCCCGCGAGGCGCTTTGGATAACCGAGACGGGTCATCGCCGGCATCGTTATGGCGCCGGTTGAGGCGACGTTAGCCGAAGCGGAGCCGGAGATGGAGCCGAAAAGGGCAGAGGAAAGAACCGAGACCTTGGCAGCGCCCCCCTTCAGGCGGCCGGCTGCGGCAGTCGCCAGATTCATGAAGCCCTGGCCGGCTTCGCCGGCGTTGAGGGCTGCACCGAAGATGACAAAAATCGCGACGATACTGACGGAGATACCGGTGAGTTTTCCCCAGATTCCTCCTTCGGCAATGGTCAGGGTGCCGAGAAAACTTCGCAGAGGAAGCCCCGGGTGGCCGAACTCACCTGGCAGGTGTTGTCCCCAGAGTCCGTAGGCCAGTGCCAGTGCCGCCACAAGCGGCAGAGGCCAGCTGATCGCTCGGCGCGCCATCTCGAGAACAGTCAGAAGCAGCGTTATCGCTACTGCTGTCTGGAATGCTCCGTTCAGATAGCCGTACTGATCCGACAACGCCGATTGATTGAATACGATATAGAGGCAGCATGCGACTCCGACTGCCGCCAGGAGTGCGCCGCTCGCACGCTCGGCCCTGCTTCGTGAAACGAATATGAAAACCCAGGGCAAAGCCAGCGCCATATGTAATGGACGACTCACCAGATTGGGTGCCAGCCCGCTGAAGATGAGCGAGATATGGAACACGATTGAGGTCGCGCCCAGGATTATCCACAGACTTCTTGAAAGCGACATACTAAGGAAGAAGTGTGTGCAACCGCACACGAGACGTTGGGCCAGGCTTAAGGCGCGAAACCCAACCGACAGTACTAAACCCCCGTCCCACGCACGGAACGGGGGTTTGCAGGACTAACTACCCTCAGGCAGGCTCATACCCGCTTCTTGGTAGTAGCGTTTTGCACCCGGATGAACCTTGCCGTAGATATTCTCCAGCAAGGTACCCGAAACGCCGTTCCACCACGCAGTGGCCGCGCCCATATCTGATTTTTGCTCCCAGTAGGTCTTGGTCAACTGATAAGCGGTTTCGTCGTCCATGCTGGTAGTCGTATGCGCCACGACCGGCAACGACGTGGTCACGATTTCGTGATCGACACCCGCGTAAGTACCGGCGGGGATCACCAGTCTGGTGCGCTTGGTCTTGGCAATCTGCTCGTCAGATAGCGAAAGCACCGTCACCCCGACACTGGCGGCCGCTTCGATAACGTTGGGAGCGGGGTAAGAGCCGGCGGTAACGAAACCATCGATCTGCTTGTTTTTCAATGCCGGTACCGCGTTGTTGAGTTCGACATCAGCCAGGGTTACCTTGCCTTCAAGACCAAACAGCTTCAGGTATTTCGCACCCTCTTTCGCACCAAAGGATCCCTTGCCGATGAGCACGGTTTTGCCCTCAAGGTCGGCAAAGGTTGACACTCCGCTGTCTGCACGCATGACGAAATGCATGGTGAGCGATGGGATCGGGAACAGGGCCCGAATTTCATCGAACTTCGGATTGCTTTTATCCTTGAACATCGCCTTGCCGCCCTGGGCCAATCGGATCAGCACCGGTGGCGTAGTGAATACGTAGTTGCCGGTGCGTACCGCAGACTCCATGACATTCTGCACCGACCCCTGACTCTCTTCTACGGTTACGATGATATTGCCGTTAGACCCATTCTTCATTGCCTCGGCAATTTGCACCGCCATCTGATAGTAGGATGAGGTGCTTTTCGCGGATTTATAGGTGACCCTGGTCTCCGCCTGGGCTGCTGTTACACCCAGGCATATGCCGGCAACAACCGCAATGACGGGCTTGATAATCGAACGCATGGTTTTCTCCTTTGGATTACTGAATACTGATAAAACGATTCTGCATTTTCTAGCAACGGAAGAATAAACGCCCTCTCCGGTCAGGTCTAGGGGTATCTGAGAGCTATTGCTTTGCCCGCTATCTGCTTGGCTACGTGTGTTTCGCTTGCTAAGGGCACCGCCTTCTGCGAATGCAGTCGATCAACTGTATTGGGTATCCACGTCTCCATCTCTCCGATTTCCGGTAGAGTAGCGGGTCATAGCAAAAAGCGGGGGATATGCCGGGTGAGTATTACTGTTCTTGTGTCAGTGAAGGTAGCCGATTTCAATCAATGGAAAACCGTCTTTGATGGTCACGCGTCAGCGCGGGAGGCGGCTGGTATCCAGGGTACGCCCTACAGGAATCCCGATGATGACAGTAACGCCGTTGTCATCGGAACCGCGCCGTCCAAAGAAGCGTTCATTTCGTTTTTCTCAGCACCCGAGATGCAGGAAATACAAAAAGAGGCGGGGGCGATGGGGCCCCCAGAAGTTAAGTTTCTTGAAGGAGCTTAACTGACCCCAACTGTTTGTGAAGATATAGAGACCCTGGTCCTGTCACAGGGTCACCAATCGGTGACTGCTCTGGAAGACCGGTTGCAGGGTAGCGGCGTGGAAATCCACATGGTCGGTGATTGCCTGAGCCCGAGGACCGCTGAAGAGGCGATCTACGAAGGCTTGATGATTGCACGGGAGATCTGAGTCCATGACGTTATCTGGCAATAAATCGTCTCGACGCAGCGGCGGACGCACCGTCCGCATCGCCCAGCGGGAGGCTCCGACGGATGAGCGAGTCATCACTCGCACCGGCCATACCGGCTGCCAGTATCATGCCCTCAGTGAATCAGATATCCTGCGCATCCATGAAGGGGCTCTAAAAACCCTCGAGAGCGTTGGCATGGGCATCATCGGCAAGATCCCCGAAGGTGCAAATACCATGCTTCAGCGGGGAGCTCGGCTGAGTGACGCCGGGCGCATCCTAATCCCGCGCGCCATGGTTGAGGATGTACTTGCCTCGACCCGGCGAGGATGGACGCTGCACGCCCTTGATGGAAAACGGAGTCTCGACATTTCACCCGATCAGGTTCATTTCGGCACCGCCGGGGGCGCAGTCAGTATCCGGGATTTTCACACTAAGACCTATCGCGACACTACGCTGCTCGATCTCTATGACGTGGTGCGGCTGATCGATACCCTACCCCATATTCACTGGTGTTATCGCCCCTTGATTGCGCGCGACATGCCGACGCCCATGGATCTAGACATCAATACCGCCTATGCGCTGATCACGGGAACATCCAAGCCCTGGGGCATTACGCTGGGTTCGCAAGAATCTGTCGAAGTCGTCACTAACATGTTCGATATGGCATTGGGCGGGTCGGGGCGGTTCCGCGAAACGCCGTGTTGCCATTCAGTTCAAGGAGATGGGGTGCCGCCGCTGCGTTATGCAGAAGAACGCTGCAAGATCAAGGAGGCCTCGATCCGCGCAGGCATCCCCCTGATGATCGCTTCGGCACCACAGGCCGGCGCGACATCTCCTGCCGCACTGGCAGGCACCCTCGTGCAGGTCATCGCCGAAGTTCTTGCCGGTCTGGTTTACGCGCATGCCGTCGTTCCCGGCCATCCGGTAGCTTTCGGTCCGTGGCCGTTCGTTGCGGATCTGCGCACTGGCTCCATGAGTGGTGGCAGCGCTGAACAGGCCCTGCTATCTGGCGCTTCGGCACAGATGGGTAAATTCTACAATCTGCCGACCAGTGTTCCCGCCGGTATGGCGGATTCCAAAGCGCCGGATGCCCAGTCGGGGTACGAGAAAGCCTACACCACCGCCTTGGCCGGGTTGGCCGGCGCCAGCATGGTGCATGAATCAGCCGGCATGCATGGCAGCCTCATGGGCTGCATCCTGGAAAGTTTTGTTATCGATAACGATATGCTGGGCAACATCCGGCGCGCCGTGCGCGGCATTGAGGTCACCGACGAGACCCTGTCGCTCGATGTCATTGCAGATGTGAATATAAATGGTCCAGGCCATTATCTGGGCCACGACCAGACCCTAAGCCTGATGGAAAGTGAGTACCGCTATCCGGTGCTGTCTGATCGCACCAGTCCGACGGTGTGGGAAGAAGAGGGTGCGCTTGAGATGGAAGCGCGGGCCCGGACCACAGTTGCGGAGACTCTGTCCACTCATTACCCCGATCACATATCGGTGAAGCTGGATGCCGAGTACCGGAACCGTTTCAATATCTTGCTCCCCAAAAACGCCATGAAGCCGGGGAATGGGCGTTGGTCTCAGGCCGCATCGATATAATAAGAAAATTCAGATGTGGGAGGACCTCCATGGGGAGTGGCCTGCTGCGCTTGAACGGGACAATTCACTGTTGAAGAACAGGAGACACCTTCTGTTACGCGAGATGACTGAACGGTATGCTCATTTCGTGCCAGATCACCTGCTGACTGGCAGAAACTCAACCACTGAGCCCAGCTAAATCAGCCCAGCGTCGGAGCCGCCGGACCCAGAAACGACACAGGGTGACGTTAATGCAGGTCGCGAAAGCTGCAGATGTTTCGACGGCTACGGTGTCTCGATGCTTGAGTAACCCCGAGATCGTTCGACCATCAGTCAGGGCCAGGGTTGAGTCTGCGGTCGAGGTCCTCGGTTACACACCAGATGCTGCGGCGCGAACACTGGTCACCCAAAGATCAGCAACCATTGGTGTGATCGTGCCGACCCTGGAACTCGCCAGTTTCGCCCGCGGTATCCAGTCGCTGCAACGCCGGCTGGATGAGTCACAGTACACACCGTTACTCACAATTTCCAATTTTGATAAGGCCGAGGAACTTCGCCACGCCAGAAACCTGGTATCGAGAGGTGTCGATGGCGTGATGCTCGTGGGGCTGGATCACGACCCCAAACTGTATACCCTCCTGGAAAAATACAACATACCGTTTGTGACCACATGGGGGTTCGATCCAAAAAGCGCCGTCCCCTGTGTAGGCTTTGACAATAGAGGCGCAATGCGCCGTATCACGGACTATGTTTTGTCGATGGGGCATCGAAATGTCGCAATGATCGTGGGTGGAATGTGGCAAATCAACGATCGATCGCGTGAACGGCCAGCGGGGTTTCGAGATTCACTTAAGCATGGCAAATGTGAAATTCCAGAAGAACGCATTGTCGAGGTTCCTTTCAGTATGGACAGCGCCCAGGCCGCGCTACGACAGCTGATGATCGGGGAAAACCCTCCATCTGCAATCGTTTGTGGTAGTGATCTGCTGGCGATCGGTGCAATTCTGGAATGCAGGCGGATGGGTATTGAAGTGCCAGCCGATCTTTCGATCACGGGCTTTGATGACCTGGAAATCGCCGCTCATTTTAATCCCGGGCTGACAACCGTGGATATCCCGGCAGAGAAGATGGGGGTAAAAGCAGCGGAATATCTTATTGATCGAATCAATGGGATATCAGGGCCAGAGCAAATAGAGCTCGATTACAAGCTAGTGCTTCGTGAGAGTGTGATCTCAGTGAGGAATTGAAATGAGATCGTGGCGGCAGAGGGCTCTCACCGGGGCTGTGCTGAAAGCCCGGTGCGTTGAGGGACGCTCGTAAGAGTCAGTACCGGTGTCGGGCGAGAGCGCCGGGGTTGTTAGTCGATAGCAGTGTTAGTTATGGCTGGGGAGTGTCTGTCGCTAGCACCCGCATCAGAGTGACAGCGCCGGGTGCGTCATCACTATACCCGTCAGCCCCTATGGTGTCAGCGAACTCCTGGTGCACTGGTGCGCCACCAACGAGGATCTTCAACTGAGGATCTGCCTGCTTAAGACATTCGACAGTGTCTTTCATCGCTAGCATGGTTGTTGTCAGCAGGGCACTCAGCAAGACAAACCCTGCCTTATGCTCTCGGGTGGAATCTAAAATGGTATTTGTGTCGACATCGACACCGAGATCAATGATCTTGAATCCCGCGCCCTCGAGCATCATGGCAACAAGGTTTTTCCCGATATCGTGCATGTCACCCTTAACAGACGCGATTACAGCCGTACCCTTGTTTTCTGTTTTGTCTTTCATCAGAAGGGGGCGAAGACAATCCACGCCAACCTTCATCGTCTCTGCTGCCATAAGCATGTCGGGAACAAACATCGTGCCTTCAGAAAAGCATTGACCGACCTCATCGAGCGCCACGATCAGCGCCTCATCCAAAATCGTCTTGGGGTCGGTTCCATTATCCAGTTCTTTCTGGACAAGGTCCTTGACTGTGTCTTCCTCAAAATTTAGAACGGCTTCATATACCTCGTCCAGGCTCATGACTCTTCCTGTTGCGCAACAAGCAGATGTTTGAAAATACTGCTATCCAGTGGTTTCAGATTAAATATTCTTTGCAGTTTCATACATGGCGACGATGTTTTCCGGTGGCACATCTGCGCAAATGTTATGTACCGGCCCCAGTACATAGCCACCTCCCGTTCCAAGGTCAGTGATCCGCTTTTTAACCTCGGCTTTAACATCGTCGATGCTGCCGTTGGGTAGAACTTCAAAGGTATCGATTGCCCCCCAAAAGATCAGTTTTTCCCCGTACCTCTTCTTCAACTGGCTGGTATCCATATTGGATGCAGAAACCTGTACCGGGTTCAGGATTTCGACACCGATCTCAACCAGTTCATCGAGCAAAGGAGCAATCGCGCCGCAACTGTGGTAGTAGATTTTTGCGTTGGTCATACTCCTGACGTACTCGCACAATTCCAATTGGAGCGGTTTGACGAGCTCTTGATAGATTTTTGGGGAGATAAGAAGGTTATCTTGACCGGCAAGATCGTCCGCCAGTTGAACAACATCGATAAATTCGCCGACTTCCTTTAGGTACAACTCCGCATTGCGCTTCCTGACGGCAAGAATGTTGCGCATTAGCTCCTGGGCAAAATCTTTATTCTTGATGAGGTCCTTCATGAACTCCTGGAGGCCCCGCACGTACCAGGCTTGCTCAAAAATATTCCCCGGCGACCCTAAAGAGCCGACAAGGGCGAATTGATTTTCATCGTGAAGTTTCTTTGCCGATTCTCCAATACCGTCGAAGATGTAGTTATCTGCTGGATCAGGCCAGGGAAAATTTTCAAGGTCTTCGAATTTCGCATCACGAAGAGGGTGGTCGATCAGGTTGGCGTAATCACCCACAACCTGTCGCGTAACGCCCCACTCATCGATGAAGGTGCCGTCGTTTCCTGCTGAAGATAGATGCTCACCGATTGAATCGTTCACCTTGCTAGGGGGGCGGATATGCCGTGTGTCGACGCCGAAGCGGTCAAGGATCTCATCGTCGATGTAGCAGGTCTGCCAGCTGTGGGCCATGACGTTCGTGGGCAACTCAGAAAGACCGAGAAAATCCTTAAGGTTCTCGTAGGCGATGATTGAAAGTGTGGTTTGCCTGCCGCCGAGGTCCACCGGATTGCGGTCTGGTTGTTCGTGATTCAGGGCCATCAACACGCGGTCTTTGTGGGTTGTCATCGGTAGGTTGTCTCTGCGAAAGGAATGTAAACGATTACATTCGACAGATTATGAATATTAACCACAGTTATAACAAGTCAATCTCGGTCCCAACCGGGAAGTAGGACTGATGACCAAGACGTTCGAAGCCTTGACACAAAGGGAATAAATGGTGGGCGCGACTGGGATTGAACCAGTGACCCCTGCCGTGTGAAGGCGAAGGACTATTCAATATACCTAGGAAAACCCTTTAATAATCAGGCATCAACTTTACGCCTTCCGCAAAGTTTTGTTAGTCGCAAACGTAAGGCCAGATGCGCTTCGTGTTGGATGGTTGAAATCCGCCATCTTTTCTCATATAGGGCACCGGGATGCTTTTTTGGTCCTGGGGTAACTTTGACATGGACAGGGAATCATAGGGAGGGCTAAGCCGATAAAAGGCGTTGGGATCCATGAAATATCCGTCCCTCGGTGTGACTACCGCTCCGTCGTTAGACCATTCCGGGTGGGCGCTATAAAGGATGGCAAAATGCAAGGCGTCGCGGCGTACATTTCGGCCCATTTTTCCGGTGTTGCTTGTTTTGCCGATCTCGCCGCCCATTTTGACCTTCGCTCCGATGGGTAGCGGAGACATCTCCCGAAGATGGGCGTACTGTGAGTAGGTCCAGAACGAAAGGCCAGACTGCTCCGGCGTGTGCCTTAACACGACAGCTATACCATCTTTTCTGCCTTTGTTCATGAACCGGCCAACGACAACTCCTTCAGCAACAGCCCGTATAGGCGTCCCTTTTGGCTGAGGAATATCGACACCTCTGTGCAACGCCGCCTTGCCGCGTTTTTTGGAATAGTCGATAGCCCATTGTTCGCTATCGATTTCTGGACAATCAGCACCGCCGATGAATTCCGGCTGCAGGCCCGTTTCGATCACGCCCCTAGCTTTTTGTATAGCCACGTTTTTTTTGCCACCGCCGCCTTTGTACTTGCCAACCATCTTACGGATGTCATCGTGGATGTTGGTGGGCGGCACAAAACCGTCGAGTACTTCGCAGGCTCCGCAAGACTTCTGCTGCGTTGGGTAGCCCTCCGATGACACGAACATTCCCAAGGCCGCCAGCATCAAGAATTTCCGAAAGTTCATAAAGTTCTAACTGTGCTGTCAGTGTGATGCGATTGAATGCTTTCCAGTCCATTCAGGACCATTTGCGTGGAGTTGGCTCCCGAGTGATTTTATTGAACAGCTATTTCTTAAGTGTTTTAGGAAGGAAATGGTGGGCGCGACTGGGATTGAACCAGTGACCCCTGCCGTGTGAAGACAGTGCTCTCCCGCTGAGCTACGCGCCCCAGATGGGCAGCACACCTTTGTGATCAAAGGTGCGCAGGGCGCTTATTATAATTAGAATCCGCACTCCCACACCACGCAGGATTCTGCGATGCCCGCTGTTCGTACCCGATTTGCACCCAGTCCCACCGGTTATCTCCATATTGGCGGTGTCCGGACGGCGTTGTTCTGCTGGCTTTATGCCCGTCATCACGGCGGCACTTTCGTTCTGCGGATCGAAGATACCGATCGCGAGCGTTCTACCCAGGCGTCTGTTGACGCTATCCTCGAGGGGATGCAATGGATGGGCCTGGATGCGGACGAAGGCCCCATTTACCAGAGCGATCGGTTGGGTCGATATCAAGAGGTCCTCGACCAGCTGCTGGATCAGGGTCTCGCGTACCGGTGTTACTGCACGCAGGAAGAGTTGGATGCCGTGCGGGAAGAGCAGCGTGCTCAGAACATCAAACCCCGCTACAACCGCAAATGCCGCGATGCGGTTGATCCGGTGCGGGCGGGAATCGAGCCCGTCATCCGTTTTCGAAATCCGCTGGAGGGCTCCGTGATATTTGAAGATCTCGTCCGTGGGCGGATCAATATCAGCAACGATGAGTTGGATGACCTGGTGATCGCCCGCGCCGATGGTATGCCGACCTACAACTTTGCGGTGGTGGTAGATGACATGGATATGGCCATCACCCATGTCATCCGCGGCGATGACCATGTCAATAACACGCCGCGACAGGTCAATATCTTTAATGCGCTAAATGCTCCCTTGCCGGTGTTTGCACATGTGCCGATGATCGTCGGCGCTGACGGCCAGCGTCTTTCCAAGCGCCACGGAGCCGTCAGTGTGCTGGAGTATCGCGATCAGGGTTTTCTGCCCGAGGCCATGCGTAATTACCTCTTGCGGCTCGGCTGGTCTCATGGCGATCAGGAAGTCTTTTCAACCGAGGAGATGATTGAGTTCTTCGACCTTGGCGCGGTTAACCGGGCAGCCTCCGCTTTTGATCTCGACAAACTCAAGTGGCTGAACCAGCACTATATAAAAGAAGCAGATCCCGACCGGCTTACCCGGCTTCTCACCGATGGCCTTAAAGCGCGCGGTATTGATATCGCAGCGGGACCCGAACCTCAGGCCGTGGCCGATGCGCTTCGCGAGCGGGCCCAGACCATTGATGAACTTGTTGACAAGAGTCTCTACTTTTACTGTGACTTTGATGAGTATGACGAGAGTGCGGCGAAGAAACATCTTCGCCCCGTCGCTGCGGAATTGATGTCAGATATCCGTGGGCGTTTCGAGACCTTGGAAGCCTGGCAGGCGCCGCAGATTCATGATGCCCTGCAGGCGTGTGTCGAGGCGCATGAGTCGAAACTCGGAAAGATTGCCCAGCCCCTTCGCGTCGCCGTATCCGGCACGGCTGCAACACCGCCGATCGATGTCACGCTGGAACTCGTCGGCAGGGAGAAGACCTTGAAGCGGATCGACGCGGCGCTTGGCTTTATTACAGCCCGGGCAGAGCAGGGCGCTTGACCCGGTCGGGTCAAAAAACGAAAATACCGCGTTCTCTCGGGGCCGTAGCTCAGTTGGGAGAGCGCTACAATGGCATTGTAGAGGTCGTCGGTTCGATCCCGTCCGGCTCCACCATATCTGTCCCCATCGTCTAGTTGGCCTAGGACACCGCCCTTTCACGGCGGCAACAGGGGTTCGAATCCCCTTGGGGACGCCAGTACACCAATACTTTCGGTGTGCTGGCTCTCACCTTCGCGACAAAGTTTCGATCACAGCATGAGCAGGGTGAGGTTCAAGATCACCTTTGCCCCCGAAGTGCTTGCTCTCCACGCTGCCCGTTCTGCTGGCCGATTGTTGTCCGAGTAGTCCGCGTCTTTCAAGAGTAGTGCCTGTTTGGTTTTACTGACTAGCCAGCTTCGCTTTGTTGCGGGTGCAGATTGCGATATCCCAGGGGCTGTTTTTCGTTTTGCGGTTATTTCACTTCCTTCTTGTCAGTAGGGTACGCTTCGGACTCGTCGAGTTGGCGTACAGGTTACTGATCACGGCCACCGTATTTCTGCGCCTTTAGCCACAGCTAGACGATTGTCCGGTAAACCTTGCTCGATGGGCACGCCAGGCATCAATCGCGGCCTCAGCAGCGCTGCTGGGTTGGCTTTCGCTTCTTCCTGTCGCTGGCGCATTTCTGGGCTAGTCCCGGCTCCTCAAGCAATGTAGCATCAACCCTTGATCGGAGGCCGGCCTGAGTCACCCTGTAGTTGTAAACTATGTTTGGATTCGGTACTCGATCAATCGAGAAGGGTAAGGAATGCACATGGGAGATGGTTCAGTGCTAGGGCGGCTCCAGCGTCTGCGTGAGAAAGAGGGCATTGTTTCTCAATTGACTGAGGAAGAGCTGTCGACTCTTGCCGAAAACAGCGAAGAGGTTCGCTGTGCAAAGGGAGACCATCTGATCAGTTCCAGTCAGGAAAAGGATTACCTGTATCTGGTACTGGAGGGTGAAATAACAGTTTCTTTGAGTGTGCCTCAGGATCAGGATCATGTACTTGATGAGATTGATGCTGGCGGGCTTGTGGGAGAGATGTCGTTGTTCATTGGGGGGGATCGTACCGCGACGGCTCATGTAACCCAGGAGGGCTGTTTACTCAAAATCCCGATAGCAGCTTTCCATCAGCTTCTGCTGTCCCGGCTGGACCTTTGGAATTATGTTGCCAACCTGGTTCAAGTACGGCTTCGTCGTTTGAAATTGGTTACCTACCTGAGTGATTTTTTCGAACAGACCAATGTCTTTGATGGCAGATTCGTACGCGAGCTCGAACCCGAGATTAGATGGCTGACGCTCAGGAGAGGTGAACTGCTGTTCCGCCAGGGCCAGGCCGCCGATGCTGCCTATTTCGTGATAACCGGCCGATTGCGCGCCGTCGTTGATGATCACAAGGCGACCGAGAAGCTGGCTGGAGAGATCGTTTCGGGAGAAGCGGTGGGAGAAATGGCACTGCTGTCAGAAACCGTCCGTTCGGCTACTGTGTATGCGTCCCGTGATTGTGAACTGGTCAAGATACCGACAGCCACGTTCGAGGTTCTAATTGAACGTCACCCTCAGTTACTGAGGAGTCTCAGCCGTGTTCTGGTGGAGCGCTTGCGCAGGACGACGGCAAGACGGGTGATAAGGGCAAAAACGGTATCCATCGGCCTCTTTCCTGCCGATGCGTCCGTGCCATTGGCAGAATTTGCACACGATCTTGAAGAGGCCCTCGCATTACATGGTAGTGTCGAGGTGCTTTCCGGTGCCAGGATAGACGAACTGTTCGGCCGCCCCGGGATCACCCAAACCCGCGACAGTGATCCACTATTCCTGCGCCTTATTCAATGGCTTAACGACCGGGAAGAGCACTTTCGCTGTCAGATTTATCAGGCGGATCCCGTTTGGTCCCCATGGACGGAGCGCTGCATGCGTCAGGCGGATAAGCTCCTGATTGTCGGCACGGGTGGTTCATCTTCGTTGCCGGGAGAAGTCGAGTCCAGGCTGCATAAGGAATCCCACCACCACCGGACCCAGGATCAGATTCTGGTCCTCTTACATCCTGACGACTGTGAGCGACCCAGCGGAACCGAGGAATGGCTTGTTCAGCGAAGCGTCAAATCGCATCACCATGTTCGCCGGCGGGACAAAAAGCACTATGCAAGGCTCGCGCGCTCCATCGTTGGAGAATCGGTCGGTCTGGTGCTCAGCGGAGGTGTAGCCCGAGGTTTTGCACACATCGGTGTCATTCGGGCCCTCGAGGAACTGGGCGTTCCCATCGACATCGTGGGCGGCATCAGCATGGGCGCTATGATTGGCGGGCAGTACGTTTATGGCTATGGCTGTGACGACATGATTCGAGTGAACTCGGATGTGTTCCATCGATCGGCTCGAGATTACACCTTGCCTTTCGTTTCGCTGCTCAAGGGGGCAGAACTTTGGCGTCGGGGAACCAGGTATCTGGGCGACAAAAATATAGAAGATCTGTGGTTGCCCTTTTTTGCTGTTTCCAGCAACCTGACGAAGGCTGATATAGAAGTCCATCGGACCGGGTCTCTGGGGTGGGCGATCCGGGCCAGCGGCAGCCTGCCCGGAGTATGGCCGCCCATTAACCATAATGGAGAACTGTTGGTTGATGGCGTGGTGCTGAACAATTTGCCGATCGATGTTATGCACGAGCATTGCGAG
>DCXP01000022.1 GCA_002327725.1 Proteobacteria bacterium UBA2133
CGAGCGCAGCGAAACGCAGCATCACCGAAAGGTCTACCGGCCGTGGGGCAGTTTCGATGCGCTCGAGCAGGGTGAGGGCTTTCAGGTCAAAAGGATCACGGTAGACCCCGGCAAGAAATTGTCTTTACAGCGTCATCAGCACCGCGCGGAACACTGGGTGGTGGTCCGGGGTCGGGCCGAGGTAACGGTTGCAAACGACGTCTTCGTGTTGGAAAAAAACCAGTCAACTTATATTCCGCCGGGCACGGTGCACCGCCTCGCCAATGTGCATGACNNTCTCGCGATTGTGGATACGCCGGATACCCTACTGGTGGCTGATCGGGACCATACTGGCAAGCTCAAGGAACTCGTCGCGACACTATCGGCACGCGCGCGCAGCGAAACCCAGCATCATCGAAAAGTCTACCGGCCCTGGGGCAGTTTCGACGCGGTGGACCAGGGTGAGGGCTTTCAGGTCAAGCGCATCATCGTAGACCCGGGCAAGAAACTCTCTTTGCAGCGCCATCGGCACCGCGCGGAACACTGGGTGGTGGTCCGGGGCCGGGCCGAGGTAACGGTTGCCGGCGATGTATTTGTGCTGGAGGAAAACCAGTCAACTTATATTCCACCGGGCACGGTTCACCGCCTCGCCAATGTGCATGACGAGCCGCTTGAAATCATCGAAGTGCAGACCGGCGATTATCTTGGCGAGGATGACATCGAGCGGCTTGAGGACGACTTTCATCGCCGAAGCGGCGACTGACCGGCGCTAAGAGCGCTCGCGCCGGTCAGGCGGGGTTGGGCGAACCCGAGATAGCGTGATATTTGCGCGTCGACACGAGCAGTCTTTCTTCAGCATCATCGGGCAGCCATTCATCCGCGGGGTAATCCGTTTCGAAATGACCAAAGCGGTCCTGCCCGCGAATCAGCATGGCGGAATCCGTCTTCACTTTGGTCTGGCACATCCCGGGGGTGATGTACTGGATATTGAGCCCGATCCGCCGGTCGGCGCTGGTGTTCGGACGGGAGGCATGAATCGTCCAGCCGTGATGTATGGAGGCCTCTCCCGGCGCTAAAGGGCACAGCACCGCATCCTCCTCACGGACATTTTCTATGGTTTGTGACTGAAGCAGGACGTTGTCGGGATCGTCCGATGTCACCTGCTCGTGCAGCCCCTGGCGGTGACTGCCGGGGATCATCTGCATGCATCCGCTTGTGGCTGTGGCGGGCGAGAGCGCAAGCCAGGTGGAGACCTGCTTGGTGCCATCAAAACCCCAGTAGGTAAGGTCCTGGTGCCAACTGACAAATTTGGCGGTCTGCGGTTCCTTGATAATGTAGGTGACGTTGTAGAGCAGGATATCGGGCCCCAGGATCTCCTCGACAACATCCACCAGCGCCGGGTGCGTGGCCAGTTCAAAAGGGGATCTGAGAACCGTGTGCACCTTGCTGTGGTAATGCAGGGCATGTCCTATCTGACGTTCTGCATCCTCAAGCTGTCTTCGATGGGCGGCGGTTTCTTCAGGGCTCAGGACTTCAATCCCACCGAGAAAGCCGTCTTCGAAGTATTTTTCAGCCCGCGTTTGAGATCCTGTCGATGTCATCGCGCTCTCCCGGATGTCTGAGACTCGACCCGCCGTCAGGGTCGATAATATTCATTAACCGGATCCCGGGGAATTTACTGCAGGCGATACTGAAAGCCCAACAAGTCCGCTTATATGGGTCAGGCCTGATTTCCCCTCTGGCCAGGGCTGTGTTGATTCGATAGCCAACTCCTGCCGCTGTCACAATCTATCAGGCCGTCCGCCGGTAGGTATCTGGTGATAGAGGCACAATCGGCAATTTGCCCCGGGTTTCGCGTTGACATATTCAGGGTGACTGTCCTATATCTAGGTCGACTGAATTACCATGTCGGAAACACGAAAATGATGGCAGGCTGCTTGCTCTGAATTTGCAGGAGCATCAGGTGTCTGCTTTGCAACCAGGAGAGTGTACGAGATGCAGGTAAAGAAGATTGCTGAAATGATCAAGAGCGCGGGTATCGATTCGATCAGGATCGAATTTCCTGACCTGTACGGTATCTGTCGAGGAAAACTGATCCCCGCCGGACGTCTTGAGGCGGTTATCGAGGAAGGCCTTAATTTTGCCCAAGCGGCTTATATTGTTGATCTGTCAAGCGACATTGCGGTTGCAGGAGGCTGTGGCAGTGACACTGGCTGGTCCGACATGTTGCTGCGCCCCGATCTTGACACCTTTGCGGTACTCCCACACCAACCTGGTACAGCCCGCCTCATCGGCAATACATATCTCGGCGACAACCCGCACCCGGTAGATCCCAGGGGGGCGCTTAAGCGGATACTGAAGAAGTACGAGGCAAAGGGCCTCACAGCGATAGCCGCATCCGAGCTGGAATTCATGATCTTTCACCCAACTGACCCTGTAACCAGTTACAACCCGGCAACATCCTGCGTATACCAGGTGAACCCGGCTGTCGACGAAAAAGGAATCCTGCGAACCCTTCAGAGCAACTGTATCGATCTGGGGCTGAACATCATGTACCTGAACCATGAGTACTTCCCCGGCCAATACGAAGTGAACTGGCACCATGAAGAAGCACTGAAAATGGCTGACCAGACTTTCACCTTTAAGTACCTGTGCAAGGAGTTGGCGGCACTCAATAACCTGAACCTGACTTTTATGGGACGGCCCGTCAACGAGGGCGGTGGAAATGGCTATCACACCCATATATCCCTGGCCCATAAAGAAAGTAACGAAAACGCCTTTTACGATCCGCAGGCTGAAGACGGCATAGCAGATCTGCAACGCTATTTCATCGGTGGGCAGTTGGCCCACGCCAGGGGAATGTCGGCTTTGCTCGCACCGACGATCAATTCGTATAAGCGCTTCCTTCCGGATTCTTTTGCCCCCTACAACATCGCCTGGGGTGGCGATAATCGCACCGCCTACTGCCGTGTACCTGATGAACGTGGCAACGGAACCCGGGTCGAAAACAGGGCAGGCTGTGCATCTGCAAATCCCTATCTGGTCATCGCCGCCATACTGGCAGCGGGACTCGACGGTATAGAGAACAAGATTGATCCGGGCGCCCCGGCCGCCGGCGACGTCTATCACGATGAATCAGGTCAATACCAACAGGTTCCGTTCTATCTGCGCGATGCCATTGCAGAACTGAAGGCGGATACCGTGTTAGGTGAAGCATTCAGCCCCGAGTTGATTAATGCATTTGTTGCACTGAAAGAAAACGAAGAGTCCCGCTTCAAGACTACCGTTACCGACTGGGAATTTAACGAATACGCCTACCACCTGTAGCGCCCAACTGAAGTGGATAAACCAGCGAGTCAAGCAGTTGGACGGGGTAGCAAATTGGCGATACCTATGGAGTTCGTTTGAAAGCCCAACGGATCAGCAAGATCGAGCACGGAACTCCCGTCAGCCTGATTGTGAACGGACAGGAAATCCAGGCCCAGGCCGGTGAAAGTATTGCTGCTGCCTTGCTGGCCGCCGGACAGCGGCAAATCAGCCAGAACAGTAAAAGCCGCGCACCACGAGGCTACTTCTGCGGAATGGGTATGTGCTTTGAATGTGTGGCGACGGTAGACGGCGTCCCAAACGTGCGTACTTGCATTACCGAAGTGACCCCTGGGTGTGTCGTTGAAACCGGTTCGTGATACCCCGCAAACCTGACACGACTGAAATTGCCATCGTCGGTGCGGGACCGGCTGGGGTGGCGGCCGCCGTAACAGCGGCACGCGCTGGTGCATCAGTGACCGTGCTGGATGAATATGCCAGACCCGGTGGACAGTACTACAAGCAACCCGTGCACACCGACGGTGGGCCGAGCTACCCACACTCCCTGGCTTCGACTATTCAGCAGGGCCGAGAACTGCTTGAGGGGTTGAGCCATCCGGGAATTGATCTTCAGTGCAATACGCTGGCCTGGAACATCTCGGCAGATGAGCTGGTGCTTGATCTGTATAGCCCCGCGGGTGCACGGGCACTGCAAGCGCAACGCATCATCCTCTGCGCCGGCGCCACTGAGCGAGCGGTGCCTTTTCCCGGCTGGACATTACCCGGCGTGATCATGGCCGGTGCGGGCCAACTGATGCTGAAAGCGCATGGGCTGCTGCCCGGGAAAACGTTCCTGCTGGCAGGAACCGGACCCCTGCTGCAACTTGCAGCCGTGCAACTGCTGGAAGCCGGCGCCCAGATCGCCGCGCTCGTGGAATTGCGGTCACGCACGGAATTCCTTAAGAGCGCCGCCCACTTGTGGCGATATCCGGACAAACTGGGGCAGGGTTTCGCTACCCTGCAGAAACTGCTGCAAGCACGGGTACCGATAAAGTTCGGGCATACCATCGCCCAGGCGCTGGGTGAGACCGAAGTATCCGGGGCCGTGATCATGAGGGTGGATGGCGATGGTCAGCCGATTCCCGGCAGCGAAACCCGTTTCGAGGTTGACACCATCTGCCTGAATTACGGTTTCACTCCGGCTACAGAATTACCGCGGATTGCAGGCTGCGAGCAGTACTTCGACCAGGACTACGCCACTTATGCCACCGCCACTAACGACAGCCTGGAAACCAGCATCGCCGGAATTCTTGCGGCCGGCGAAACCCGTGGTATGGGCGGGGCTGAGGTGGCCGTTATTGAAGGCCAGTTGGCCGGCAGTGTGGCCGCGCAACAGCTCGGGTTCAGCCCGCCATTTGACCAGAACGGGTTATCCGACAAACGGCTGCAGGCGCGCGCCGTGGCCGCCTCACTGGGAAAAATGTTTCAGCTCAAGCCGGGGCTTTGCGCACTGGCCGCCGACGATGTGCCGGTTTGCCGGTGCGAGGAAGTGAGTGCCGGCGAGGTACGCGCCGCTATACGCAATGGCGTGGTACAGCTGAACCAGCTAAAGCCCTGGACCCGCGCCGGTATGGGACGTTGCCAGGGTCGAATCTGTGGCGACATACTCCGCCAGATCGTGGCAGCAGAAACCGGTTTGCCGCTCTCGGAGATCCAGCCCTTTACGGCACGTGCGCCGGTCAAACCCGTGCCATTGGAAGTGGTCGGCGGCCCGGTTGCCGAGACTGATACCTTGACCTGGGAGGATCACGTTGGCGGATATGGGGTGGCAAGGACCTGACGATGGCCCACCACCAGGCAGACGTGATCATCATCGGTGGCGGCATCGTAGGCTGTACCACCGCCTACCAGCTGACCCGTGCGGGAGTTGATGTCCTGCTGCTGGACCGCGACGGTATAGGCAGCGGTGCCAGCGGTCGCTCCGGGGGCGGAGTCCGGCAATCTGCCCGCGTCTCTGAGGAGATTCCACTCGCCAAAGCCAGTGTTGCTTTGTTCCCAGACTTATCCGATGAGCTCGGAGTTGATATCGAATATGTCCAGGCGGGCAACCTGCGAGTGGTGGAGTCACTCGATTATCGCCGCGCGATGCAGGTAGATGTTGCACGCCAGCAGTCACATGGATTGGACGTCTCCTGGCTGGAGGTTGCCGATGTGCTGGAACTGGTACCGACACTGCGCTGGCAGAGCATCATTGGGGCAAGTTATTGCCCGGATGATGGCCACTGCAATC
The DNA here is from genome assembly GCA_002327725.1 of Proteobacteria bacterium UBA2133. Lineage (GTDB taxonomy): Bacteria > Pseudomonadota > Gammaproteobacteria > Arenicellales > UBA868 > UBA868. The sequence goes on from DCXP01000022.1 coordinate 5,576, forward strand.
CGTTACGGCTGGTGACGGGGTTTTATAACAAAGCAATTGAAGGCGGTACCCGGGTACTGCTGAATTGCGAAGTACAAAATATTGTCCAGAAAGACAGCGGGCTGGCTGAAGTCGAAACGCCTGCTCACACCGCGACCGCGCCGGTGGTTGTTCTCGCTGCAGGTTTTGGTTCTCAGAAACTGTGCTACCAAATCGGCTATGACCTGCCGCTCGCGAATGTCCGCTACGAATCGATGATTACCGAACCGCTGCCCCCCTTGTTCCGGCAGATGTTCGGCGTTGCAAGCAGCGATCTTTTTTTCCGGCAAACCGCTAATGGTGGTGTCCACTTTGGTGGAGGCATTCTCGAGGAGACTGGCCAGGAAGATACCCACACTACCAGCAGCAACCTGCAGCTCGCGGTCGCGCACATCTCAAAACTGGTGTCGGATCTCGAAAAAGCCAAATTGCTCCGTACCTGGGGCGGGCTGGATCCCAGTACTCCCGACGGCATGCCTATCATCGATTTTCTGAATGAAAACGTGCTGCTGGCTTCGGGCTTTTGTGGACACGGCTTGGCAACCGGGCCGATCGTCGGCCAGTATCTGGCGCAGTGGGTGCAGAACGGGGTATGCCCCGAGGCACTGGCACCTTTTAACCGCAACCGTTTTGACGGGTGGCTGCAAACCAAGTGGACGCCTTCGGGATCTGTTGCTGCAGTACTGGCAACCGAAGATACCCAGATCGCCGGTGCGGGCGAGCTGGACGCGAGGGTTCCTTTCATGACACCCCCAAAATATGAAGAGCCGGACGAGCCAAGCGGGCAACCCAAACTTGCAGTCAATCCGCAGATGTGCACCGGCTGTCGCATGTGTGAGGTTGCCTGCTCCATCGCCCACGAGCAGGAAACAGCCCAGGCCCAGTTGCGCATCCAGGTGGTTTACCCCAGCGATGATTATTTCCTGCCCATCGTATGCATCCACTGTGAGGAAAGGCACTGCCTGAAGGTCTGCCCTCATGAAGCGATGCAAGTAAATGAGCAGGGCGCTGTCAGTATCATTCGTGAGAACTGCACCAGTTGCATGGAGTGTATCTTTGCTTGCCCGACAGGCGGCGTTACGCATTCCCCGGCCAAATCAGCCGTGGTCAAGTGTGATCTGTGTGACGGAGACCCCGCCTGTGTTCGTTACTGTCCTACCGAGGCAATTACCTTTCGCCATATCGATGCAGCAGCTTCTGACGAACTGGCAACCCTGATGACAACTCACCTGCCATCACGGGCAGCGAGGTAACAAACGATCATGTACTACGGCTATACCGGAAACATTCTGCGGGTCGATCTCGGCACGGGCACTGTCAGTAGAGAGCTGCTGGAGTTGCAGATGGCCGAGGACTTTATCGGTGGCCGCGGGCTGGCCTCCCGCCTGCTGTGCCAGGAGTTTGACCCTGCAGCAGACGCGCTTAGCCCGGAAAACCCCCTGATTTTCGGCACCGGCCCGCTCACCGGTACCGGCGCACCCGCAACATCCCGTTATGTGGTCGTATGTAAAGCGCCGCTGACCGGGACGATCGCCTGCTCCAACTCGGGCGGCTTCTTCGGCCCGGAACTGAAATTCGCAGGATACGATGCCCTGATCATCCAGGGCGAATCTGCCGAACCCGTCTACCTGTGGATTGACAACAGGACGGTACAGATCCGCCCGGCAGAATCACTCTGGGGCAAGTTTCCCACTGAAACCGAATCGGCGCTTCGCAGCCTGACCCATCCAAGTGCCAAGGTTGCCTGTATCGGCCCGGGTGGTGAGAACCTATCTCTGCTTGCCGGCGTAGTGAACGATGGATACCGCCTTGCCGCACGCAGCGGGGTTGGCGCGCTGATGGGCAAGAAGAAACTCAAGGCGATTGCTGTTCATGGCACCGGCAGTGTCAGCCTGCAGGATCCGCAACAATTCTGGAAAGCTGCCCTGGACATGCATCAGAAGATAACGGCAGACCCGGTTTCGTTTGGCAGTTTCCGTGCCTATGGCACCGCCAGCCTGGTAAGCCTGATCAACGAGATGGGAGCGTATCCCACCCGTAATTTCCAGTCTGATACCTTTGAAGGGGCTGCCCACACCAGCGGAGAAGCACTTGTCGATGGGATTCTGCAACGCAACCGCGCCTGTTTTGCCTGCCCAATCGCGTGCACCCGTGTCTCTGAAGTCAAGGAAGGACCCTACCAGGGCCGTGGCGAGGGGCCCGAATATGAATCAATCTGGGCGCTGGGCGCCCTTTGTGGCGTTGCTGACCTGGCCGCGGTAAGCAAAGCCAACTTCATCTGCGGCGACTATGGCATTGATACTATCTCCACCGGTGCCACGATCGCCTGCGCAATGGAACTGTTCGAGAAAGGCGCCCTCCCGGAACAGGAACTGGGCTTTCCGTTGAGGTTCGGTGATGCAGCCGCCCTGGTTCGCGCGGTTGAGATGACCGGAAAACGAGAAGGCTTCGGTGATGTTCTGGCCGATGGCAGTTACCGACTGGCTGTGCGCTACGGCCACCCCGAGTTTTTCATGGGTGCGAAAAAGCTGGAGATGTCCGCCTACAGCCCACGTGTCTTTCAGGGTATGGCCCTGCAATATGCGACCTCGAACCGCGGCGCGTGCCACGTGCGGGGCAACACGGTCGCCGCTGAACTGTACGGCATTCCCCGTTATCTACCGCCGGAGGCACTGGAGCAAAAAGAAGAAATGGTACGGCGCCCATTCCAGAATTCGACCGCGTTCGTCGACTCAACAGGCATTTGCCTGTTTACCAAGTTTGCCATTACCCACCGGGAAATCTGTGCACTGCTGGCTCCTGCCACGGGGCTCGATTTCAATTTTGATCGCTCAATTGAACAAGGTGACCGGATCTGGAACCTGGAGCGAATGTTTAACCTACGCGCCGGCTTTACGTGTGAAGACGACCGGCTGCCACAACGCGTCAGTGAACCTGCGGTTGACGGACCGCGGGCCGGCAGCCGGGCCATACTGCAAGAACACCTGCAAACCTATTACCTGCTGCGAGGCTGGGATGAGTCAGGCCGCCCAACACGCGCCAAGCTGGAGGAACTGGGCCTGGAAGATTGGTGGGGTGTGTGCAACGATGCATAAATGACGCAATCCATCGCACATGATCGAAGTCACTGTCACTCTTAACGCCGGCCTGCGTCATTACCGATCCAGCCTTGATGTGGGCGAGGTCATGCCGCTGCACATCCCCAGCGGGACGAATCTGCGCGAGCTGCTAACACAAATACTACAGATCCCCCCGAACCAGGTCGCGTTCCCGATGGTCAACGGCATCAAATGCGCTCTGGACCAGCCATTGGTCGCAGGCGACCGGGTTGCCCTCTGGCCACCGGTCGCCGGGGGTTGACAGCCTGTAAACGAGTTTGACCACTTGCTGATAGGAGAAGGGCAAGCACCTTGACAGGTCTGCTCCTGACAATTACCTTGTCGCTTCTACGGAAAATAAACAACCTGACCAAAGGAATACGCCACTGCCAGGCAGTCATACCAGCAAATTGGTGTGCGCGGCACGCGTAACCTGAACACCAAAGGGGGAATACGATGAAACAGACCGTTCGTAGGATTGCTTTTGGCGCATCGGCACTGATGCTGATGCTCGGTACAACCCATGCCGGATCGTTTGATATCGATGCGGTACTGGCAACCAACCTCAACGCCTGTAAAGCGGCGCCAAATGGCGCGCCGTTGAAAATCGGTTTTGCTGCTGATTTTTCTGACCTCGGAGGATTTGCCGACAAGCCCGCAAGTGAAGCCGCGATCTATTTTGTTGAGTTGGTCAACTGCGCCGGTGGCGTCAATGGATCCCCAATCGAATTCACTGTCAAGAATATCGAAGGTGATCCGGAGGTGACCCAACGGGCCGGGCAGGAACTCGTTGATGCCGGTGTATCCGCTATCCTGGGCCCACCGTTCCCGGATTTTGGCGAGCCCTTGCTGCAGGTTACTGCGGGCAAGGTTGCCACGCTGTTTGTCGCCTCAACCGAACCGACGCTGGCTGATGCCTCAGCCATGTCATTCCTGGTTGCCTTTGATGATACGGCCCAGGCTACCGCCGCGGCCAAATTCGCCCTTGACCAGGGCTGGAAAACCGCTGTTACCTTCTCAGCTCCCGGGCCTTATTTCGGCTACAACCCTGTTATCTTCACCAAAGTTTTTGAAGCGGGCGGCGGCAAAGTAACAACTGACTACGCCTTCGTACCGATCGACGATATGGATTTCTCGGCTCAGGCAAATGCCATGGCGTCTGCGGGATCCGCACCTGACGTTGTTTACTCAGCTATGCTGTCTTTTCAGAGTGCCGTGCTGCGTGGCCAACTCGATGGTGCCGGGGTAAAAACAAACTACCTTGTGACCGATGCCTTCGAAGCGACGGGCGGCTATTTCACCAAGGGCGTTGAAGGCTTCTACCACACCACCCACTCCTTCCCCGCCGAGGGCAGTCGCGTCAAGGCACTCGCGGATGGCTACGCAGCAGCCCGAGGCGCACCATTGGAGAATGCCTCTTTCGGTGGTCTTGCTGTTGATGCCATTGCCGTGATCATCCAGGCATACCTTGGCACTGGCTCAATGGATCCGGCAGTTCTAGGGGCTGCGATTGGTGGGCTGAATGGGGTCATTGGTGCCACCGGAACCTTATCCTACTCTGGCGCTAACGGAGCACCGAGCAAACCGGTATACGTTCACCGGGTCGTAAACGGAGCACCTACGCTGGCGGCGACTTACGACTGATCCACAGCGCCTGCCAAGGTGCTCGATATCGAGTCACTGATCACCCGTTACGGCACCATCACAGCCGTTCGGGACGTTGCGCTAACCGTTCAGGCCGGTGAGGTCGTGTGCCTCATCGGCCCCAACGGCGCCGGAAAAACTACCCTGCTCGCGACGATCGCGGGTCTGCTGAAGCCATCGGCCGGGCGGGTCACCCTGGATAATAAGAACGTCACCGGCTGGGCGCCCGATCGAATGCTGCGGGCCGGGCTGGCGCTGGTACCCGAGCACCGCCGAATCTTTTCCGACTTCACAGTCCGCGAGAACCTGCTGGTCGGCGGCGTCACCCAACCGGCCAGTCGGCGGCAGGAACTGCTGGATGAAATGGTTACACTGTTTCCGGTGCTTAAGGAGCGGCTCTCAGCTCAGGCCGGCTATCTTTCCGGCGGTGAAGCACAACAACTCGCCATCGGCCGTGCGCTGATGAGTGACCCGGCCGTGCTGCTCATGGACGAGCCATCGCTGGGCCTGGCTCCGGTGCTGGTCGAGCAGGTATTCGACCTGATCACCCGCCTGCGCATAAGCGGTCGCACCTTGTTCGTGGTAGAGCAGAATGCGCAGCGGATGCTTGCGGTAGCCGACCGGGCCTACGTCATGCGCTCGGGCGAGATCGTCGCTGACGGCCCCGCTGCACAACTCGCAGCCCGCGAGGACCTGTTTGAAACCTACCTGGGTCAGTCTGGAGGCAACGCGTGATCGAACTCATCCAGCAGATTATTGACGGCCTCGGCCGGGGCGGCATCTACGCCCTGCTGGCCCTGGGTATTGCCGTGATCTTCGGCGTGATGCACCTGATTAACTTTGCCCATGGGGAACTGATCACGGTAAGTGCATATACCAGTTACTGGCTTTTTGCCAGCGGCTTCAACTGGTGGTTCATCGCACCCACCGTCATTGTTGTCGCGGTTCTCACTGCGGTGATTATCGAGTTCGTTGCCTTCCGCTGGGTTCGCGGCGCGCCTGATTTCACCATGCTGATGACTTCCTTCGGCGTGCATTTTCTGGTGCAGGCACTGTTCGTGATGTATGTGTCGGCAAACTTTCGACAGTTCCCCAGACCCGGCTGGATTTTTGATACCTGGCGCATCGGCGACCTCAGCCTGGAGGTCTTCGACCTGGCGGTCATCGCTGCCACCCTGGTGACGCTGCTGGGTACCTACTGGCTGCTGCAGCGCACCATGTTCGGCGTCAGCCTGCGTGCCGCTGCAGAAGATTTCGACACGGCCCGGTTGATGGGTATTCGCAGCAACCGGGTGATTCGCGGCGCTTTCGTACTCTCGGGGGTTCTGGCCGGAGTTGCCGCAATTTTCTGGCTGATGCGCAGCGGACAGGCCGGGCCCACTGCCGGCCTTAACCCGATGCTTAAAGGGGTGCTGGCGGCCTTGATTGGCGGCCTGGGCAGTCTCAGTGGCGCCGTGCTGGGCGGCATCACCCTTGGCCTGGTCGAAGTGCTGCTGATCTCCCGCCTGCCCGGCGGGACCGCCGGACTGACCGACGGCATCGTGTTTCTTCTTATCGCCCTGTTGTTTGTATTCAGACCACAGGGTTTGATCACAGTACGCCGGGTCGAGCGCGTTTAATGCAGACTGATCCCCTCCGGCGCGCTATCGCGCCCACGTTGGGCTCAGTTTCTCTGTTTCTGTTACTGCTGGGTGGCAGCCTGCTGTACAGCGCCAATGGTGAGGCTTCAAGTAACAGCCTTGTCACTCAAATGCTGATTAACGCAGTGGTGGTACTCGGACTCCAGATTTACATTGGCAATACCGGCGTATTGTCTTTCGGGCACATCGGCTTTGGTGCTATCGCCGGCTACACCTTTGCCATTTGTGCCATCTCCCCGGAGCGAAAACTCCGACAGATACCCAATGCGCCGTTTGGATTGGCCGAGATCGACCTGACGCCACTGCAGTCCGGAATGGTTGCACTGACCTTGACCATCATCGTTGCCTTTGTGATCGGGCTGGCACTATCCCGTTCGGGAGCACGGTCCGGCGCGGTAGCGGCGGTTGTCATCACCCTGGCGCTGCTGTTCGTAGTCCACGAAGTCGCACGCAACTGGATCGATCTGACCCGGGGCGGAAAGACCGGTCTCTCATTCAGCCCGCTCGGCAATGCCACACTGCAAGGCAAATTACCCATTTACCTGATCCTGGCGGGAGCGATCGCACTGGCCCGATTATTCAAGGAAACCCGGGCGGGCCGCCTGGCACAGGCCGCCCGGGAAGATGACCTGGCGGCACGGGTCATGGGAATCGATCCTGCAGTACAGCAGATGATCGCGTTGTTATTATCCGTGGCGGTGGTATCTGCCGGATCGGCGCTTCGCGTATTTGAACTCGGCAGTATTAATCCCAGATTGTTCTTTTTTGACTATACCTTGCTGACCCTGACCATGCTCATCGTTGGAGGTCGCAACAGCGTGGCCGGAACCCTGGTCGGGGTAGTAATCATTACCGCCGGCAGCGAATTGACCCGCAATCTGTCGGGCATGGATGTGTCGGGCATGAACTGGCTGTTACGCGATGGACTGACCGACATCTTCCTGGGCGGTGCAATGCTGGGATTTATGATTCTCAGACCTGCCGGGTTGCTGGGTAACTGGGAACTGGATCACTGGCTTTACCAACGACTGCGCCGGGCGGAGTCGCCACCAGCGCCAACCCCGATCCCTGCTACAGCATCGAGGTCAGTCCTGCAAGCGGCAAAGGTCACTGTGCATTTTGGAGGCTACCAGGCACTGGATAATGCCGGGCTGGAGGCAACGGCCGGGGAAGTGGTTGGCCTGATCGGCCCCAACGGGGCCGGCAAGACTACGCTGCTGAATGTAATCACCGGTCTGGTTAAATCAGACTCTGGTCGGGTTGAACTTAATGGCGCTGTGCTCACCGGGTTATCTCCGTATGGCATTGCACGCTCTGGCCTGGCACGGACATTTCAGAACTTCCGCCTGTTCTCCGCCCTCAGCGTACGGGAAAACATCGGGGTGGTACACCTGATGGCGACCCGTTTTCGCCAAAACCGCACCTTGCCACCGGTCGATACGCTGGTGGCCCAGGCAGGATTGTGGGAGCACCGTGATCGGCGGGCTTCTGAGCTGGATTATGGCAGTGCGCGGCGGCTTGAGTTGGCGCGGGCCGCCGCTGCGGGGCCGGACTTTTTACTGCTGGATGAGCCGACCAGCGGCATGAGCGACCATGAATCCATCAACATGATCGACCGGGTACGCTCGATGGCGGAATTGATCGGAGCCGGGGTGGTGGTGATAGACCACGATCTGAATTTCATTACCGGAATCTGTGATCGCGTCTACGTGCTGGATCAGGGGCGGATCATTGCAGTGGGAACACCGGCAGAGATTTCAGTGAACCCGGCCGTGCAGGCGGCTTATCTGGGCACTGCCGGATAGATGGCATGTCTGCAAGCCAATACCAACAGGAGCCCACAATGGATTTTTCGGGTAAGCGGATTCTGGGTGCCGGATCTTCCAGAGGCATTGGCAGGGCCACAGCAAAAGCATTTCTGGATGCTGGCCAACTGCTGCGGGGTCTGGTTGGAAAGAGTGTTTATGAGATGCCTCGTTGTCTTTGCACCCACGCCGGGTTTTCCTGCGATGGTGTTCACGCCGGTCCTGATCCGAGACCTGATCGTCCGCACCACAGGGTCTGAGATCGGTGGCTTGAATGAAAAATGGAGACTGGATACAGTATGCAAGAGAGATCGTCAACCGACTCCGGAAACAAGCCAGCTGCTATGAAAACAAAACGCGCTGGCGAAAAAAAGTCCGGTGTCTTCCACACCCGGAACGGGGCGCGGGCAATCTCCATCCGAGACCTCGCGCTCATCCATTCATGAACATAATATCTGAGGACAACAAACTATGTGTGGCATAGCGGGCAGAATCCTGCGCGGATATGGCGCCGTCGGCAACGATCTTGTCGAATTGATGGATGCACAAGCGCACCGCGGCGCCGATTCCACCGGTTTTGCGGTTTATTCGAAGTTGTGCGAGACCGGCTACAAGCTCAGGCTGATGGGGTTTTCGAGGGCCCACCTCGACAGCGACCTGGATGAATTTGCGCACATACTGCGCGCCCACGGCGCCGACTATCTGTCCGAACCCGTTATCGACGACTCTGGCGACCGCCACTACGCGGTGCGCATGCTGATCAGCGAGCCGGCGGATTTGGTGCGTTGGATCGACGACGCGGATCTCATCGCTGACCGCATCGAGGTTCAGTCACTCGGCAAGTCCCTGGAGATCATCAAGGATGTCGGTGACGCCCGGGCGGTCGCCGACAAGCACGGCGTGCGGGAAATGATGGGAACCCATGGTCTGGGCCATGCGCGGCTCGCCACCGAGTCGTCAGTGCTGCCCACTGCCAGTCATCCGTTCTGGGCGCGGCCTTTTCCCGATGTCGCCATCGTACACAACGGTCAGATCACCGATTACTACTCGTGGCGTAAGCGCCTGCAGCAGCAGGGCTACCGCTTCATGACCCAGAACGACAGCGAGTTGATCGCGGTGTGGGTTTCCGACCAAATGAGCAAGGGGCTCAGTCGGGAAGCGGCACTCGACAAGTCCATCGACGCCATCGATGGCGTATTCACCTTCATGATCAGCGACACCCAGGGCATCGGATTCGCCAAGGATCGCTTCGCCATGAAGCCGCTGGTCACGGTGGAGGATGGCGGCGAACTGGCCGCCGCCACCGAGGAGCAGGCGGTACGCCGGGTGGTGCGCGACGAGTGTCATGTCATCAACTACGACGGCCCGTCGCTCACGCGCACCTGGACCGTCGGGCCACAGAGGGCAGCCGCATGAGTGAAGTTGTTATCACCGTGGGTGATCGGTCCATCCGCACCATCAACCAGGAAATCCAGGCCGCCGTGGCCGACGGTCACGCGGTGTGCGTGAAGGAGACCCTGTCCAGGCACAACCTCGGCATCGGCCTGCCGGCGGGAGCGCGGGTCCGCTTCGAAGGCAGCGTCGGTTATTACTGCGGCGGGCTCAACAGTGGTGCAACCATCGAGATCGGTCGCGATGCGGGCTGGGGCACCGGTGAGGCCATGGCATCCGGCCACATCACGGTCAACGGCTATTCCGGCATGTCGGTCGGTGCCTCCATGCTGGGCGGCACCATCCACGTCAAGGGGGATTGCGGCCCGCGTTGTGGCGTGGCGATGAAGGGCGGCGACATCATCGTCGAGGGGAAACTCGGCTACCAGTCGGGATTCATGGCCCATGCCGGACGCATCATCGCCCTGGGCGGCGCCGGCACCTCCTGCGCCGATGCCCTGTGGGAGGGTCAGGTGTGGGTGCTGGGAGACATCGAGTCCCTCGGTGTGGATACCCAAGTGGTCGAACCGGAGCCCGAAGAGGCGGCATCCGTTGAACAACTGCTGGCGGGATACGGTCTGGACGACAGCGCCCATGACTGGCGCAAGGTCATATCCAGTCAACGTCTTTGGTACTTTGAAAGTCGGGATGCGAACGCATGGCTCATGATCTGACAAAACCCTATATCTACCCCTTCGAGATGCCCTCCGAGGAGGCCGTCAAATTCAGTGATGGCGCGATTGCCGGTCGTCCGCCCGGGGTGCCCTCCTCCTACGACGAAGGCGGCTCCACGCGCTGGACACCGGCCGCCATCGCCGAGGTGCACGCGTTGGCCCAGTTGGGCCGCTATCAGGTACGCGGCTATAACACCTTCAACAAACGCATGCCGACCTTCGATGACCTGACCTTCGTCCCGGCGTCCATGACACGTCTGCCGTTGGAAGGCTACCGGGAGAGCTGCGACACCACTACGGTCCTGGGCGGCGGTTCCGGTCTGGTCGAACGGCCGATCGAGCTCAAGATACCCATCTATATCGCCTCAATGTCCTTCGGTGCGTTGTCCGCCAGCGCCAAGGAGGCCCTCGGTCACGGGGCGTCCAAGGTCGGCACCATGACCTGCACCGGCGAGGGCGGCATGCTCGAGGAGGAACGCGCCGCGAGCCAGCAGTTGGTCTATCAGATGACCCCGGCGCGTTACGGCCTGGATCTCGACCATCTGCGCCGCGCGGACGGCCTGGAACTGGTGGTGGGGCAGGGCGCGAAGCCGGGCACCGGAGGGCTGCTGCTCGGCATGAAGGTCTCGCCCCGGGTATCGAAGATGCGCACCCTGCCGGAAGCCGTCGATCAGCGTTCGACCGTCCGCCATCCGGACTTCCTCGGTGCCGACGATCTTGCCGTCAAGATCGAGGAGCTGCGCATCGCGACCGATTACCAGGTGCCGATATTCATCAAGATGGGCGCCACCCGCCCGCGCTACGACGTCGCCATTGCCGCCAAGGCCGGCGCCGATGTGATCGTGGTGGACGGCGCCGAAGGCGGCACCGGCGCATCTCCGGAGTTGTTGCTGGACCACACCGGTATTCCCTGCATGACGGCCATCCCCGCCGCCCGCGAGGCGCTCGACGAGTGCGGTATGAGCGGCAAGGTGACCCTGGTGGCCGCGGGCGGTATCCGCTCCGGTGTCGACGCTGCCAAGTGCCTGGCATTGGGCGCGGACGCGGTGATGATCGGCAACGCCGCGATGATCGCGCTGGGCTGCAATTCGCCCCGCTATGAAGAGGACTACCGCCGTCTCGGCACCTCGCCGGGCGCCTGTCATCACTGCCATACCGGACTCTGCCCGGTGGGCGTGGCGACTCAGGACTCCGAACTCGAGAAGCGCATGGACGTGGCGGCAGGCGCCGAGCGCGTAGCGCGCTATCTGACGGCCATGACGATGGAGATCACCGCCCTGGCCAAAGCCTGCGGCAAGTCGAGCGTGCGCAACCTGGAGACCGAGGATCTTCGCGCTATGTCATTCGAGGCCTCCGCGTTCACGGGAGTCAAGATGGCGGGCATTGACCGGGAGTTTCGCTGGCCGATGGATTGATACGGCATCTATCGATCCGATCGTGAAAGGGATGCCGGCGAATTGCTGAGATCATTCTTCATCAAGGGTGCGGGGTCCCTTTTCCGGCAACCGAGGCCAGCAAATCAGCAGGGGGCTTTAGTTGGTTTGACCGCAGCCTGCTCACGCCCGTAATGGATCCCGCCACGGCACAGTTTCACCAGTGGGTCGCCAAGCGCGCGGGGGTGACCCTGGACTGAAGCCAGAACGTAAGTCAGAACACGATCCGTATACCATTTGGGAAATCTCCCAATAAGCCCGGCCTCGGTATCGGTCTTCAAAGCCTTAGAATCGCTGTATGAGCAAGAAGAAGGACAATGCCGCGCAGGGGTTCAGCACCAGAGCCATCCATGCCGGCTACGACCCCGCCGGCCATCACGGTGCGCTCAATCCGCCCGTCTACCTCAATGCGACCTACACCTTTGAATCCATAGCGCAGGGTCAGCAGCGCTTTTCCGGTGAAGCACCGGGTTATATTTATGCCCGCGTCGGCAATCCGACCCAGTCAGTACTTGAGAAACGTCTGGCGGGCCTCGAAGGCGGCGAGGCGGCGGTTGCTGTTGCGTCCGGGATCGGCGCCATCACCGCACTGCTGTGGTCTTTTATTCAGTCTGGTGACGAGATCATCGCGGACAAGACACTGTACGGCTGCACCTTTGCCTTTATGGAGCACGGGCTTTCGCGCTTTGGCGTCAAGGTGCGTTTTGTCGATCTCACCGAGCCCGGCGCGATGGCAAGCGCAATGACGCCTCAAACGTGCTTTGTGTTTTTCGAAACGCCTACCAACCCGAATATGCGGGTCATCAATATCCGTGAGGTTTCCGAGGCGGCCCATGCCCACGGCGCTCGGGTGATTGTTGACAATACCTACGGTACACCCTATCTGCAGCGTCCTCTGGAGTGCGGGGCGGATTTTGTGGTGCACTCAATGACCAAGTATCTCAGCGGGCATGGTGATCTGATTGCCGGTGCCATTATCGGTCCCGCTGACGATATGCTGAGCGTTCGTACCATCGGTCTTAAAGACATGACCGGAGCGGTGCTGTCGGCGTTCGATTCCTTTTTGCTGCTGCGCGGCATCAAGACGCTGGAGTTGCGCATGGCGCGCCACTGCGAGAGTGCCTTGGCGCTGGCGCGTGAGATTGAGTCCCATCCACAGGTCGAAAAGGTGTACTACCCGGGTCTGCCCTCGCATCCGCAATACGCCCTGGCCTGCGAGCAGATGAAAGCATTTGGCGGCATGATTGCCCTGGAACTTCGTGGTGGCTACGAAGCGGGTGTGCGCTTTATGGATGCCGTGCAGCTGGCTCAGCGCGCCGTCAGTCTGGGCGATGCCGAGACCCTGGTGCAGCACCCGGCCAGCATGACCCATAACAACTATACTGAAGAAGAGCGCCAGGCCCATGGCATCAGCCTGGGACTCGCGCGGATCTCGGTCGGCCTTGAGAATGTCGAGGACCTCTCGGCTGATATTCTGAACGCCCTTGATCAGTCGGCCGGCTGAAACGAGAGCATTGGGGCATGACTGAGGCAGCTTCCCGGAAGCAAAAAAGAGCCGCCATCGTGACCGGCGGGTTTGCCGGGATTGGATTGTCTGCCGCAACTGAACTCGCCCGGCAGGGTGTCTCTGTTGCGCTCGGTGCGCGAACCGTGGTTGATGCATCGCTGCGCCAGTTGGATGAGATCGGACCGCCGGTGTGGGGCGGGGTGCTGGATGTTCGCGATACCGAGAGCGTCAGGGCGTTTGTCTCAGAAGCGGAGCAGCAACTCGGCCCCGTCGATATCCTGGTGAATTCTGCCGGGATCGGAACCCAGCAGACCGTCAGCGAGCATGATGAAGAGAAGTGGCTCGATGTGATCGACACCAATCTCAACGGCTGTTTCCGGATGGTCAAGGCCTGCATGCCGGGCATGATGGCGCGCAAGTGGGGCCGCATTGTGAGCGTTGGCTCCACGGCAGCGCGAACCGCAGTATCCGGACACGCCGCTTACTGCGCGTCCAAATCCGGCCTTCTCGGGCTCAACCGGGCAGTGGCGCTCGAGGGCGCTGCGCATGGCATTACCGCAACGGTCGTCAGTCCGACCTGGGTGCAGACGGATATGTTGAACAGAAGTTTTCAGGCCAAAGCGAAAGAGCAGGGCACGAGTTATGAGCAGGAGATCGCCGCGCTTATCAGTCAGTCACCGCAGCAACGGCTGGTGCAGCCCGGTGAGATCGGCGCGCTGATTGCCTTTCTCTGCAGGGATGCGGCCGCGGGCATTACCATGGAAGATATCCAGGTCAATGCCGCAGCGTGGTGGTAATGACAACGCTCGCTGCGCAATGGCGGTGGCTGACGGGAATGTTTTCTGAATCAGTGGTGAAGGCCTAGCACATGGATCTATCAACCAGTTTTGGACTTAAAGGCCTCAAGCAGTTACGCCGGGCCTGGGTAGAGGTTGAACAAGAGGCGCTCAGCCGCATCACCGGCAAGGTCCGCCCCGGGCTGCCGGCAGAAGACCTGCATCTCATTCGCCGGCAGATTGATGACTGTCTTTTGGAGACCGGTGGTGCGGCATCCGCCCGGGCCCGGGCGGCCCGCCTTGGCGGGGTCTATCTCGATCTTGATCTCACCGGCCGCGAGAATTTCCTGAAACTGCTGGCCTTTGAATACGGGGTTAAAGACGAAGCACTGCGCGAGGCGGCCCGCGAATGGCTGGCGCTTGATGCTGATCGTTCATCCGAAGATCTGCCGGCACGACTCGACGCCGAAGCAGAACTGCGCCGGACGCTGAAATCCCCGCGGGTACGCCTTCTGACCCAGTTCAACGACCTGCCCGAAGGCGTCAAGTTTCTTGCCGACATGCGGGCCCAGTTACTCAAGATCCGCAGGGGTGATCCGCGGCTCTCCGCGTTTGATCGTGAGTTCAAGGATCTTCTCGCGTCGTGGTTCGATGTGGGCTTTCTCAAGCTGCGCCGGATCGCCTGGGACGCCCCGGCGGCACTGCTGGAAACCCTTGCTGAGCACGAGGCGGTCCATGCCATTCGTTCCTGGCAGGACATCAAGCACCGCCTGGCGGCACCCGACCGGCGCTGCTTTGCATTTATTCATCCGCAGATGCCCAACGACCCCCTGATTTTTGTCTGGGTGGCGCTGACCGATGGCATCTCCGAGCGTATCGATGATGTGCTGCGGATCGATCATGGCGAACTCAACCCCGATAAGGCGGATACCGCGGTGTTTTATTCGATCTCGGCGACCCAGCCCGGTCTTGATGGTGTTGGTTTCGGCAGTTTTCTCATCAAGCGGGTGGTCGACCGGCTGAGCCGTGACCACAAACAGCTTAAGCATTTTGCCACGCTGTCACCGCTGCCCGGGTTCCGTCGCTGGCTGAACGAGCAGCGCGAGCGCGCCAGTGGTGAGCAGCACCCGCGTGTGCAAAAAGGCTTGCAGGCGCTGGCCGACGCCGGTGCCCTTGAGCGGATGTTTGTTGATCGCAGCTGGCTGCGCGACGCGGCAGCGCTGGCCAAAGCCCGTCAGGCCCTGACCGTACTGGCAGCGCATTACCTGGTGCGCGAGAAACACGGTGATGATGCGCGTGACCGGGTGGCGAATTTCCACCTCTCCAACGGCGCCAGTGTCGAGCGGATCAATTTCCCGGCGGATGTCAGCCGGCACGGCCAGGAGCGCTCGGCGGGACTCATGGTTAATTACCGTTATCGGCTCAAGGAGATTGAATCCAACCATGAGTCCTACCACGATAAGGGCGATATCGGCCATTCGCGCGCAATCAGCACGCTGCTGAAAACCCAGATTTAGGGTCAGGGCAGGGTTATTCGGGGGGTTTTCTGACCTCGGTCAATAAAGACCACGGCAAATCTTGACAAAATCGTTCCGTTTATTAAAATGAGAATGATTCGTATTAGTAATTAACACGTCATTTGCCTGATCACAGCCTGGAGCCTCTCATGCATGTAGTTCTTCTCAGCACTTTTCGTTTGATCCTGTCGACCCTTCTGGTCGGTGTTTCCCCTTCTTCGGTGCTCGCTTCAGAGCCGGGCGAAATCAACGTCTACAGTTACCGAAAGCCCCAGCTGATTGATCCGATGTTTGCCGTCTTTACCGAGCAAACCAGCATCAGGGTGAACTCCGTGTTCGCCAAAAAGGGTATGCTGGAGCGCCTTAAGAGCGAGGGGCGAAACACCCCGGCCGACCTGGTGTTTACCGTGGACATTGGGCGTTTATCCGACATTAAGGATGCTGGACTCACCCAGGCGGTTAGCGCGGCTGCCGTCCAGAACAATATCCCCGCGCACTACCGGGATTCAGAGGGTCACTGGTTTGGGCTGACGACCCGGGCGCGCATCATCGTCGCATCAAAGGATCGCGTAGGGCCGGGAGAGATTCTGAGTTACGAAGATCTGGCGGATCCCAAATGGAAAGGGCGCATCTGCACCCGATCCGGCAAGCATCCCTATATGGTTGCGCTGATCGCCAGCATGATTGCGCACCACGGAGAAGCGGCGGCGAAAGCATGGCTGGCCGGCGTCAAGAATAATCTTGCGCGCAAGCCCCAGGGCAATGACCGCGCCCAGGTTAAGGCTATCAAGGAAGGTGTCTGCGATCTCGCGGTGATCAATCACTACTACATGGCCAAGATGCTGAAAGACCCGGAGCAGGTGCCGTGGGCCGAATCGGTCAATGTCATTTTCCCGAACCAGGACGGTCGCGGTACGCATATGAATGTCAGCGGGATGGCGCTGACCCGGCATGCGCCGAACAAGAATAACGCCCTCAAACTGATGGCTTTTCTCGCCAGTGATCAGGGACAGCAAATGTATGTCCAGGAAAACGGCGAGTATCCTGTCAAAGCCGGGATTCCCTGGAACGACCTGCAGAAGTCCTGGGGACCTTTCAAGGAGGATGCCTTGAACCTCACGGACGTGGCACAGAACCGGGCTGTGGCCATTCGCCTGGCCGATGAGGTTCGGTACAACAATTGATAGGTGCCTCGCCGTGTTGGGCCTAAGCTTAGCCCCGGGACTGGCATTTCGTGTCTGGCGGCACCCGGTCGCGTGAGCAGCGATGGCAAGTATCCCATCTGAACTGAAATTAACGCCGGGCATGAAGCTTCGGCGCACGACCCGGGTCAGTCCCTGGACCCTCGGTTCAGTGCTGTTGGCACTGCTGGCGCTGCTGCCCGTCGGGGCGGTGCTGTTTTTCGCCGTCGGTTCCAGTGACGACGTCTGGAATCATCTGGTCCGGACCGCGTTGCCGGATTACCTCAGTAATACACTCTGGCTGATGCTGGGCGTCGGCCTCAGCGTGTTCCTCACGGGTGTCTCAACCGCATGGCTGGTCACGATGTGCCGGTTTCCCGGCAGACGTGTCTTTGAGTGGTTACTGCTGTTGCCGCTTGCCATCCCGGCATACGTGATTGCCTATGCCTATACCGATTTTCTCGAATACGCCGGCCCCGTTCAGGGACTGCTGCGCGCAGTCTTTGGCTGGCACAGCGCACGCGATTACTTCTTCCCCGAGATTCGTTCCTTGGGCGGCGCCATCATCTTTATGGGTCTGGTGCTCTATCCTTATGTTTATCTGCTGGCGCGCTCGGCTTTTCTGGAGCAGTCGGTCAATGTGCTTGAAGTCAGCCGGGTCCTTGGCCGGGGACCGTGGAGAACCTTCAGTACGGTATCTTTGCCGGCGGCACGACCGGCAATCGCAGTCGGTGTTTCATTGGCGCTTATGGAGACGCTGAACGATTACGGCACTGTGGATTTTTTTGCCGTATATACGATGACCGCCGGGCTCGTCGACGTCTGGCTCGGCATGGGCAGTCTGGCAGGCGGCGCCCAGATCGCAACGACGATGCTGGTGTTCGTGGTCGCGCTGATCAGTCTGGAGCGCATCAGCCGGCGCCACCAGAAGGTCTACCAGCATTCCAGCAGCCGGTTCCGGCCGCTGCCGGCGTACCGGCTGAAGGGTTCCCATGCGGGGCTTGCGGTCGTGGTGTGTGCTTTACCGGTCGTGGCGGGTTTTGTGATTCCCGTTCTGGTGCTTGGCAGGCTGGCGGTGGTTTATTTTGAAGATTCGTGGACACCGGCCTTTCAGACCTACGTGCTCAACAGCCTTGTCCTGTCGGCATCCGCAGCCTTACTGGCACTGGCCGTAGCCTTGTTTATTGCTTACAGCAGGCGGCTTCACGGCGGGCGGTTACTGGCTCTCACTACCCGGGTCGCGGCGCTTGGGTACGCGGTGCCGGGTGCGGTACTCGCCGTGGGCATCCTGGTGCCTTTCGCCACATTTGATAATGCGCTGGATGCATTTTTGCGCGAGACCGTGGGGATCTCGTCCGGGCTGCTCTTGAGCGGGACGGTCGCCGCCGTATTGTTTGCATACGTTGTACGGTTTTTGGCGGTGGCGCTGGGGCAGGTCGAATCGAGCCTGGAAAAAATATCCCCATCGGTCGATATGGCAGCCCGTACTCTGGGATATCGCGCGGGCCAGACCCTGGTGCGTTACCATCTGCCGCTGGTTCGGGGCGCGATGCTGACTGCGGTGATGATCGTTTTTGTCGATTGCATGAAAGAGTTACCCGCGACACTGCTGTTGCGTCCGTTCAATTTCGAAACCCTGGCGACTCATGTGTATCAGTTTGCGTCGGACGAGATGCTCGGCGAAGCCGCGTTGGGTTCCCTTACGATCGTTGCGGTCGGACTGATCCCTGTCCTGCTGTTGAGCCGGATGATCTCCCGGTCCCGCCCGGGCCTTGCCGAGCCGACGGGTTAGATTGATATGCAAGTCACGCCCGCGAGACATTCCGGGGCTCCGTCGAAGGCGCCCCGGCCGTTGCTCGAGGTACGCAACATTTCTTGCAACTATGAACTTGAAAGGGCCGTTTTTGATCTCAGTCTGACGGTCAACCGCGGCGAGCAGGTCTGTCTGCTCGGGCCGAGTGGCTGCGGCAAGACGACAGTGTTGCGGGCGATCGCGGGATTTCATCCGCTGCTCACCGGGGGAATTTTCATCAACGACCAGCAGGTGTCGGCCGTGGGTGCGATGGTCCCGCCCGAGGCGCGTCGGGTGGGGATGGTATTTCAGGATCACGCGTTATTTCCGCATCTGTCGGTTCGCCAGAATATTGCATCGGGGCTGCGCCAGCTATCGGCGCACGAGCAGAAAACCGCCGTCGGGGACATGCTGGACCGGATGGGCCTTTCCCGTCATGCGGAGAAGTACCCGCACGAACTTTCTGGCGGCCAGCAGCAGCGGGTTGCGCTCGCCCGGGCACTTGCGCCGAAACCGCTGCTGTTGCTGATGGATGAACCTTTCTCCAATCTTGATCAGGAACTTCGGGAACACATGGGCCAGGAAGTTTCCGATATGCTCAAAGAGAGTGACATCACCTGCGTTATGGTGACGCATGATCAGAACGATGCCTTTGCGCTGGGAGATCAGGTTGGCGTGATGGCGGACGGCGCGATCATCCAGTGGGACACGCCCTACAATCTGTACCACCAGCCGCGTACGCATTTTGTCGCGGACTTTATCGGTAACGGAATCTTTCTGCCCGGGACCGTGTCTGGAACGAGCCGCGTGGTAACCTCACTGGGCGATCTGGACAGCAATGCTGATCTGGAACTGGCCGCCGACACCCTGGTCGAGGTGCTGATCCGGCCCGATGACGTGGTACATGATCCGGACGGTCCGATTCAGGCAACGGTGCGGCGGCGCGCGTTCAAGGGCGCCGAGATCATGTATACCTTGCGTACTGCAGAAGACATCACGCTGCTGGCGCTGTTTCCGAGCCACGCCAATTTTGAGATCGGCGACGACGTGTCAGCCCGCCTCGCTGTTGATCATCTGGTCGTTTTCCAAAAGGAAGCGGAGATCACGTAGGCGTCACCACGGCTGGTAGTGGCTCAGGACAGATGATCCAGCCGCCGGCCGTGGAAAATCGAGTAGTGACGTACTGATGCCGGGGCGTGCGCGACGACAGTAGACAGGGCCAGTACCGCGAAAAACAGCACGACCGCAGTACCTGGCCATAGCGCCATCGCGCCCACCAGAAGCAGTTTGAGGAAGACCACCTGCCCGCAGATCTGAAACAGCCAGGCTCCGTTGGAGAAGATATACAGCCCCATCAGCCCCAGTCCGGACAGCAGGACGGTTATCGCGGCCCCCGGTCGAAGATCCTGGCCTTCCATCGTCAGTATTGAAACCCCGAGCACAACGAGGCCGACGAGGTGTACCGTTCTCAAACCGATATTGATCGCCCGCTGGCCGGGCAGAAAGCGCGAGTGCCGTGGAAAAAATTGATCTTTGAAGGACACAGGACGGACGGTGATGTCTCCGTGACGGATCCCGCTCAGACGGGCTCATACGGGGTCAGGTAGGCGTCGAGAAGGGAAGCCTTTTCGGCACTTTCCCGGATTTCAAGCCGTGCGACGGCGCGGTGATGCACTTCATCCGGGCCGTCGGCATAGCGCAGCGCACGACCCCAGGTCCAGTGATCGGCCAGCGGGGTATCCGGGCTCAGGCCCATGGCGCCGAAGGTCTGCATTGCCCGGTCCAGCACGGTGGTATGCAGCATCGGCACCAGCGCCTTGATCATCGAGATCTCCTTGCGCGCCGCTTTGGCGCCTTTTTCGTCAATCAGCCAGGCGGTTTTCAGGACCAGCAGCCGGGCCTGTTCGATCTCAATCCGCGAGCGTGAGATCCACTCCGCGACACTGCCGTGCTGATGCAGATAACGCCCAAAGGTTTTGCGTTCCTGGGTTCTTGCCGTCATCAGTGCGAGCGCCAGTTCGGCGGCGCCGATCGAGCGCATGCAGTGGTGGATCCGGCCGGGGCCGAGGCGAGCCTGCGCCAGGGCGAATCCCGAGCCTTCTTCACCCAGCAGCTGACTGGCGGGCACCCGTACGTTGTCAAATACGATTTCGCAGTGGCCCTCTGGATGATGGTGGTTCATCACGGTGAGGTTTCTGACGACGGTGACGCCCGGCGTATTCATGGGCACCAGCACCATGCTCTGCTGGTGATGGGCATCGGCATTCGAATCCGTCTTGCCCATCACGATCAGCAGCCGGCAGTCAGGGTGCGCGGCATTGGTGATCCACCATTTGCGGCCGTTGATCACATAACTGTCACCGTCGCGCTGGATCCGAGTCTGGATATTCGCGGCATCGGAAGAGGCGGTGTCCGGTTCAGTCATGGCAAAGGCGGAGCGGATCTCACCGTTCAGGAGTGGCGCGAGCCATTGGTCATACTGCTCGGGGGTTGCAAACATGTGCAAAAGCTCCATGTTGCCCGTGTCGGGGGCGCTGCAGTTAAAGGCCTCTGATGACCAGCTGACCGACCCCATGATTTCGGCGAGCGGTGCGTACTCAAGATTGCTCAGCGGTGTACCCGGTTCCTGCGGCTTGAGGCCGGGCAGGAAGAGATTCCACAGGCCCTGCTGGCGGGCGGCGGTCTTGAGCTCCTCCATGAAGGAAACCGGGTAGATTCCTGCATGGACTTCCCTGCGCCAGTCCGGGATCCTCGGAACGATATGCGCGTCCATAAAGTCCTGAATCTGGCGACGCAGACCCTCGACTTTGTCAGTGTAGGCAAACTCCATAGGGCTTAACTCCTGGATGGAAGCGGTGATGCTAGCAGGGATATCCGGCCATTTCCAAGGCTTCCGATGGCCGTGGCCGGGTTTCGATCCCGATTGATCATGGCTTGAGTACGATCTTTCCCTGTACGGCGCGCTGCTCGATCTGTGACAGTGCATGGGGCGCTTCTTTGAGCGGCATCACCGCATGCAGGTGCGGGGTGATACTGGCGCTCGCCGCCATTTCAAAAAGCTGCTGGTGGTTGGTCTGTGCCTGCCGGGCGTCATGATCGCAGAAACTGCCCCAGAAAACCCCCACGATGCTGTAGCCCTTGACCAGGGGGAGATTGAGCGGGATTTGCGGAATCGCGCCGTCAGCAAAACCGATGACAAGCCAGCGGCCGTTCCAGCCCACCGAACGGGCGAGGATATCCGCGAGATCACCCCCAACCGGGTCAAAAATGACATCAGCACCCGCACCGCCGGTTAATGACCGAACGGCTGCGTGCACGTCATCTTCGCGGGTATTGATGCCGACATCGGCGCCATGCTGCTTGGCCGTTTGGATTTTTTCCGCGCTTGAGCAGGCGGCGATCACGTGGGCGCCAAGCGCGTGACCGATCTGCACGGCCGCGAGACCGGTACCGCCGGCCGCCCCGGTTACCAGCAGGGTCTCCCCGGCGCGAAGGGCCGCTCTTTGCATCAGGGCATGATACGCCGTGCCGTGGGCACACAGGAGTGCACCGGCATGATCAAAATCCAGCGTATCGGGGATCGGGTAGGCATGAGTGGCCGGAACCGAAACGGCCTGTGCATAGGTGCCAAACTGCGGACTCATCGCGGCGACCCGGTCACCGAGTGCAAACTCCGTCACCCCCTCTCCGAGCGCCGCAACGGTGCCAGCACATTCGATGCCGGGAACAAAAGGGAATGAGGGTTTCACCTGGTACAGCCCGCGCACCAGCAGCGCATCGGGAAAGTTCACCCCAACGGAGGCGATGCGGATGAGTACCTCACCGGCCCTCGGGGCAGGCTCCGGCATCGGCTGCACGGAAAGCTGCGCAACCGGCCCAAACTCCTGACAGACAATCGCGTCCATAACTTATCTCTCCCCGCTCATCACAATGTTCAACCCCATCTCGGCAAGCAATGGCGCCAGCGCGCCAACCTTGCGTGCCTGTCCGCTGGATGCATTGCCATCCAGTGCCCGTTTGAGGACACCCTGGCAGATCGCCGCCAGCCTGAAGAAACTGAAGGCAAGGTAAAAAGGCCAGTCGCTGATGGTCTCAATACCCCGAAGGGCGCAGTACTGGCGGATGATGTCTGCTTCTTCAGGAATTCCCAAAACAGCCCGGTCAACTCCCGCGAGACCGCGAATCTGTTCATGGTTGGGCATGCGAAGACACATGCAGAAATAGGCGAGGTCGGCAAAGGGGTGGCCGAGGGTTGAAAGTTCCCAGTCGATCACGGCCTGTATGCGGGCTTTGTCGGGTGCAACGATGAGGTTATCCAGGCGGTAGTCACCGTGAATCAGTGTACTCTGGCCGTCGTCCGCCGGCGTCTGCTGGACGAGCCAGCGCATCAGTGACTCCATGGCGTCGATCGACGTGGTTTCGCTGGCACGGTACTGGTCGGTCCAGCGCTTGATCTGGCGTTCGAAATAACTGCCGGGCCGGCCGAAGTCGGCCATGCCGATGCCTGTCGGATCGAGCGAGTGCAAAGCCGCCAACACGCGGATCTCATCATGGTACAGAGTGGCGCGCTCGTCTGCGTTGAGCTCGGGCAGTGCCGGATCCCAGAAGATGGGGCCATCCTCATAACTCATGACAAAGAAAACGGCGCCAATCACGTCGAGGTCTTCGCAAAGGCATAACATCCGGGGTACGGGTACCTCGGAGCCGCTAAGCGCGTCCATCACCCGGAACTCACGCTCAACCGCGTGGGCGGATTTCAACAGCTTGCCTCTGGGCTTGCTACGCAGGACGTATTGGCTCTCTTCGGTTTGCAGCAGGTATGTCGGGTTGGACTGCCCGCCGGTAAATTTTTCCACGGATCGGATGGCTCCGACCTGCGGGATCACCGGTTCCAGGTAGTCCTGCAGGCGCCTGATATCGAAATCCGGCTGGGTGTTCATGCGGGGTTCGGTGAAAAGACAACCGGCCCGGGGTCGGCGGATGCCTGACGCTCTTCCTTTTGCTGTTCCTGCCACAGCTGCGCATACAGCCGGTTATCGGCCAGCAGTTGCGGGTGGGTGCCGCGTTCGGTGATCTCGCCGTCGGCGAGAACCAGTATCTGGTCCGCGTTGACGATGGTCGAAAGGCGGTGGGCGATCACCAGGGAGGTCCGCCCTTTGGAGATCGCGGCGAAGTTGCCCTGAATCTCCCGTTCTGTAGCGCTGTCCAGGGAAGATGTGGCCTCGTCGAAAAAGAAAATCTCGGGATCGCGCAGCAGGGCACGGGCGATGGCAACACGCTGTTTTTCACCGCCTGAGAGTTTCAGTCCCCGCTCGCCCACGGTGGTCTGATAACCCCTGGGCAGGTGCCGGATGAAATCATCCAGTTGTGCTGCTTTGGCTGCAGCCAGAATGCGGTCCTCATCGGCTTTCGGGTCGCCGTAGGCGATATTGTAGTAGAGGGTGTCGTTGAAGAGCACGGTATCCTGGGGTACCACACCAATGGCCTGACGTAATGAATGCTGGGTAACGTCACGGATAGCCTGGCCGTCGATCAGGATTTGTCCCGCTTGCGGGTCATAAAAGCGCAGCAGCAGCCGGCTGATGGTGGATTTTCCCGAACCCGTTGGTCCGACGATGGCTGTAGTGGTGCCGGGGGCTACCGAAAAACTGATGTTGTGCAGGATGGTGCGTTCGGCCTCATAACTAAAACTGACATCGCGAAATTCAATGCAGCCGCCTTGGTGCCGCAGAGGCCTGGCATCCTCAGCGTCGGCCACCTCCGTTCTTTCATCCACCAGCGAGAACAGGTTCTCCATGTCCACCATCGCCTGGCGGATCTCCCGGTACACCGTACCCAGAAGGTTCAGCGGGATCGCGACCTGCAGCAGGTAGGTATTCACCACCACGAAATCACCCACCGTCATCTCGCCGTTGCGGATGTCAAAGGCTGCCAGCACCAACATCAGGGTGACACCCACCGTGACCACGCCCGCCTGGGCCACGTTGAGCAGCGACAGGCTCTCACGGGTCCGGACAGCGGCTTTCTCATAGTCGGCCAGCGCCTGATCCAGGCGGGCGACTTCATGGGCCTCGTTATTGAAATAACGGACCGTCTCAAAGTTGAGTAAAGAGTCAACGGTCCGGGCGCCGATGTCGTTATCGGCGTCGTTCATCTGTCGCCGGATACGGGTACGCCAGGCCGTAATCAGAAAGGTCAGCCACACATACAGCGCGATCGTCACTATCGTAATCGCGGTATACACAAAGCCGAACAGTGCCCAGAGAATACCCCCGACGAGCAGTAACTCAATGACGGTGGGGACGACGTTGAACGCCACAAAGGACAGCAGGAACCGGACACTGTTGGTGCCGCGGTCGATGAAACGGTTCAGCGCGCCCGTTTTTCGGGAAAGATGAAATCGTACCGACAGTGAGTGCAGGTGCTTGAAGACCCTCAGCGCCAGCGCCCGCACGGCGTTCTGCGCAACCCGTGCGAACAGCGCGTCGCGCAACTCGTTTAACGCCAGCGAAGACAGGCGGAACACACCATAGGCGAGAATGACCGCCAGCGGAATCCCGAGCCACAGGCCCTGCGGTTGGTCAAGATTACCGAGCTGGTCCACCGCATGACCCAGCACCAGCGGCACCATGACGTTAGCCGCTTTGGCGAGCACCAGGCTCAGCAGGGCGACAAGTACCCGTGTCTTGAGATCAGGCCGCCCGGCCGGCCACAGGTAGGGCAGCAGCGTGGAGAAAGTCCTAAGCGAATTTGAACGCGTGGCGGGATCCATAACGATAGACAGTCTGTAAGCCCAGGTACCGGCCCGGGCCCGTCGCCGGTGACGTCGGCAGATTCAACCCGTCGGTTGCCAGGTGAGCGGCGGCTCATCCATCAGCGCCGCCTGCTCGCGCAGGTCGAGGATATGCTGTTCCCAACTGCGGGGCGTATTAAACCACGGGAAAGCCCGGGGGAAGGCCGGGTCTGTCCAGCGCCCGGCAATCCAGGCGAAGTAGTGCATCAGGCGGAGGGTGCGAAGTGCCTCGATGAGATTGAGTTCTGCCGGATCGAATTCCGTGAAAACGGTATAGCCGTCGAGGAGGGCATTGAGGGCATGTTCGCGCTCCTCGCGCTCCCCGGACAGAAACATCCACAGATCCTGCATGGCAGGGGCCATCCGGGAATCGTCAAGATCCACCAGATGCGGACCTTCGTCGGTCCACAGGATGTTGCCGCGATGACAGTCGCCGTGCGTCCGGATGAGTGTCAGGTCCGGACAGCGCTGATAGCACCATGTCACCCTCTGGATCAGATCTTCGGTCAGCGACGCATAGGCAGGGACCAGATCCGCCGGAATGAACTCGTGCTCAAGAAGAAACTGCGAACAGTCCGAACCGAAGGTCGTGACATCGAGTGTCGGCCGGTGCTGGTATTGTTTCTCTCCACCGATGGCATGCATGCGTCCGATAAAGCGTCCGAGCTGGCACAGTTGCTCGACGTCTTCAAAATCGGGCGGCCGTCCGCCGCGACGCTCAAACAGGGCGAAGCGGAAGTCGCGGTAAAAACGCAGCGTGTTCCCCTTTGCGTCGGCCATGGGTGGCACCAGGTTCACCTCTCGCGCCGCCAGATCGAGGGAGAAGGCGTGTTCCTCAAGAATCGCCTCGTCGCTCCAGCGGTTGGGGCGGTAGAACTTGGTGATGAGCGTGGTGCCGTCGTCGAGCCCCAGTTGGTATACCCGGTTCTCAAAACTGTTCATCTCGAGCAGCCGGCCATCACAGTGCAGGCCCTGGCTGTCTACCGCGGCCAGTACCTGTTCGGGATCAAGACCCTGGTAACCGTCAGTGGCTTCGGCGAACTCGGTCATCGCTACTCAGGTGGATTGGTCAGAAGGCATGTTGGGCCTCATACGCATGGCCGCAACGATCAGCAGTGCCCCCACTGATGCGAAAATCCCAAAGATGCTGCAGACCCGGTAGATGCTGAGTCCGGCATCCATCAGGACACCCATGATAACGGGGCCAAGGGCCGAGGCCAGGACCATCAGCGCGAGATACAGGCTCTTGATAGCGCCAAGGTGTCTGGTGCCATAGAGCTCTGCCCACAGCGCAGACACCGAGGTGTGTATGAGTCCGGTGTGTACGCCCAGCATCAGCATATACGGGATGACCCAGAATGCATGATCGGCAACCGCGAGCATAAAGCAGCCTGCGGCCAGCGGGATCAGCATGACCTGGATCACTCGGACCGCGCGGAAGCGGTCGATGAGAGGGCCCGCCAGGAGTAGCGTGATGACCCCGGCGAGAGCATAGAAGATATACGTGCCCGTAATCCATTCCCCGGACCATCCCTTGGCATGCGCGACATTCAGGTGGTGAAAGAAGAAAGCGGTCCCGATCAGCGATGAGGACAGTATTCCCGGGCTCATCACATAAAACCGCAGGTCACGCAGCACCTGCCCACGTGTCCAGGAAACGGTATTGCCGGTTGCAGGGCCTTCTGCCGAGGAGAGCTGCTTGAGATACTGGCGGTGGAAGCGGCCATGATTGCTCAACAGCCAAAGGGTCGCGGGGATCAACGTCATCCCGATCAGGATTGCCGCACTGCCATAGGTCCAGCGCCAGCCGACCACGGCGATAAGCACTACCGCGAGAAAGGGCAGCACGGCTTCGCCGACGCTGTAACCCAGGGAGGCAACGGCGATCGCGCGACCCCGGTCACGGTCAAAATACCGCGCCATACTGGTAATGGAAACGTGCGAGGCGAGTCCCTGGCCGGAGTGTCTCAGCAGAAAGATCGCCAGCACCAGCGTTATGGGTCCAGCCACCACCGAGATGTAGGCGCAGGCGGCAAGCAGCGCCAGGCCGACCGCAAGCGCATAGCCCGACAGCGAAAAGCGGTCAATCAGTGCGCCGGTAAAGGGCATCAGCAGGGCGCTTGTCAGCGTGCCGGCGAGATAAATGCTGCCCCAGAGCGTATGGCTTAAACCGAACTCCGCCTGGATCTGCGGCCCGAACACGCCGATAAAGTAGGTTTGGCCGAAACTTGAGTACACCGCCATCAGGAAACTGAACACCACCAGGCGAGCGTTGGTGACAAAAAGCTGTCGATAGGCAGTGATCGGACTTTTCACAGGTGACCAGGATTGAGACGCCCGGTTTCGGCTGATGGCCGGATGAGCGCGGGTTGTCGGCCGGTTCTTGAAACCAGCCGGGGCTGTCAGGAGGCGGACGATATCACAGGGGTCAAGCCGCGCCGGCGGGAGCAGGGGTTTAAACGGTTTCCCCCGCGAGGTAGAGCCAGGTCGGGACGACACTGTCGGGATTAAGCGAGACGCTTTCAATTCCCTCGTCCATCAGCCAGCGGGCGAAATCCGGATGGTCCGAGGGTCCCTGACCACAGATGCCGACATATTTTCCGGCGCTGCGACAGGCGGAGATAGCCTGGTGCAGTAGGACTTTCACGGCCTCATTGCGCTCGTCGAAGAGGTGCGCAATATCGCCGGAATCGCGATCGAGCCCCAATGCCAGTTGTGTGAGGTCATTGGAGCCGATCGAGAAACCGTCGAAGTGTTCCAGAAAGGCATCGGCCAGAAGGGCGTTTGCCGGGATCTCGCACATCATGATCACTTTGAGCTCGTTGACGCCGCGTACAAGTCCATTGGCACCGAGCAGGGCGATGACTTCTTCGGCTTCTGCCAGCGTCCGGACAAACGGCACCATCAGCCAGATGTTGGTCAGTCCCATGTCATCGCGGACGAACTTCAGCGCTTGGCATTCAAGTTCGAAGCAGTCGCGAAAACCCGGGTCGATGTAACGGGCGGCGCCGCGGAAACCGAGCATCGGGTTGTCTTCACGGGGCTCAAACTCCCGTCCGCCGATCATGTTGGCGTACTCGTTGGATTTGAAATCGGAAAGCCGGACGATGACCGGTTTCGGGTGAAAGGCGGCGCCGATGTGGGAGACGCCTTCGGCGAGTTTTTTCACGTAAAAGTCAACGGGGCTTTCATAGCCCGCCATCACCCGGTCGACATCGGCCTTGATATCGGATTCCAGCCCGTCATAGTTGAGCAGGGCCTTGGGGTGAACGCCGATGGTGTTGTTGATGATGAACTCCAGCCGGGCCAGTCCAACGCCGGCATTGGGCAGTCCCTGAAAATCGAAAGCCCGCTCGGGGTTGCCGATATTCATACTGATCTTGAAGGGCAACTCGGGCATGTCGGCAAGGTCGATCCGCTCGACCTCAAAGTCAAGTTGTCCCTGGTATACCCGGCCGGTATCGCCTTCCGCGCATGAGACGGTGACGGCGAGGCCTTCGGTAAGTGCAGAGGTTGCCTTGCCGCAGCCGACAACTGCCGGAATGCCGAGTTCGCGGGCAATAATGGCGGCATGGCAGGTGCGTCCGCCCCGGTTGGTGACAATCGCACCTGCGCGCTTCATAACGGGCTCCCAGTCCGGATCGGTCATATCGGTCACCAGGATGTCGCCGGCGACGACCTTGTCGAGGTCTTTGACTGAAGGCACGACGCGAACCGCGCCCGATCCGATGCGGCTGCCGATGCTGCGTCCTTCGCAGAGCACCGGACCGGTCCCGTTAAGCCGGTAGCGCTCCAGCACCTGCCTGTGGTTTCGGCTCTGGACGGTTTCCGGCCGCGCCTGAAGAATAAAGAGCCGATCCGTCTCGCCATCAAGCCCCCACTCGATATCCATCGGCTTGCCATAGTGCGCTTCAATGGTGATCGCCATGCCGGCCAGCGCCTCAACCTGATCATCCGTCAGCGAGAAGCGGCTTTGTTCCTCGGCCGAGGTATCCACGGTTTTCACCGGTGCTGTCTCATTGGGGTCCGCATAGACCATCTTGATCAGTTTGCTGCCAAGGTGCCTTCGGGTGATGGCCGGTTTATTGTTCTTCAGGGTGGGTTTGTGTACGTAGAACTCATCGGGGTTCACCGCACCCTGCACAACACATTCCCCAAGGCCGAGACTTGCCGTGATAAAGACCGCGTCGGCGAAGCCCGATTCGGTGTCCAGGGTGAAAGCGACACCGCTTGCGCCGATATCGCTTCGGACCATGCGCTGTATTCCCGCCGAGATGGCCACCTGGGCATGATCAAAACCCTGGTGCACGCGGTAGGCAATCGCCCGGTCATTAAACAATGACGCAAAGACGTCACGCACTGCGGCAAGAACATTATCGATACCCCGGACATTAAGGAAACTTTCCTGCTGACCGGCAAAAGAAGCCTCGGGCAGATCCTCGGCGGTGGCCGATGAGCGAACCGCGACCGCAATATTTTCCCCAAGCTGCGCGTAGTGCTGGCTGATTTCCCGGGTCAGTATCTCCGGCAGGGGTGTCTCGATGATCCAGCTGCGGATCCGCCCACCCGTTGCCGTCAGTTGCGAGATGTCATCGACATCCAGTTGCGCGAGTTGTGCGTCGATTCGTCCCCCGAGACCATCGTGATTGAGAAACGCCCGGTAGGCATCGGCGGTAGTGGCGAAACCTTCGGGCACTGAAATACCGGCGTGGTCAAGCCGGCTGATCATCTCTCCGAGCGATGCGTTTTTGCCGCCCACGGTCGGAACCGCATCCATGCCGAGCTCGGTGAACGGAATGACACGGGTACCTGTCACGATGATCTGACTACTCCTGCAGATATGCTATACATTCGGCATCCGCCTGATGACAGCGACGGGGAAACGAAAATGAGTCTTGCGAAACGATCGGTATTTGTGGTCTCGGACCGCACCGGCCTGACGGCTGAAGAATTGGCCCGAAGTCTGTTGACGCAGTTTCCACAGGTTCATTTTGTGACCACGGTCCTCCCTTTTGTCGACTCGGATGATAAATTGAATGACGCGCTTCGCCAAATCAACCAGAGCAGCGAGAACGATGGGCCACGGCCCATTGTTTTTGTGACCTTTGTCAATGCCGATTACCGTAAGCAGATCGATCAGGCCAACGCCCTGGTGGTGGATGTTTTCAGTTCTTTTATGGGTACGCTCTCCCGGGAGCTGAATGTGGTTCCGAGCTGGCAGCCCGGATACAGTCACGGCGTCACCGACCCGCTGCGCTACAACTCGCGTATCGACGCGGTCCATTTTGCGATGGACTGTGACGACGGGGTTAACCCCGATGCCTATGATCAGGCGAACATGATCCTGATCGGTGTATCCCGCAGTGGGAAAACCCCCACCTGTGTCTACCTCGCCATGCATTTCGGACTTTACTGTGCCAACTATCCGCTGACCGACGATGACTTTCTCGATGACGGACTGCCGCAGGTATTGCGCCCCTATCGCGAGCGCCTGTTCGGCCTGACGATAGATTCCCGGAGACTGCATGAGATCCGTGAGAAACGCCGCCCCGGCAGTGCCTACGCAAAGCTGGCCCAGTGCCAACTTGAGGTGCGGCGCGCGGAAGGCCTTTACCGGCATCACGGAATCAAGACTTCGGACACCTCGGGGATTTCCGTTGAGGAGATCGCCACGACAGTCCTGCAGCAAAGCGGTATCCACCGCGAACTGCTGGGCTAGCGGTAATCGATGGAGGCCAGGTGACGCGTCCCACTGTCGGCTTTGTCAGTCTTGGCTGCGCCAAAGCAACCGTGGACTCCGAGCGGATCCTCACCCAACTGAGGGCCGAGGGCTACGGGTTTTCTGAGATCTATGACCATGCTGATGTCGTGGTGGTGAACACCTGCGGTTTTATTGACGCGGCAGTGGAAGAATCACTTGCCACGATAGATGAAGCCATGAGCGCCAATGGCCGGGTGATCGTGACCGGATGCCTGGGTGCCCGGGCCGAGATGCTTAGGGAAAAGTTTCCGGATCTTCTGGCGGTTACAGGGCCCGAGGATACCGAAAGCGTGATGTCTGCAGTGCACGCAAGTGCGCCGCCATTGCAAGAGCCGCTCTATCATCTCTTGCCTCCCGGAGGCGTCAAGCTGACGCCGCGCCATTACGCCTATCTCAAGATTTCCGAAGGGTGTAATCACAGGTGCAGTTTCTGCATTATCCCAACCATGCGCGGACGTCTCGCCAGCCGGGATCCGAGTGACGTTCTGGTCGAGGCAGGGCAGTTGGTCGAGGCAGGGGTCAGCGAACTGCTGGTGGTGTCCCAGGATACCAGCGCCTACGGTGTGGATCTGAAAAAGCATGCGGACCTGATGACCGGGGAAGCGTTGCGCCCGGATGTCACCAGTCTCGCGAGAGCGCTGGGGGAACTGGGCGTGTGGGTGCGGCTGCATTATGTATACCCTTATCCGCACGTCGATGACCTGGTCACATTGATGGCTGACGGTCTTGTGCTGCCCTATCTCGATGTGCCGTTCCAGCACGCAAGCCCGCGTATCCTGGGAATGATGAAACGCCCGGCAAGCGGGGAGGATAACCTGGCGCGGATTCAGTCCTGGCGTCAGCGATGCCCCGGGCTTGCGATCCGCAGCACATTCATCGTCGGTTTTCCCGGCGAGACAGAAGACGACTTTTCGCAGTTGCTCGCATTTCTGCACGAGGCACAGCTCGACCGGGTGGGTTGCTTCGTTTATTCGCCGGTTTCCGGTGCGCGCGCCAATGACCTGCCGGACCCGGTAGACGCTTCCCTGGCGCAGCAGCGCTATGCAGCACTGATGCAGGTTCAGGCCGAGGTGTCGAAGGCGCGTCTGCAAAACCGGGTGGGCTCGCAATGCGTGGTGGTAATTGATGAGGTCGACGGCGACGGCGCCCTTGGGCGCAGTTATGCCGAGTCGCCCGAAGTCGACGGGGTGATCCGCTTGTCCGATACGGCGGGGCTTGCGGTGGGTCAACGGGTCGAGGTGAAAATCACGGGGTACGACGCACACGATCTCAGCGCCTCGGTTCTCAATTCCTGACAGCAGATGAACTGGGGCCTCGGCTCGCGCCCTGTTGGTCCCTGATATTTGACAATATGAGAAAATTCCATAATATTGCCCTAAGGACGGAAAAAAAACATATAAATGCAGGAATTATCGAGTTCTTTCTCCATCGCGTTTTCGTTGATCGGCACGCTGGATGCAGATCTTCTTGAGATCGTTGGGCTTTCCCTGAAAGTCAGCCTCTCGGCGGTGGGACTTTCGCTATTGATCGGACTGCCGGCAGGGGCCGCCATCGCCATCGGCCGCTTCCGCGGCCGCTTCAGCCTGATGGTGATCAGCAACTCGCTGATGGGCATGCCGCCCGTGGTCATCGGCCTGCTGGTATATCTTGCCCTCTCGCGGGCAGGTCCGTTTGGGGTACTCGGGCTGCTTTATACACCCACCGCGATGGTGATTGCCCAGACGCTGCTGATCACACCTATCGTGATCGCGCTCGCCAGGCAGACCATCGAGGAATTGAATTCAGAGTACGCCGAATATTTTGCCTCCATCGCCATCAGCCTGGGATATCGGGTCATCACCTTGCTCTGGGAAGGGCGTTTCGGGCTCCTGACGGTTTGCCTCGCCGGTTTTGGCAGGGCCATCTCGGAAGTGGGTGCTGTGATGATTGTCGGCGGCAACATCGATCATCTAACCCGGGTCATGACCACCGCAATCGCGTTGGAAACGTCAAAGGGTGATCTGGAACTCGCGATGGCGCTCGGGATCATCCTGATGTTGCTGGCACTCATGGTCAATCTCCTGCTGGCCTTCATCCGCCCGGCAGAGGCTTTCGGCAAAAAGAGCGCAGCAGCTACTTATTGAGCCGGCAACGGCTAGGAGAGGGCAATCATGTATCAGCGGTTTGCGCAAGCGAAGGCTGACGGTCCGATAAGCCGGCCGGTGCTGTGGCGCATGCTTGTGACGGGAGTGCTGCTCGCCGGCCTGCCGTTCTTGGCGCTAGCCGATCGTGCCGGGATTGTCATCCAGTCGACGACATCCACCGCCAACTCCGGTCTTTATGATCATCTTCTGCCGCTTTTTGAGAAGGCGCATGACATTAAGGTCAATGTGGTTGCGGTAGGAACCGGGCAGGCCATCAGGAACGCCGCCCGCGGCGATGGTGATGTCCTGCTGGTCCATGCCGAATCTGATGAGAAAGAGTTTGTACGCGACGGCTGGGGTGTGAGGCGCTTTGATCTTATGTTCAACGACTTTGTCCTGGTGGGTCCTGCATCCGACCCAGCGTCACTGTCAGAGGCGGAAAACGTGCGTGATGCATTGGTACGTATCAGTCGTGAAAAGGCACTTTTTGCTTCCCGTGGCGATGATTCCGGCACACACAAAAAGGAACTGGCGTTATGGGACGCGGCGGGAATCGATCCATCCGACGCCAGTCGGGACTGGTACCGTGAGACCGGTTCGGGCATGGGCGCAACCTTGAATATCGCGGTGGGGATGGGCGCCTATTGCCTGACAGACCGTGCCACCTGGATCAGCTTTGCCAACAAACGGGGACTGAAGGTTCTATATGAAGATGATCCGCCGCTGTTTAACCAGTACGGGATTATTCTGATCAACCCGAAGCGCCATCCCCATGTTAATGCCCTGGCCGGTCAAAAGTTCATCGACTGGATGATCGGCAAGGAAGGCCAGAGGGCAATCGCGAGTTTCCGCAGCGGCGGTCAGCAGCTGTTCTTTCCCAATGCCTCGCCTTAAGCGGTGCCCGGCCTGATAAAGGGCAAACTCCTTCAGCCGTTGAAGTGCACCGTGCCGAGGCCCTTGGTGTCATAGCCAGACAGGGATCTCGCTTTGGCATGAAAACTGGATGAAGCACAGAACTGTGTCAGCGCCTGCAAAGACGGGTCAAACCATGCCCGACGGCGTACCAGAAGGTCAAAGCGCTCCCGGATGAGCGGCACAAAACCCAGTCGATAGCGTTGTGCGAGGGCCTTAAGCCCGAGCGCCGCATCGGCCAGGTTCTCCAGGACCGCTGACGCGGCCTCGGTCTCGGTATGTGCCTCGGTGGAAAAGTCGATGCTGGACGCCGAAATCCCCTCACGGCTGACAAGGTGATCCAGCAGTATCTGGCTGCCGGTGCCGGGCAGGCGCCTGACTATGCGCCGGCCGGACAGATCAGCGACGCCGCTAATCACATTTTCCTGATCCGGCTGTACGACCAGCCCGCGCTGGCGCCAGCAGAACTCAACCAGCACAACATCCTGGCCGTCGAAGCGCTGACGGACCGTATCGATGTTCCACCCATCAACTGCGGGTTCATAGATATGCATGCCGGTTGCGATTCCGTCTCTATGTGAAAAACGGTCAAGCCCGTCGATACTCCCGCCGAAATGGCTGGCAATTGCACAGCCGGACTCTTTCAGCGCCCACTCCAGGAGCGGATCATGGCTGCCCAGGATGACGTTGGGCTCAGTGCCTGTATCCGCTGCGGTGCCGGGGCCCGTGCGGCTCGCGGCCAGCCAGATTTCAATGGCGGCCCTTGGGAAGAGCAGTTTTCCAGTAGCCTTGGTACAGGGGATCCGCTGGTTGGCGACGAGGTCGTAGACCTTTCGCTCCTTGACCCGAAGCAGTTGCGCCACTTCGCGGGTGGTCAGAAAGTCACCAGTAGAAGATTCCATGGGCAGAGGTTTTGCCGAGTCCTGCGCCATTATGCCGTATGTCCAGCCGATGTAGTGTGCGACGTCCCAATGGCCAGTTGACGGCATTCTCTAAATTTCCATCGGCCGGCGTGTTTGGGCGGTTAGAATGGAACCGCCGTTTCCCGCGTGAACCGTTAATGCCTTGAACCGAAGCAGATGGAATACCCGGTACCGGATTCACCGGATTCGCCGCCGGCGCTCCTGCGACTTCGATCGCTATAACCCGCAGATACCGCTGCCGTTTTCCCAGTCTTTCCGCCCGGAGGGTTCTGTGAAAGACCGTCGCGAAATCCGGGGAGTGCGTTGAGACCCGTGCTATACCGCTGCCCACTGTAATGGCGACGGTCTGGATGCAATTTGCGGCCTGTCTTGCCGTCATCGGGGTTGCCGGAGTCAAGCTGTCGCACTACGGCGATGCTATCTCGGACAAAACCGGACTCGGCGGCACCTGGGTTGGAGTGATGTTGCTGGGTACAGTGACTTCGCTGCCCGAACTCTTTACCGGCATCAGTTCGGTCACCATCGCCCAGGTTCCAGAAATTGCGGTCGGCGATGTTCTCGGTAGCTGCGTTTTTAATCTGGCACTGATCGGACTGCTGGACCTGTTCTACCGGCGCGAATCGGTGTACTCGCGCGCCAACCATGGCCACATCATCGGCGCAGGGTTCGGTGTGATTCTCATCGGGTTGACTGCCCTTGCGCTGCTCTGGTCAGTACTTGGATCGGTGGTCCTACTGGGGCATATCGCCGTCTATACTCCGCTGATCTTCCTGATGTACGGCGTAGCCCTGCGCAGTGTGTTTGTCTACTCGCAGCAGACCCTTAGCGAGTACACCCGTCAGGAGCCCGACAGTTACCCCGATCTGTCCCTGTCCCAGGTCGTAGTGCGTTATCTTGCAGCTGCCGTCCTGGTCGTGAGCGTGGCGTCGTGGTTACCCTTTGTCGGCGAAACGCTGGCTGTGCAGATGCACTGGCACGAGAGTTTTGTCGGTACCCTGTTTATCGCTCTGGCGACTTCGGTTCCGGAGATGGTGGTCACCCTGGCAGCGGTGCGGATCGGAGCGGTCGACATGGCGATGGGCAATCTTTTCGGCAGTAATCTGTTCAATATACTGATCCTTGCCATCGACGATGTGCTCTACCTTCCGGGCGCACTGCTGGAGGACGTAAGTGCAACCCATGCCCTGACTGCTCTGTCAGCCACCATGATGACAGGAGTGGCTATCATCGCGCTACTGTACAAACCGCGAGGACGGGTGCTGAATAGTGTTGCCTGGGCCAGCCTGGCGATCCTCGCCATTTTTTTCTTCAACAGTTGGGCGGTGTATCGGCTGGGCTGATCAGTACTGATGCGCGGCGGTTATAATCCGCCGTCGTTTTCACCCCAGCAGTCACGGTTTCATGTCAGATCATCTCGGGGAGGTACATCGGCGACGTACCTTCGCCATCATCTCGCACCCGGACGCGGGTAAGACTACCCTCACCGAGAAATTTCTCCATTATGGTGGCGCCATCCAGGAGGCGGGGACCGTGCGTGCCCGCAAGACCGGACGTTACGCAACTTCCGACTGGATGAAAATTGAAAAGGAGCGGGGTATTTCGGTTACCTCGTCGGTGATGCAGTTCGAGTATCGGAATTTCATCGTCAACCTGCTCGATACACCCGGTCACGCCGATTTTTCCGAGGATACCTACCGTACGCTGACGGCAGTGGATTCGGCACTGATGGTCATCGACGCAGCCAAGGGGGTCGAACAGCGCACCATCAAACTGATGGATGTCTGCCGCCTGCGTGACACGCCGATCATGACCTTTGTGAACAAGATGGACCGCGAGGGCCGGGATCCGGTCGAACTGCTCGACGAGATCGAATCGGTACTTAAGATCAGTTGCGCCCCGGTGACCTGGCCGCTCGGATCCGGCAGACATTTTTGCGGGGTATACCGACTTCTCGATGACAGCATCTCACTGTTTGATCGTGCCGCATCGGGAGGCACCACGGCCCGCGTGATCCAGGGCCTGGATAACCCGGAGCTCGACGCGGCGGCACCCGATGATGCACGCACGCTGCGCGAAGAGATCGAACTGCTGCAGGGAGCCTCGCATCCGTTTGACCGCGAAGCCTATCTCTCGGCCCAGCTGACTCCTGTCTTCTTCGGTTCGGCCCTTAATCATGAAGGCACCGACGAGTTGATCGATGCCTTTGTGGATTACGCCCCGTCACCACTGCCGAGAACCTCCAAGAGCCGGACCGTCGATGCCGAGGAATCATCGTTTACAGGATTTGTGTTCAAGATCCAGGCGAACATGGATCCCGCCCACCATGACCGGGTCGCTTTTTTGCGCATCACATCGGGCGCCTTTAACAAGGGCCTTAAGGTCCGGCATGTGCGTGCAGGCCGGGATATGCAGTTGCACAATGCGATTACCTTCATGGCAGCCCGGCGAGAATCGGCAAGCGCTGCGGTGGCCGGGGATATCATCGGACTGCACAACCACGGCGCGATCCGGATCGGCGACACCTTCACGGTCGGTGAAGACCTCAAGTTTCTGGGGATCCCCAGTTTTGCACCGGAACTCTTCCGACGGGTCCGGCTGGCGGACCCCTTACGGGCCAAGGCGCTGAACAAAGGCTTGGATCAGTTGAGCGAGGAGGGTGCGACCCAGGTGTTCCGGCCGATGCTCAGTAACGATCTGGTTCTGGGTGCGGTCGGGATTTTACAGTTTGACGTGGTGGCACACCGTCTCAAGCACGAATATGGCGTGGAGTGCAGTTTTGAGGCGGTGCCGGTCGCCACAGTCCGGTGGCTTGATTGCGAAGATGCCCAGCGGCTGGGAGAGTTAAAAAAGAAGGCGGCCCAGAATCTCGCGCTGGATGCGTCGGGCGCGCTTACCTACCTGGCACCCAACCTCGCTAATCTTCGCCTCGCCCAGGAACGCTGGCCGGAAACCGCATTCCACACTACCAGAGAGTTGTGACACAAAGTCCGTCAAACTGATCTGCAGAAAGGGAAGGTGCGAAGCGCCAACCCGCCGGCAAATCCTGACTACTGCACAAGGTTTACCGGGAGCGGGACAGATCCTAAAATCAAGTGACGACAATTTAGGCAATTATCAGATAGTTTCTCAACCAAATTTTTTAATCAAGGAGTAAAAACGTGAAAAAACAATTTGCCGTTATCGGTGTCGCGTTGCTGGGTTTTGCTTCGGTGTCTGCCCACGCCGACGGGGCGGCCGTCTATAACAGCGGCTGCATGGCATGCCACACTACGGGTGTCGCGGGTTCACCGAAGATCGGCGATAAAGAGGCCTGGGTGGAGCGGATCGCCCAGGGGATGGACCTGCTCTATGAGCACGCGATCGTCGGGTTTCAGGGCAAAACCGGCTTCATGCCGCCAAAAGGCGGATTCGCGCATCTCAGCGATGATGATGTCAAACTTGCCGTTGACCACATGGTTGAGCAGTCGCAGTAATTCCTGAAACTGTTGCTCCGGTGCCAAAGTACCGGGGCACGCAGGAACACCGAGGAAAAGGCCGGGCACTCTGCCCGGCCTTTTTTGAGATCCAAGGCGGCTCCCCTCAGGGCGCCGCCTGATTCACAGCGCTTCGGATTCGAAGAGTTCCCGAAGCACCCGATAGAGCAGAACCGGATCCTTCCAGCCGGTGGTCTCGCGCGGCGAGTGCATCGCAAGTTGCGGGGCGCCGACATCCACAGTGTCGATGCCCACGGCGGTCGAGGTAATCGGACCAATCGTGCTGCCGCAGGCCATGTCACTGCGCATCGCAATGGACTGCACAGGGACGCCGGCCCGGGCGCACAGGTCACGGAAGGCGGCGGCAGTGACGCTGTTGGTTGCATAGCGCTGATTGGCATTGAACTTGATGACGGGACCGCCGTTGAGTCGCGGTTGATGCTGCGGGTCGTGCTTGCTTTCGTAGTTGGGATGCAGGGCGTGGGCGTTATCCGCCGAGACCAGCAGGGATCGGGCCAGTACGCGGGCGAGGGTCTCGGCGTCACCGCAAAGCCGTTCCAGAACCGAATGCAGAAAGGGGCCCTGCGCCCCGGCAGCGGAAGCACTGCCGACTTCTTCATGGTCATTGCACACCAGCAGAATCGTCTGATCACCCTTGGCATCAAGCAGACTGCGAAGACCGGCATAGCAGCTCAACAGGTTATCCAGACGCGCGCTCGTGAGATAGTCCCCGTTTATGCCGACCCGTTGTGCGCCCTGCGTGTCGTAACAGCCGAGTTCGTAATCGGTAACGGTCTGAACGTCTGACTCCGGGTGCTGGCGCTGGACCTGATCAACGAGCATCTTCTGGAATCCGGCTTCGGTCCGGTCCGCAAGGTCGCACAGAATCGGCACGACCTCCTGCTGGGAGTTAATCGTGCGGTTTTTGTGTATATCGCGGTTGAGATGGATCGCGAGGCTCGGGATCGTGACAATGGGTCGCTGGAAATCGATCAGCAGCGAAAGACGCCGGCC
Source organism: Proteobacteria bacterium UBA2133 (assembly GCA_002327725.1). GTDB lineage: Bacteria > Pseudomonadota > Gammaproteobacteria > Arenicellales > UBA868 > UBA868. The sequence goes on from DCXP01000022.1 coordinate 45,091, forward strand.
CTGGGCATCGGTACCCGTAACACGCCCGGCAATGGAAAGATCCCGGTCAAACCACGGGGCCAGCAATACGCCACCATAGACTTCAACACCGAGCTGCAGCACACCCGATCGTCTGACATCAGGCGAAGGTTTTAGCCGAAGGCAGGGGCTGTCGGTATGGGCCCCGATGACCCGGATCCCCGATTCGGTCAACGGCCCGCGGCCCAGGCGAAAGGCGATCAGGGATGAACTGTTACGCGTGATCAGCGTTTTCTCACCGTGCCCGACGGACCATGCCGTTGCCGGATCGAGATCACTGAAGCCTTGCGCCTGCAGCGCCTGCTGCATCGACGCAACAGCGTGAAACGGGCTGGGTGACCCGTCGAGAAAAGCCATCAGCCCGGGGTTAAAGGATTCTGG
>DCXP01000095.1:0-1468 GCA_002327725.1 Proteobacteria bacterium UBA2133
CGCCATATTCTCTGGACCGGTTCTGATCAGCGTCTGCTGCAGTTTTAACTTCGACCCGGCGACCAAATCGGACGCGGCTTGCCAGACGCCCAGCAGGACCGTGTATAGCAGGGAAAAAAGTGGCTGGATATTGGGTACTGGCGTGGAATTTCAGGGTAGCCTCAGGGTGATCGGACGGCGAAGAGACGTATAGCTGGCGGCAAACTACCGATGGACCGGGTCAAGAAGGGTGGTTATTTGTCCTATACTCTGCCACTCGACTGCACTCCCTCGCGGCTTCGATGCGGGCCAGCATCAGGGTGTTGGCAAACTCGCTTGACTGGGTCCTGATCCGGTTATTCTGGATCATAGTCTGAAATCCCCGAAAATCGCGATCATGATCATCAACTCGATCAGCATAAACTCCACGCAAGTCGACAACGACTGTTGCGCTGTTTTTTTGTCGGTACCAAGCGTTTGGCTACAGTTTCCCTCATTCGCATCACCTGCGCTGACATACCGTGACACTACGCCCTATTCTAAACAAGGCCGAGGGCTTAGATGTGATACAGCATACAGTCAAGACGATAATACCAGCTAGTAAAGTGCCCAGTTTCTGGGTGGCCGACTGTTGATGGCAGAATAAACGGATACCCCGCACCACTCGCGAGTTGAAAGAAAACCACCGTGAAAATCAGTGTTGTCATCCCGATTTATAACGAGCGTGCCACGCTGCGCGAGATCGTCGAACGAGTTCGTGCCGTTGATATAGAGAAGGAGATTATTCTGGTTGATGATTGCTCCGGCGATGGCAGCCGGGAGTTGGTCCAGCAATTGGCATCTGACTCCGATGTGGTGGCTGTTTTTCATGCGGTAAACAAGGGCAAGGGTGCTGCGCTGAGATCCGGCTTTGATGTAGCCAGCGCTGACCTGATCCTGGTGCAAGATGCCGACCTCGAGTACGACCCCCAGGATTATCCCAAACTACTCGAGCCGATCGTAAGCGGTAGGGCAGATGTGGTCTACGGTTCCCGTTTTGTCGGCGGCGCATCCCACCGGGTGCTCTATTTCTGGCACTCCCTCGGAAACCGAGTCTTGACCCAATTCTCTAATATCTTCAGCAACTTGAACCTTACAGACATGGAAGTCTGCTACAAGCTGTTTCGTCGGGAGATCATTCAAGACTTGACGCTGCGAGAAGATCGCTTCGGCTTCGAACCAGAGGTTACAGCACGCCTAGCTCGCTATCGTAAGGCCGATGGTACTGGCTTACGGATTTACGAGGTTGGCATCTCCTATGCTGGCAGAACCTACGAAGAGGGCAAGAAAATCGGCTGGCGGGACGGCCTCTGGGCGCTGTGGTGTATCCTGCGCTATAACCTTTGGTCGGGCTGATCTTTCGACTGGGGATCAGTTCATGATCTTCCGCACCACCGGCCTGGCGGCAGGCTGTGCCGTAACCCTGCTGGGCCTCACCCAGGCGCCGATG
>DCXP01000095.1:1856-4978 GCA_002327725.1 Proteobacteria bacterium UBA2133
TTCTCTGGACCGGTTCTAGTTACCGCTGGCCTTAAGGGCGATCGCTATCCGCCCGCTGGCAGGAGTTGGCCACTGTAAGCAAAAACTCCCGGCGCCCCCCCGGTGTGTATGAACAAAATGGACTGATCCGGGCCGCAATCACGGGCGCGCTGGATGCAGGCCGCCATGGATTTACCGGTATAGACCGGATCCAGCAGCAACGCTTCAAGGCGGGCGCAAAGGTGGATTGTGTCGCGGGCCGCATCATTGAGTTGGCCATAACCCGGAGCAAAGAAATGGTCTGTCAGCTGGATATCCTGTAGCCGGACCGGTGATTTGATCTCCAGCAGTTCAGCAATCTCCTGGCAGCGCGCCCTGATTCGAGCGAGTTGGGCCTGGCGGTGCCGACGTACACAGGCACCGGTTACATTGATGCTGCTGCCCATTGCCCGCAAACCGAAGAGCAGCCCGGCGTGGGTATTGCCGCTGCCCGAGGCGACCACGATTTCATCGACCCGGTAATCGGCATCGGCCAATTGCTCGAGAATCTCGCTGGCGGCACGGACGTAACCAAGGGCTCCGAGCGGGGGATGCCCTGGAGCGAGTGGAATGATGTACGGCTTTTTGCCCGCTACGCGCAGCTCCTCGGCCAGTTTCCGCAGATTATTATCTGCGCCGCTCTCATCTTCACCCTTGGGATAGGTGTGTATTACCGCACCCAGAATCCGGTCCAGCAATACGTTCCCCGATTGACGGTATTCGGGCCGCGCATCGGTCACCCGTTCTTCGAGCTGAATATGACAGGCAAGACCGAGTTTGGCAGCCCCCGCCGCCGCCATGCGCACAAAGTTTGACTGCACGGCGCCGGTGATCAAAATGGTATCGGCGTTTTGCACCAACGCATCGCCCAGGTGGTACTCCAGCTGACGCGCCTTGTTGCCACCCAGTGCCAGGCCGGTGCAGTCATCGCGTTTGATATAGAGCGTGGCTCCGCCAAGGTGTGCGCTGAGGTTGGGCATCGCCTCGATGGGGGTGGGTGTGTGTGCCAGTGGAACACGGGAGAATTGTTGCAGTTTCCCAAGAGAAGGCATAGCGGGGATGGTATGAGTTGGGTTGCCGTAGGAGCACGTTCGCCGAGTGCAGACGGTGCAGGCGAGCGTTGGTTGTTCAGGCGCTCAGAGTTGCCCCACCCTGGGCAACGCGTTTATCGATGAATTCATCAATTTCGGCGAGGCGCTCATCGGCCAGGGGCGGCGGCGTGAACTCAGCGAGCGCCTGGCGGGCAATCCGGTTGGCACGCTGAGTCGTGTCCTGCGCGCCGTTTTCACTCCAGGTTTCAAAGTTGGACCAGTCCGAGAGCAGTGGCGTGTAAAAGGCTGTGTCATAACGCGCCAGGGTATGCTCGGTGCCAAAAAAGTGGTCACCCGGTTCGATCTCAGCAAACGCTGAAAGGGCGAGGGTGTCCTCATTGCACTCGACCGGCTGCATGAGGCTCGCGAACATCTGCAGCATTTCCACATCGATAATGAATTTTTCCAGCGACGCGGTCAGGCCGCCCTCGAGCCAGCCGGCGCCGTGCATCAGGATATTGCCGCCACCCATAATGGCACCCCAGCAGGACATCTGTGATTCGTATGCCGATTGCGCATCAGGCGCATTGGATGCATTGACGTTTGACGTACGGTAGGGCAGGTGATAACGCCGGGCTAATTGTCCCGAAGCGAAAGCCGCCTTCACATACTCCGGTGTACCGAAAGCCGGCGCACCCGATTTCATATCAACGTTGCTGGTGAAGCCGCCGTACACCACCGGTGCGCCGGGACGAACAATCTGTGCCAGCGCGATACCTGCCAGGGCTTCGGCATTCTGTTGGGCCAGCGCACCCGGCAGTGTCACCGGAGCCATGGCACCGGCCAGGGTGAACGGGGTGAGGATCATGGCCTGACGGGAACGGGCAAAGTCTATAATCCCTGCGCACATCAGTTCATCAAGTTGCAGTGGTGAGTTGGCGTTGATGACCGTGTAGCAGTGCACTTGTTCTTCGAACGCTTGCGGGTCAAAGCCGTGGGCAATGCGCAGGATCTCCAGCGAATCGGCAACGGCCTGCCGGCCCCGTGAATAAACAAAGGTAGGCTTATCGGTCAGTGTTACTGTCGAGCGCGTGCTGTACAGGTGCCGCACATTGAGCGGCAAATCCTGTGGCTCTACCATGGGCGTGGTCAGGTGCAGTACATCGTAGGTCTGTGCCAGGCGCAAAAGGTCACGGAAAGTCTCGTGGGTGCCTGCGCGGCGGCCCCCTTCAAGGTCTGAGTAATGTGGCGGTCCGCCAACGGTGGCAAATACCAGGTTGTTGTCCCCGACCTCGAGCCAGTGTTCCGGTGCCCGACCATGCATCGTGAAGCTTTGCGGTGCCTGGCTGACGGTCTCGAGCACCATGTCGGGATCGAAGCGCACCATCAGGGTGTCGTCATCTACTACCGGTGCGCCCGCCTGGGCATAAAGTTTCCGGGCCTCGGCGCTCAGCACTTTGATGCCCTTGTCGCGCAACAGCGTGAGCGAGGTCTGGTGGATCGCCTCTATATGGTCTGCACTGAACTGGGCGATCGGCGGGTAGGGGTTTTTCAGGTGCTGCCACGGAGGCTTGGTTCGGTGCGGTTCGCTCGCGTTACGTCGACGCGATCGCCCAGGTCGCCCACGTAATTGATCTGACGGCATTGAATTGACCCGAATCGGTTCGTGGCGGACAAGCCTGCTCAGATACGCATCCGCTCTCCGGCAGGGTCCCAGGCCGGTGCGCTTAATGTCACGGCCCCGCGTCGTTGGCCGACCACATCGACCATCAGCGGTTCATCACCCTCATTGACTTGGGTGTTCAGCAGGCCCATGGCAAGGCTCTTGCCGGTGTGGTGCCCATAACCGCCCGAGGTCACAAAGCCGACCCGCTGATCGCCCTGCCAGATCGGCTCATAGCCGGAAGCGTCGGCGCCGTCGGCATCAATTTCCAGGGTCACCAGGCGTTGATCGACGTTGTTGTCCGCTCGCTCTTGGGCGGCGGCTTGGTGGCCAATGAAATCATCGCGCGCCCAGTCAATCCAGCGATCCATCCCGGTCATGCCCGGAGTCCGGTCCTGGGTAAACTCGGC
>DCXP01000080.1 GCA_002327725.1 Proteobacteria bacterium UBA2133
CTCCCGGATGCGGTCTACCGGCCGACCGTAAATCCGGTAATCCTTTCCGAGATCATGAACCGATATGGCATGCTCAGAGGACATCGGCAAATCCCTTTCGCGTCTTCTGAAACCAGGCGAGCGATAGCCAGGCAGCCGCAATAGCCGCCAGCGTGTAGAGCGTGAGTCCGGACCAGTCCGGCAACTCACCCCACAACACCACCGCCCGAAACTGCTCGATGATGTAAGTCAGGGGATTAAGATACAAAAGCGGCTGAAACTCTTCCGGCAACGCTGACTTTGGATACAGAATCGGCGCCATAAAGAAAAGGACCGTACTCAGCAGGCCCATCATCTGGGCAATATCCTTCAGGTAGACCGCGGTTGCCGCGATCAGCCACCCTACTGCTATACATACAAATACCAGCGCAAATAGCGGAATCGGAAAAAGGATCGCAGTCCATGGAATGCCTCCTTGGGCAATAAGCAAGTAGGCGAGAAGGATTCCGGTACTGATGACACCCTGGAAAAAGGCGCTGATCACCGTAACCCAAGGCAACGCCTCCAGCGGAAACACCACCTTCTTGACGTACTGCGGATTACTGACGATCAGAGTAGAGGCTTGCGTCAGGCACTCAGCCAGAATGCCATGGACTAACATGCCGGAGAACAGAATGGCCGCAAATTCTGCATTACCACCGCTCTGGGATGTCCAGCGCACCTGAAGGATGGTACCGAAAACAAAGGTATAGACCGCAAGCAGCAGCAGAGGTGTGAGCAGGGACCAGAGCAGTCCCAGTATGGTACCCCGATAACGGCCCAGAATTGCCCTTTTGGCCAACTGTCCAATGACAAAACGGTGCTCGATCAGACTCCCGGGGATGTGCAGTGGGTCGGAGCGATGAGGTGATGATGATCGCAATGTCTTTCTCGGCAATCTCTTTCTCTTTTTGCTGGGCTTTTACGTCGAGCCGGAATGCTGCTCCTCGACGATCTCTCGAAGATAGTTCCCGTAAGTACTCTTGCCAAGTCCCCCCGCGAGTGCCGCGAGGGCATCCACGTCGATGTAGCCCATTCGGAATGCAATCTCCTCAGGACAGCAGATTTTCGTTCCCTGGCGAGCCTCAAGCGTCTCAATAAATACAGAAGCCTGCAATAAGGATTCGTGAGTGCCGGTATCAAGCCACGCGGTGCCGCGACCGAGCAACTCCACGTTCAGACTGTCCTCCTCGAGATAAATCCGGTTGAGATCCGTGATCTCCAGTTCTCCCCGGGCTGAAGGCTTCAGGGAGCGGGCATACCCGGCCGCATTCTGATCGTAAAAATACAATCCGGTGACAGCATAGCGTGAACGGGGTCGCGCCGGCTTTTCCTCAAGGGTCTCGGCCTTTCCTTCTGAGTCAAAGCTGACGACGCCGTACCGCTCAGGATCCTTCACCCGGTATGCAAACACCGTTGCACCGTGTTTCAAATCACGCGCTCGCTGCTGCAAGACGCCAGAAAGCTGATGCCCGTAGAAGATATTGTCCCCCAGTATCAACGAGCACGGACCGTTGCCCACAAACTCCGAGCCGATGATCAGCGCCTGGGCAAGACCATCCGGAGAAGGCTGCACAGCATAAGCTAGATTGAGACCCCACTGTTCACCTGTACCTAAAAGCTCCTGGAAACGTGGGGTATCCTGCGGTGTTGAAATCAGCATAATGTCCCGGATACCCGCGAGCATCAGAACACTCAACGGATAGTAGATCATCGGCTTATCGTAAACCGGCAGCAACTGCTTCGAAATGACTTGGGTAACCGGCGCCAGCCGGGTACCAGCACCCCCGGCCAATATCAGACCTCTCATACAGAACCTCCAAGCCCCAACCGCTTTGCCGCCGAACTTGCCCCGCCGACGGTATCGACCCAATCCTGATTTCCAAGATACCACTCGATCGTGCGACGGATTCCTGTCTCGAACTCCTCCTGTGGCTGCCAACCGAGTTCCGTTTTTATTCTTGTAGCGTCGATCGCATACCTGAAATCATGGCCAGGCCGATCCTGGACGAAAGTAATCAGGTCTGCATACCTCCCGGTCTTCCGGGGTCTTAACTCATCCAGCACCCGACATATCGTCTCGACCACCTCGAGGTTGGTCCGCTCGGAGTCGCCCCCGATATTGTAGGTCCGCCCACGCTCGCCACAACTCATCACTGTGACAAGCGCGCGGGCGTGGTCATCGACAAACAACCAGTCACGGATGTTATCGCCCGCACCGTAAACGGGAATCGCGTCCTCTGACATTGCCCGGTGAATCACGACCGGGATGAGTTTTTCCGGGTACTGATAGGGGCCGTAGTTATTCGAGCAGTTGGAAACCACCGCATCGATCCCGAAAGTTTCCGCCCAGGCACGGACAAGGTGATCTGAGGATGCCTTGCTCGCAGAGTAGGGAGAGTTCGGCTGATAGGGTGACTCTTCGTGAAACAGGCCGCTCGGGCCTAACGCCCCGTACACCTCATCGGTCGAAATATGATGGAACCGCACCCTCCGCCGCCCTTCGGCCCGGCCCTCATCCTCAGCGCGGACCGCCTCAAGGAGATTGTAGGTGCCTTCGATATTGGTACTGATGAAGTCGCCCGGCCCATCGATAGATCGATCCACGTGAGACTCGGCGGCCAAATGCATGATCGCATCGGGCCGGTAATCGCTCACCAGCTGCTGCACCTTGCGGGCGTCCCGGATATCCGCATTTTCATGGTGGTAGCCCGGATAGCGGGCCTCATTGACCAAGGTAGCCTCGTTGCCGGCATAGGTCAGGATGTCAATATTGATAATCTGCGCGTATTGTTCCGCCACCAGGTGCCGGATTACAGCCGAGCCGATAAAGCCGGCACCGCCCGTAACCATGACACAACAGTCCTTCGCGCCGGGTAGCGCCTCGGATGCCACTGCGTTCACAGAATCTTCTGTCATCTTCAAAACCTAGGTGGCCCTCAACGCCGTATACAAGTGTGCAGCATAGCGTCCCACCCCTTCGTCGACGTCGGTCCAGGGGCCGGAGCAACCGGCCGCTAGCAACTTGTCAATTGACGCTTCCGTGAAGCTTTGATACTTGCCCTGCAGAGCCTCCGGCATTGCAAAGTAGTTCAGGCGCTTGTCACGTTGCGCCTGATCAAGAGTTATCGCGCTTTCGCCGTCGACATGCCGGCAAGCGTTGATGACCGCCAGCGCAACGTCGTTGAAACTGCGAGCCTTGCCGGTTCCTACATTGAATATTCCACTCAGGCCGGAGTTTCTCAGAAAAAAGAGATTCGCCCGAACCGCGTCGTCAACATGGATGAAGTCGCGCCGTTGCTCACCAGGACCGTAGCCGTCGCTGCCCTCAAAAAGACGTACCGAACCGGTTTCAAAATATTGATGAGTGAGATGCCAGGCGACCGATGCCATTCGTCCTTTGTGCGCCTCCCGGGGGCCGTAGACGTTGAAATAGCGCAGTCCAACCAACTGCGTCGATGTGTCACTGTGGTTTTGAAACGCGTAACGGTCGAACAATGTTTTGGAAAACGCATAAGCATTGAGCGGGTGCTCGTTTTCCGCTGATTCCACAAAAGGGCCATCTGAACCATATACCGATGCCGACGAGGCGTAAATCAGCGGTATCCCTGAGGCCGAACAGGCTTTCAGCACTGTCTTTGAGTACTCATAGTTCACATTCATGAGGTAGCGTCCGTCAGACACCATGGTGTCTGAACAGGCGCCCTGATGGAAAACGGCTGTTACCCCCGAGGGTAATCCCGACCTCCTCAGTTCCTCACAGAAATCGTCCTTGTCGAAAAAATCCGCAATCCTGAGATCGTTGATATTGGCGATTTTGGCGGTGTCAGACAGATCATCAACCAGGATGACCTCCGTTCCACCAGTCGCATTCAACGCTGCAATCAGGTTCGACCCGATGAATCCAGCCCCTCCGGTGACGACGAACATACCGATCAGCCCTGTGTTGAAGCCAGATTAAGGTCAGACTTACGGACTACGCTGGTGCCAAACCGGCCGACCACCGCACTGGCGCCGAGTGTTGCCCAGTTGATGCATTCGGCCCACCCGAGTTCCAGGGCTATCCCAACCGCCACGACTGCAACGACGGTATCCCCTGCACCGCTGACATCAAACACCTCCCGGGCGGCAGCATCCTGGTGCAGCACCTCTCCCGTAGAAAGAAACAGGGTCATACCCTCTTCGCCCCGGGTTACCAGGAGTCCGGACAGTTCAGCTTCTTGGACCAGTTCCCTGGCGGTGTCGGCAAAACGCGCATCCTGGGTGGATACGCCCGTCGCCAGCGCAAATTCATCACGATTTGGCGTTACCAGAGTGGCGCCCCGGTACCGAGCATAATCCGCCCCTCTCGGATCGACGATGACCGGAGTCTGACGCTCCTTGGCCGCTTCGATCATCTCTTCGATATGGGCAAGCCCGCCTTTCCCATAGTCTGAAATAACCACGGAATCCACACCCTTGCTGATCGCTCGAAAGTCGGCAACACTCTGTTCCAGCAACTCTACGCTCGGGCGGAACTCAAAATCAGCTCGCAGTAACTGCTGATTGCGAGCGACAATGCGCAACTTCTCTGTCGTTCGCCCCCCTGCATCAATATGCAGATGTCGGTCGACGCCTGCACGTGCGAGTATTTCGCTAAGCCGACGCCCCGCGTCATCGTCACCAACAAATGAGAGGAGTTCGCAGCGAGCACCGAGTGAGGTGATATTGGCAGCGACATTTCCCGCACCCCCTGCACACTCTTTAACGTCAGCAACATTGACGACCGGGACCGGTGCTTCGGGTGAGATTCTGTTGACCTCTCCTACCCAGTAGCGATCCAGCATCGTATCGCCCACCACCAGTGTACGCAGTGAGCGGATTCGATCGAGAATTTGCGTGTCCATAATCAATCGGGCGGGGCTAACAGGGCAGAATGGGCTGGCGGCCGATGCTGTAGTAATCGAGGCCGTTGCGACTCACCAGCTCCGGATCGAAGACATTGCGTCCATCAAAAATGACCGGGCCACGAAGCATGTCATGGAGTCTCTGAAGATCGGGACTTCGGAATGCCTTCCACTCTGTCAGCAGTAAAAGCGCATCCGCCCCCTCGACCACGCTGTAGAGGTCAGGACCGAACACCAGCCCGGGAACATCAGCAAGTTGCCCCCGGGCTTCTTCCATCGCGATCGGATCGAAGGCGCAAACTGTTGCCCCCCGTCGGCACAACTCCCGGATTATCACGCCGCTGGGTGCCTCGCGCATGTCGTCAGTATTAGGTTTGAAAGCAAGGCCCCACACGGCAAAATGATGCCCGCTGAGATCCTCTCCGAATCGGGAAATGACTTTCTCTATGAGGCTGAACTTCTGGGCGTGGTTGACGGCCTCCACCGCATTTAAAATCTTGGGTTCAATGCCATTGGCGTCTGCCGTTCTCGCGAGTGCCTGAACGTCTTTGGGAAAACAGGATCCTCCGTAGCCGCAGCCCGGATAGATAAAGTGATATCCGATTCTGGGATCGGAGCCGATGCCCACCCGAACTGTTTCGATATCCGCACCGACCCGCTCAGCGATGTTTGCCAGTTCATTCATAAACGAGATCTTGGTCGCCAGCATCGCATTGGCCGCATATTTGGTCAGTTCCGCCGACGGAAGATCCATAAACAGCAAGCGGTCGTGGCTCCGGTTAAACGGTGCATAAAGCTCTCTCATCAGTTGCCTGGGTCGATCATCGTCCGCACCGATAACAATCCGGTCCGGCTTGAGAAAATCCTCAATGGCCGCCCCCTCTTTGAGAAATTCCGGATTCGACACCACTGAGAAATCGACCTGGACACCCCGAGCGTGCAGCCGGGACTGAATCTCCGCGCGAACCTTAGCCGCGGTCCCTACCGGAACTGTGGACTTGTTGATAACCACCCGGTATTCGGTCAGGGCATCACCAATACCGCGGGCCACGGCCAGAACGTGCTGCAGGTCGGCCGCTCCATCCTCACCCGGGGGCGTTCCGACCGCGATAAGTAGCGCCTCCCCAAATGCAACCCCGTCGCTTAAATCAGTGGTGAACTGAAGTCGCCCATCCGCTATGTTTGCCGTGATGAGTTCTTCCAGGCCGGGTTCGTAAATCGGAATCCTGCCGCTCTTGAGACTTTCAATTTTCTCTGCGTCCGCATCCATGCACAGGACGTGATTGCCCACATCGGCGAGACACGCGCCCGACACCAGGCCAACATAACCGCTGCCAACGATAGTCACTTTCATAGAGCGCAATCCCTACAGGTCGGAAAAAATACCCACCAAAAAGAAAGGGTGCCCTCTCAGACACCCTTCCCCAATTCCAGTTTCGAATTTTATCAGTTTTGATAGGCTTTTCCATCCACGAGCAGTGTCTTTCCGTTTTTTTCGAGGATTTTCGGACCCACACCGGGAACCTCCAGGAGTTGCCCGGCTGAGGCGAAAGAACCGTTCTCGAGCCGATAGGCAACAATCGCCTCGGCTAGGACGGGGCCGACGCCCACGATGTTCTCGGCCAGGCTCTCGGCATCCGCAAGATTGATATCGACCGGATCGGCTTTCGCCAACTGGCCAAAGGCCAGTGTGGCTGCGAGAAGTGCGCCGGAAATTGTTTTGAAGTTGAGTTGAGACATTGTCTACGCTCCTTGTAGTCGTGTGTTTCAAGAAAACTGCCGCTTTGGACGCGGCGCTATGCATCTTCCGTTTTCTCTTGAACGACTTCAAGGTAAATACTTCACAGTACGCTAAGACCATTTCGTAGTGGCAAGCCTTGGCACCGTGGTATCCCAATGCTTGCATCCTGGACACTGCCAATGCAGCGACTTGCCCTGAAATCCACAGAAACGACACTCGTAACCGGTACGCTCGGCAAGCAATTTGCCGGTTACTCTTTGCACCAGCCGATAGTCCTGCCTTGAAACTGCATCGGCGTCCTCGCCAGTACGCATTTCCAGAAGCCGGTGAACTCCTGGCAGGCTTGCGTTTTCATCAACCCAGGAAAGCAGGTGGGTCTCGGCCTCTTGCGCACGGCCTTGGCTGGAAAGATAGTCCACCAGCAGAAGTTGGAGCCGCTCATCAGCGCTCGCTGTTAATGCGCGATTCAAAAAGTCGATATACAGGGCCGGTTTGCCGAGACTCTCGGCACTGGTTTGCACCAGTCGGGCAACCTCGTGAACCATATCCGGATGTTCCTCACAAAGACGCATCCAGGTACTGACGGCCTGCCGATGTTTGTCGGTCAAGGCTTCCAGTCTTCCGAGCAGAATAATGGCCCGCGCACAATTTGCGTAACGCTTCAATGCCTCGTCGGCCCGACTCTTTGCCGCCGCGTAGTCACCGGCACTAAGATCGCGCTCGCCTAACTCACAGTGGTACTGGGCGACCACGGGGCTGCACGCCTCAGCCGTCAGGCTATCGAGCCGGCTTGCCGCGGCAATAGCACTTTCCCATTCGCGCTCACTTTCGTAGATCTGGATCAAAAGCCGCAATGCGGGTTCGCGCAATCCGTCGCCCGCCCCGAGTTCGAGCAGCAGGTTCTCGGAGCGGTCGAGCAACCCTGCCTTGAAATAATCGTTCGCGAGTTCAAAGAGCACCTGACTCTTCTGCTCAGGCCGAAGCCCCGGCCGGGAAATCAGGCTCTGGTGAATTTGCGTGGCTTTCTCAATCTCTCCCCGGCGACGAAACAGGGTGCCCAAGGCGAGCTGAATTTCCAGCGACTCGTCGTGGTCCTCCAGGGCTTTCGCCAACACATCCAAAGCTTTGTCATGCTGATCGTTCGCCAGAAAATTAATGCTCCGAAAATAGGTTTCCGAGATGCCTTTCGGCGCCGAAGGCTGCCGAGGCTGAGGGCGTGCCCGGCGCGCGGCGAGCCAGCCGAAGGTCACCGCCAACGGCAACAACACCAGTAACCAGGTCGGATCCATTTGCTTATCGTCTTGCTCGGATTTCTTTTGATCCCTGGGAGGATGGACTCGACGACGAGTCGCCCGAGGGAGAGGTCAATCCAGCAGACGCGAGCTTTCGCTTAAGCCGGAAGATGCGCAGCAACAGGGGCGCCGCGCCGAGGAGTACGCCGACTGCCAGTGCAGCAATAAGGGCAAGCACCAAAGGGCCTTCCCAGGCAAGATCGAAGTAATACGCAATCGAGATCGCCTGGGGATTCTTTGCGGCGAACGTAATTCCGGTCACAATCGCGATCAGAACCACGACTGTCGTTAGAATTTTTTTTAGCATTTGCCGCCTTTGCCCTACTCGTTCCGTCGGAACGCTCGGAACAGCAAAATTGGGTCAGTCAACCTCAAGATACGACGAATGCGCAGTGCGCTCGGCCGGGCCTCCCTGATTGACTCTCTCACGGAGCAAACGCCCGGGCTTAAAGTGTGGCACGTACTTGCCTGGCACGCTGACAGACTCTCCGGTTTTGGGGTTCCTTCCCGTTCGCGGCATGCGATACCGGAGCCCGATACTGCCAAATCCGCGAATCTCGATCCGATCTCCCGCGACCAATGCTTTTCGCATATGGTCGAGGACCGCATTCACAGAGAACTCCACATCCCGTGGCGGCAGGTGGGGCTGCTCACGCGACAGTCTCTCGATAAGCTCTGATTTGGTCATTGTCTTCATCTGGTACTACCGCGCCAGTATCACCCAGATCAACCTCAGGTGTCCTGTTTCTCGAACTCTTCCTTGAGTTTGTCCCCCAGAGAGGTCTTCGCCGATACCTGCCCGCTGTACTGTTGCACAGCCTTGCCTTCGATCTCAGTTTCAAGCGCCTTGATTGAGAGTGTAATGCGCCGGGTCTTACGGTCAATGCTGGTAATCTTGGCCGCTATATCGGAGCCCGGGTTAAGCACTGACCGTGCATCTTCCACATATTCGCGTGACAGTTCCGTCGCGCGCAGGTAACCCTCTACGCCTTCCCCGAGTTCAACCACAGCGCCTTTCGCGTCGACGCTGGTGATAACACCCTTCACAGAAGCCCCTTTGGAGTGCGCACCGACATAAGCGTTAAATGGATCCTCCTGCGCCTGCTTGATTCCCAGAGAGATTCTCTCCCGCTCGGGGTCGACCGACAGCACAACAGCGGTGATCTGATCGCCTTTTTTAAAATCGCGGACCGCATCCTCGCCTTCCCGGTCCCAGGAGAGATCGCTCAAGTGGATGAGTCCATCGATGCCGCCTTCCAGGCCGATAAAGACGCCAAAGTCCGTGATCGATTTGATCTCACCGGTGATCTTGTCATTGCGCTGGTGAGTTGCAGCGAATTCCTCCCAGGGATTCCCGGTGCATTGTTTCATGCCGAGAGAAATCCGCCGCCGGTCCGAATCGACCTCGAGGACCATGACCTCGACTTCGTCCCCAAGATGACAAATCTTATTCGGGTGGACGTTCTTGTTTGTCCAGTCCATTTCAGAGACATGAACCAGACCCTCGACGCCTTCCTCGAGTTCCACAAAGGCGCCGTAGTCGGTGATGTTCGTTACTTTCCCGAAAATTCGCGTTTTTTCCGGGTACCGGCGTGCAATATCCGCCCATGGATCTTCACCGAGCTGTTTCATACCCAGCGACACGCGATTTCTCTCGCGATCAAACTTCAGCACCCGGACCGTGACTTCATCTCCAACATTCAGCGCCTCGGAGGGATGCTTGACACGTTTCCAGGCGATATCCGTAATGTGCAGCAGGCCATCCAGTCCGCCGAGATTCACGAACGCGCCGTAATCTGTAAGGTTTTTGACTACCCCTGTGATGATCTGACCTTCCTCAAGATTTTCAAGCAAGGCGCTTCGCTCTTCCTGCATCTCCTGCTCGACCACAGCACGCCGGGAGACAACCACATTATTGCGGCCCTGATCCAACTTGATCACCTTGAACTCAAGTTCGCGGTTTTCAAGATACCCCGAATCCGTTACCGGACGAACATCTGCCAGAGAGCCGGGCAGGAACGCTCGGACCTCGTCCAAGGAAACCGTAAATCCTCCTTTCACCTTGCCGGTCAGAAATCCGGTGACGATGGATTCATTATCGAACGCGACCTTTAGCGTCTCCCAGGACTTTACCCGCCGGGCGCGTTCCCGGGATAACCGGGTGTTTCCGAAACCATCCTCAAGCGCCTCGATTGCGACTTCGACATAGTCACCAATCTCTACCGAGACCGCTCCGTCGGCATCCCGAAACTGTGTTGCGGGGATTTCGGACTCTGACTTCAGTCCGGCATTGACGACAACGTAGTCTCCGTTGATCTCAACGACTTCCGCCGAGATAACGGCACCGGTCTGCATGACCGAACCTTTCAGGCTCTCTTCAAGGAGTTGTTCAAAGTTTTCTGACATTTTCTGCAGGGGCCGCTGGAACGTCATGCGGCGTGGTTAAAGGTGAATTTCAACTGGTGGCGCACCAGTTCCCGGATATTCTCTAAGAGCGTGGGGTCTTTTCAGGATCCAACTGTTCATTGACAAACTGCATGACTTCAGCGAAGACCTCGCCGATATCCTTCTCAGAGGTGTCGAGAACGATTGCGTCGGCGGCAGGGACCAGAGGCGAGACTGCCCTGTTCCGGTCCTGATCGTCACGCTCTGCGATCTCCCGCTCAAGGGCGCGCAATGTAACATCAAAACCCTTTCCCTTCAACTGCTTATAGCGTCTTTGTGCCCTAACCGCTGGCGAAGCATCAAGGAATACCTTAAGGAAAGCATCCGGAAAGACCACAGTGCCCATATCACGCCCGTCGGCAACGAGACCCGGCGGACGCCGCATGGACCGCTGCCTTCGCAGCAGTGCCTTGCGGACCACTGCAACTTTCGCGTAAACGGACGCATTTCTTCCTCCGGATTCACTGCGAACCTCGTCTGTGATATCCCGGTCGCCGACAAGGATCTTTACCCCATCGAGTTCTGCGACAAACTGGATCACACTCGACTGTGACAACGCCTCCAACCCTTCAGCATCACCGGGATCGATACTGTTCTCAACAGCAAGGAAAGCGAAGGCGCGATACAAAGCTCCGCTATCCAGGGTCTGCCAGCCAAGATGCCTGGCAACCCGGCCTGCAATCGTCCCTTTGCCGGTGCCGCTGGGCCCGTCGATGGCAAGCACGGGTGCTGTTGTATCCGTGACCGGCGTCACGAAATTTCTTCCAGGCTGAGGCCCGCTGAGTTCATGAGCGGCACAAAATCAGGAAACGATGTTCGAATATTGTCCGCTTCACGTATTTCCACGGAACCTTCTCCAATACATCCGGCAACCGCAAAGGCCATTGCAATCCGATGATCGCCGAAACTGTCAACAGACCCGGAAACAAAGCTGCCCCCGGTGATATCCATTCCATCCGGGTATTCCACGGCATCGACACCCAGTTGTTGAAGCCCCTGAACAACAGCAGCTATCCGGTCTGATTCCTTAACCCGAAGCTCCGATGCGCCTCGAATCCGGGTGATACCCGACGCGCCCGCCGCTGCAACAGCAATGACAGGAAATTCGTCAATAGCATTCGCGACAAACTCTGCAGGAATATCGATGCCGTGCAGCGCCGCGGACCGGACCCGAAGATCGCATACCGGCTCGTTTGATTCCACTCGTTCCCGGGAGACCTGGATATCTGCCCCCATCAATTTCAGAATGTCCAAAACCGCACACCGCGTGGGGTTGATGCCTACACCCGGTAACAAAAGGTCGCTGTTGCGGCGAAGCGACGCGGCGACCAGGAAGAAGGCCGCGGAAGAGATGTCGCCCGGAATGGTAAGGCTCTGTCCTGACAGCACGACAGCGGCATCGCTCGCCACCGGGCCCTTTCGATCCCAGGACGCACCGGCAAAGCCAGACAGCATCCTCTCCGTATGGTCCCGGGTACTTGTCGGTTCAATGACCGTGGTTCTGCCGTGTGCGTACAAACCCGCCAACAGGATCGCAGATTTAACCTGGGCACTGGCTACGGGCAGGTGATATCGAATGCCTTTAAGGGTGTCCACGCCATAGATGTCCAGCGGTGGCCGGCCGTCGACGGTCTCCACGCGCGCACCCATCTCCTGCAAGGGAACGACAACGCGGTTCATCGGCCGGCGGCGCAGCGATGCGTCTCCGGTAAGGCGGCTGTCAAAGTGCTGTCCTGCCAGAAGTCCTGTCAGCAGCCTCATCGACGTACCGGAGTTGCCGAGGTCCAATTCCCGGCCGGCGGCCTTGAGTCCACTGCTGCCGACACCGGCAATCCGCGCCTCGCCCTGCTCAGGCCCCTCTATCTCAACCCCCATATCCCGAAAGGCGCTGACAGTCGCCAGAACGTCCTCGCCTTCCAGCAGATTCGAGACCTGGGTAACGCCATCCGCAATCGCCCCGAAAATCACCGATCGGTGACTGATCGACTTATCCGAGGGCACTTTCACCACCCCCGCGAGAGCTTCGCTTGCCGTCGAGACGATTCTGCTCATCTCCCCGCAGACCGACGCTTCCTTTTAACTCCCTGAAGACCTGCTCGCAGGTCTTTGGCCTTTTCAAACCATTCCTTGAGACCGGCAGAATCGTGATTTCGTATGAGATTTTCCAGATTCGCGAGCACCTCCCGGTACTCGCGAATCAGGTTCGCTGTATTTTCACCGTTATGCACAAAGATGTCGCGCCACATAACGGGGTCACTGGACGCAACCCGGGTCATGTCAAGAAAGCCGCCTGCCACCATAGCTGAGCAGTCGTCAATTTGCTGCTGGTCTGCGAACTGTGCGACCAGGGCATAGGCAACAGCGTGCGGAAGATGACTTGTCATACCCAGAACCTGATCATGCAGGTCAGGATCCATCAGTCGTACCTTCGCGTCCACGGTCTCCCACATCTGCCTGACGGCGGCAAGGGCATCCTGATCGGTTTCTTTCGTCGGTGTCAGGACGACCCAATGATCACGAAACAGGTCCGCATCGGCCGCCTTCGGCCCACTACGCTCCCGGCCTGCAATCGGGTGACCGGGAACAAACCTGGCAAAGCGCTCACCCAGGGCCAGCCTTGCACCGTCAACGATCTCGCGCTTGACGCTTCCTGCGTCCGTAATTACCGCATGTGGCTGCAGATGTTCGGCCAGGGCCGGAAACAGATCAATCAATGCTTTGACCGGCGTTGCGAGAAGAACAAGATCCGCCTCGGCGACCGCCGCAAGCGGATCTTTGGTATAGCGGTCGATCAGCCCACGCTCAAGTGCGGCCTCAAGGTTCTCGGTGCTTCTCCCGCAGCCGATAACGGAATCGGCCGACTCACGCTTCTTGAGTGCTCCGGCAAGAGACCCGCCGATGAGGCCTACCCCGATGACCGCCAGCGTACCTACCGGTTGACGCCCGACCGTCATGGTATCAGGAGCGTCCAGACTCTGTGAGCGCGATCTCCATGGCTTCAAGGGCCCTGGCGTTTTCATGGTCCAAGCCGACGGTGATGCGAAGATGCTCTGGTAAGCCGTAGTTGGCCACCGGCCGCACGATCACACCTTGTTGCAGCATTGACTGATAAATCCCAGCGGCGTGAGGGCCCACATGAACACAAATAAAATTCGCCACCGATGGGATCCATCCAAGGCCGAGTCTTGCAAATCCCGAGCCAAGCTGCTCCAGGCCTTTGCGGTTTTCCAGGACGCTGTCACTGACGAAGTCATCGTCGGCGAGAGCCGCCTCGGCGGCGGCAAGCGCCAGCGAATTCACATTGAACGGGTGCCGGACCCGGTTCAGCACTTCGGTAATCGCTTCTGATGCGATCGCGTACCCGACCCTGAGCCCTGCCAGCCCATACGCCTTGGAAAAGGTCCGGGTGATCACGAGCTTCGGGAAACGGGAAAGCAGCACGGTACCGTCCGGGTAGTCTGCTTCGTTGACGTATTCAAAGTAGGCCTCGTCAAGGACGGTAATCACGCTGGGAGGCATGGCAAGCAGAAAACGTTCTACCGCTTCAAAGCCGAGATGGGTCCCCGTGGGATTATTTGGATTCGCCATGAACACCACTCGAGTCCTATCCGTGACCGCTTTGGCCATGCTGTCGAGGTCATGACCGAACTCCCGTGCAGGAACCGTTACCAGTCGCGCGTTGACACTCTTGGCGGCAAGCAGGTAGACCGCAAATGCATGTTCCGAGACAACCACTTCCTGGCCTGGATCGACAAAGGCCCGCGCAATGAGATCAAGCACATCGTTCGAGCCATTACCAAGTGTGATCTGCTCTGGGCTCACGTCGAGCCGCTCGGATAACGCCTGTTTCAGCGAATGCCCTGAGCCGTCCGGGTAACGGGCAACGCCGCTCAGCACCTTGCCGACCGCGTCAGCCACCAAGGGGCTGGCACCGCGCGGATTCTCGTTCGACGCGAGCTTGATAATCTCTTTGATGCCGAGTTCGCGCTCCAGAGTCTCGGCGGGCTTGCCGGGCTGATACGGCTGCAGGCCCCGAACCCCACTGGCAATCAATTGTTCAATGCCCGACATGATACTCACGATGCCTGGGGATATGACCCGAGAATACGCAGGTAAGCCGAAGCGCTTTCAATTTCCTTAAGCGCGGCTTCGACTTTTGGCTCCGCAACATGACCCTCAAGGTCAATAAAAAACACATACTTCCATAGACCCGAGCGCGTCGGCCGGGATTCGATCCGGGTCATGCTGATGCCCGCGCGGGCGAGCGGCTCCAGGAGTCGCAGCAATGATCCGGCCTCGTCCGAGTTCGCAACCACGAGGCTGGTCTTGTCTTTGCCACTGGGTGCCGCCGCCTCGGCTGCCAGCACCAGAAAACGGGTGGTATTGCCGGGAATATCTGCGATATCCCGCGAAAGGATCTCAAGCCCGTATAGAGCAGCCGTCTCAGACGAAGCGACCGCCAATGTCCCGGGGTCACCCGCAACCGCACGTGCGGCTTCGGCCGTGCTTGTTTGTGGGGCCAGCACCACACCGGCGTAATTGTTCCCAAGCCAGTTTCGGCACTGCGCCAGGGCCTGCTCATGGCCCGCAATTTGCTCGGGCTTGGTCGCATCCGGGTGTGCGAGCAGGCAGTGCGCGACCCGCAATTCCACCTCATTACAGGCCTTAAGCGGCGTTTCCACGAGCAGATCCAGGGTCGCATTAACACCACCTTCCGTTGAGTTCTCGACCGGCACCACCCCAAACTGGGCATCACCGGACTCGGTAAGTCGAAAAACTTCCTTGATGCTCGCCGCCTCGACAAGCATGATCTGCTTTCCGAAGACCTTATGTGTTGCCTGTTCGCTGAATGTGCCACGGGGCCCGAGCGCGGCTACCCGAACAGGTGCTTCTGCACTGCGGGCACAGGAGATAATCTCCCCAAAGATCGCCCTCACGGCATCGTTACTCAACGGGCCGGGATTCAATTCGAGTAGACGTCTGAACACCTCCGCCTCGCGTTCCGGGCGATACACATCCTCACCCCGGGCCGCCTTATCAGCGCCGATCTCTGCTGCTGTTTTTATCCGATCATTGATCAGATCGAGCAGCTTGAGGTCAATCTCATCGATACGGCTGCGCAGTGTTTCGAGGGTTTTTTCGTCAGGCATGATGTAAAGCGTGCACGGTCATGAAGGGGGCGTCTCGTCAGTCTCATTCGCTTCTATGGAATTGCCAACGGCCTCAACCACCTTGCCGACGCTGACCAGGGTCTCTTCTTCTCCAAGACGAATCAACCGGACACCCTGGGTGTTGCGTCCGACAACCGGTATCTCGCCGGCACGAATCCGTACCAGATGGCCCCCACCGGTGATCAGCATCAACTCATCATCGCCGTCGACTTCCTTGGCGCCGACCACACGGCCGTTCCGGCCATTCACCTTGATCGCAATCACGCCCAGGCCGCCCCGATTCTTGACCGGAAAATCCGAGAATTCGGTCCGCTTTCCATATCCGTTTTCCGTAGCCACCAGGACCTTGCCGCGCTGCTCGTCAGGGCTGCAAATCAGCATCGCGATCACTGACTGGTCGGCTTTGAGGTTGAGTCCCCGAACACCGCGGGCACTTCGGCCCATCGGCCTGACCTGTTTTTCGGAAAAACGGATAGCCTTGCCGGCAGAACTGAAGAGCAGGATATCCGAGTCACCGTCGGTGAGGCTGACCTCGACCAGTTCATCGTCACCCACCAGATTCACGGCAATCAGACCGACGGAGCGCGGCCGGGAGAAACTCTCCAGCAGGCATTTCTTAATGACGCCGCTACGCGTCACCATACAGACGTAGTGACCCGTATTCTGTCCGTTCAATGGCAGCACGGCAGTAACCCGTTCGCCTTCTCCAAGCGGCAGCAAGTTGACTAGCGGTTTGCCCCGCGCCTGCCGACCCGCGTGGGGCAGTTGGTAGACCTTCAGCCAGTACACCTTCCCGAGGTTTGAAAAACACATCACGGTATCGTGGGTATTCGCCACAAACACCGTTTTCACAAAGTCCTCTTCTTTGGTCCGGGTTGCAACCCGGCCCTTGCCGCCACGCCGCTGGGCCTGATAATCAGTGACCGGCTGAGACTTGGCGTACCCCTCATGGGACAGGGTCACCACCATATCCTCCGGGGTGATCAGATCTTCGTTTTCAAGGTCTTCATGTCGATCGATGATCTCGGTACGGCGAGCATCGCCATACTGGTCCCGGATCTCGACCAGTTCGTCGCGGATGACCTGCATCAGTCGATCGGGGTCTCCGAGGATGCGAAGATACTCCCGGATACGGTCCAGCACCTCCAGATATTCGTTGCGGATTTTCTCCTGTTCGAGCCCGGTCAGGCGGTGCAGGCGAAGATCCAGAATCGCCTGTGCCTGGGTTGCTGACAGGCGATAACCGTCAGGGCCCGGACCGCAGCCGGGCTCTGTCTCACCCAATGCCCCCTCTTCCAGATCGGATGTCTCCAGCATCTCGGTGACCACGGCCGATTCCCAGGCCTGGCCCAAGAGGCCTGCCCGCGCCTCGGCCGGGTTCGCAGCCTTCTTGATCAGCGCAATCACCGGGTCGATATTGGCCAGCGCTACCGCGAGTCCCTCGAGCAGATGAGCCCGTGCACGGGCCTTTTTCAAATCGAAGATTGTCCTGCGGGTCACTACCTCCCTGCGGTGACGGATAAAATCCTCGAGAAGTTCCACAAGCGTGAAGAGGCGTGGCTGGTTATTGCGCAGCGCAACCAGATTGATGCCGAACACCGTCTGCATCTGCGTATGCTGGTAGAGGTTGTTAAGAATGACCTCGGGGTTTTCGCCTTTCCTGAGCTCAATCACTACGCGCATTCCTGACTTATCCGATTCATCGCGAAGGCCGGAAATACCTTCCAGTTTTTTATTGCGGACAAGTTCGGCTATCTTTTCGAGTAACCGGGCCTTATTCACCTGATACGGAAGCTCTGTTGCGACCAGCGCCTCGCGCTCGCTTCCGGGAAGTGTCTCAACGGCTACCCGGGCACGAATGTGAACCCGGCCCCTGCCGTTCTGATAGGCATCCCGGATGCCACGACTGCCGTTAATGATCCCGCTGGTCGGGAAGTCCGGGCCAGGCATAATGCTCAGCAATTGATCGAGCCCAAGCTCAGGGTTGTCAATCACCGCGAGACAGGCGTTGATCGCCTCGGTGAGATTATGCGGCGGAATGTTGGTCGCCATGCCGACCGCAATCCCCGCAGATCCGTTCACCAGAAGATTCGGGAAACGCGCCGGCAGTACTGCAGGCTGCTGCTCGGTTTCATCGTAGTTCGGGATGAAATCGACCGTCTCACGATCGAGATCATTGAGCAGTTCGTGGGCAATCCGGTCCAGCCGAATCTCGGTGTACCGCATTGCAGCAGGGGCATCACCGTCAACGGAACCGAAGTTACCCTGGCCGTCAACAAGGGGGTAGCGCAGAGAAAAGGGCTGGGCCAGCCGTACGATCGCGTCATACACGGCGGTATCTCCGTGCGGATGATATTTGCCGATAACATCGCCGACGACGCGGGCAGATTTCTTGTAGGGCTTATTCCAGTCGTTGCCAAGCACCGACATGGCGTAAAGGACCCGTCTATGTACCGGCTTCAGCCCGTCGCGCACGTCTGGAAGCGCGCGGCCAACGATTACACTCATCGCATAATCGAGGTAGGACTGACGCATCTCCTGCTCGAGATTGGCGGGAAGCGTTTCCTTGGCTATCTCATCCATAACGGCTCCGCTGCCCGGTCAGAAGCGGATCAAAGGCAAAGTGAAAGAAGACGCACCCTGACGAAATGCGGGCGCGAAAACAGGTTTCTTGACAGTGGAATTTTACCACGGCCAGGGGCGGTTCCGCACCGTTTCAGCCCACAAAAAAGGGGTTGATTGGGCGGGCTCAGGGGCGCTTGCGACGAGGTTCAGGAAGCTCCGAAATTCGCCAGTGACGCGCTCACAAAATCCATCACCTGGCCGATCCACGGGGTGATCACGAGCAACAAAACCGCGTTGCCGCTCAACGCCCAGATCATGCCGCGCCGGTAGCCGTGCGCTGAAACCTTGAGTGCCCCGGGTTCGGGATCGTCAAAATACATGAGCTTGACTACCCGCAGATAATAAAAGGCGCCAATCACGGCAAGGACCACCGCAGCAACGACGACCTCAACAAACCCCGCATCAAGGGCAGCCTGGAGCACCAGGAGTTTGGCAAAAAACCCGGCCGTGGGCGGTATACCCGCGAGAGAGAACATGACGATCAGCATCAGCAAGGCCAGCCAGGGATTACGCTGATTAAGCCCCCGGAAATCATCGAGGGCGTCCGACTCAAAGCCAGACCGGGTCAGCGCCAGGATAATGCCGAACACAGCGAGCGTAGTCACCATATAGACGACGGAATACAGCATCGCCGCCGAGTATCCTGCAGCAGTTCCCGAAAAAAACCCGAGCAACAGGAAACCCATATTTGCGATTGTTGAGTAGGCCAGCATCCGCTTGATGCTTGTCTGTGCGATCGCCACCACGTTGCCGAGTGCGATAGACAGCACCGCTGCAATGGCCAGCATATCCTGCCAGACCTCGATCCAGCCGCCGAGCCCGGAAGAAAGCAGGCGCAGCAGGATGGCGAAAGCGGCCAACTTCGGGACCGCGGAGATATACAGCGTCGTGGAGGTCGCCGACCCGTCATAAACGTCCGGCACCCACATATGAAAGGGAACCGCCCCGAGTTTAAAGAGCAATCCGACCACAATCATCACGATTGCCAGGATCAAGGGAAGACTGTCAGATGCCAGCGCAGCAGATGCATCCGACACGAGCTCAAGGGACAAAGACCCCGTTAAACCGTACAGCAGCGACATCCCATACAGCAGCACCCCGGATGCGAGCGCACCGAGGATGAAATATTTCATGGCCGCTTCCGCTGCACGTACCGAGTCACGCTGCATCGCGATCATCCCGTAAAGGCATAAGGCCAGCAGCTCGATGCCGACATATAGTGTTAGCAGGTGAGCCGCTCCAATCATGGTCATCATGCCCACCGTGCCGAAAAGCGAAAGGACGAGGTATTCCCCGCGCCAGAGATCACGTTCCTGTGCATAGTCACGGGCGTAAAACAGCACACCAGCAGTACCCAGGCAGGTTCCCGCCTTCAGTACATCGGCCACACCGTCCCGGATCACCAGACCATTCAGTGCAAGCTGTGGCGGGTCAAAAAGTCCCGCCACAGACAACAGCGCCCCGCTAATGAGTGTGGCGAGTGTCAGCGGGTACGACAACGCACATGGCCTCGCGGAACGAAAGTACAGATCCACCAGCAGCACCAGACACGCCAGCGATGCAACCGCAATCTCGGGCGCTATTGCCCAGAGGTTAAGTGAGGCCAAGGTCATCATAATTTCGATACCGCCACATGCGCCAGCAGACGGTCTACGCTTGCATCCATCACCTCGAGCAGTGGCGCCGGCCAGACGCCGATGATCAGAACGCCTGACGCAACGATCATCAAAACTGCAAACTCACGCCGGTCAAGATCTTTGAGCTCGGCCACCTGCGGATTCTCGATAGGGCCAAAAACAACCCGCTTCACCATCCACAGGGTGTAGGCTGCGCCCACAATCAGCGTCAGTGCCGCAATTGCCGCGTACCATCCATTCACTGAGAAGGTGCCCAGGATAACGAGAAACTCCCCAACGAATCCGGAGGTGCCGGGCAAGCCGGCATTGGCCATGGCAAAAAAAACGATGAACAAGGCAAACACGGGCATCACCTTAATCACCCCGCCGTAAGTCGCAATCTCCCTGGAATGAAGCCGGTCGTAAAGCACCCCGACACACAGAAACAGCGCGCCTGAAACGAAGCCATGTGAGATCATCTGAACGACCGCACCCTCCATCGCCCGCGTCTCAAAAACAAAAAATCCCAAGGTGACGAATCCCATGTGTGAGATCGATGAGTAGGCGATCAGCTTTTTCATGTCCTGCTGCACCAGAGCCACCAGCGCGATATAGACCACCGCCAGCAGGGACAAGCCGATGATGATCGGCGCAATCTGGTGCGCAGCATCGGGCGCTATCGGCAGGGCCAGCCGAAGGAAACCATATGCGCCCATCTTCAGCGTGATTGCCGCCAGAATCACCGAGCCGCCAGTCGGCGCCTCGACGTGCGCATCCGGCAGCCAGGTATGAACCGGCACCATCGGAATCTTGACCGCAAAAGCGGCAAAGAACGCCAGGAACACCAGCGTCTGCACGCCGGCAGCGAGCGGTAACTGATGGAAGGCCAACAAATCAAATGACCCCCCGGAGGCACGATACAGATAAAGCAGAGCCACCAGCATCAGCAGCGAACCCAGCAAGGTGTAGAGAAAAAACTTGATTGCCGCATAGACCCGGTTCGGACCACCCCAGATGCCGATGATGAGGAACATCGGAATCAGCATCGCCTCCCAGAAGAGATAAAACAGAATTCCATCCAGCGCACAAAACACCCCGATCATCAGACCTTCCATGATCAGGAAAGCTGCAAAATACTGGGCAACCCGGTCCCGAATGACCTGCCACCCGGCCATCACCACGACCATGGTCAGCAAAGTCGTCAGCAGTACCAGCGGAACGGAGATCCCATCCACGCCGAGGGAATATTCGATCTGAAAGCGTTCTATCCACGGGAGGCGTTCGACGAACTGCATGTCGGCGCTGGCCCGGTCGAAGCGTGACCACAGCGGTATGCTGAGCAGGAAGGTGGCCACCGAAAAACCCAACGCCGCCCAGCGGGCGGTGTCGGCCCTGCGGTCATTTCCGGCTGCCAGAACCAGGATCCCGCCAACGACAGGAAACCAGATCAGAACGGACAGAAGATGATGGTCTAACAGGGTCACCCGATAGCCCCTAGCGGAAGAGGAACCATGACATCAGGCCGACAAGCCCAATAATCATTGCGAAAGCATAGTGGTACACCAGTCCGCTTTGGATCCGGCGCACCAGACCCGCGGTTCGCGCAACAACCCCGGCTGCTCCGTTTACCATCCAACCGTCGATCAGGCGCCGGTCTCCCCATTCCCAGAGCACACGCCCGAGTCCCCGGGCGCCGTCCGCGAAGACCCACTGATAAAACTCGTCAAACCCGTACTTTCTCATCAGCAGGCGGTATAACCCGGACCAGCGTTCCGCTGCCCTTACCGGGAGTTCGGGTCTTAAGCAATAACACACCCAGGCCGCAACGATTCCGATGATTGCAAGCCAGAACGGCCAGGCAAAAGGCGCATGGGCGAGCATGCCCACCGCCGTCATATCCAGCCCTTCTGGTTTCGAGCCCGCAACCACGCTGTTGCCAAAGAGGCTGCCGTCCATTGCCGGGTTGACCAGCATCAGCCCTGCCAGCACGGATGGCAGGGCAAGTGCAATCAGGGGAACGGTAACGACCCACGGCGATTCATGAAGATGGGAACGGGTCTTCGCATCCATACGTTCCTCGCCATGGAACGCCATGAACACCAACCGGAAGGAGTAAAAGGCCGTAAGCACGACCCCGATCAGGACCGCGACATACGCAAAACCCGCCCCCGGGGTGGAAGAATGATGAACCGCCTCGATGATTGCATCTTTGGAGAAAAAACCGGCAAACGGCGGAATTCCGGCAAGCGCAAGGCTGCCAATCACGCAGGTCACGTAGGTCACCGGCATCAACTTGCGCAGACCCCCCATGCGCCGCATATCCTGCTCATGATGCATCGCGATGATCACTGAGCCGGCCGCCAGAAAGAGCAGCGCCTTAAAGAAGGCGTGCGTCGCGAGGTGGAAAATCGCAACCGAATAGGCTGACGCGCCGAGCGCGACCGTCATGTAACCGAGTTGCGACAAGGTCGAGTACGCCACGACTCTCTTGATATCGGTCTGGACCAGTGCGACAAAGGCCATGAGCAGTGCAGTCAACGCGCCGATCACCAGCACCACCGTCAGGGCTGTGGTGGATAACGAAAACAGCGGCGACATCCGCGCCACAAGAAAAATGCCTGCCGTCACCATGGTGGCGGCGTGGATCAGGGCTGAGATGGGCGTAGGCCCTTCCATGGAATCCGGAAGCCACACATGCAACGGGACCTGCGCCGACTTGCCCATTGCGCCGGCAAATAACAACAGACAGATAACCGTCATCCAATGCCACTCGGAACCAAACGGCCCGCTCACTGTGGTCCCGGCGAGCGTGGGCGCTGCGTCGAAAACACTTTGGTAGTCAAGGCTGCCGAAGAGCGCAAGCACTGCGCCGATGCCAAGGATAAATCCGAAATCCCCAACCCGGTTAACCAGAAACGCTTTCAGATTGGCGCGGATCGCACTCTCCCGCTCGTACCAGAATCCAATCAGCAGGTAGGAAACCAGCCCAACCCCTTCCCACCCAAAAAACAGCTGCAGGAAATTGTTCGACATCACCAGCATGAGCATCGCGAAGGTGAAGAGCGCGGTATAGCCGAAAAACCGGGTGTAGCCGGGATCATCAGCCATGTAGCCAATCGTATAAATGTGCACCATCAGCGAGACGAAGGTCACCACTACCATCATGACTGCGGACAGCGGATCAATCAGGAAACCAATCTCAAAATGCGTTCCACCGCTGACGGCCCAGGTATAGACCGGACCATTAAAGTGATTACCTGAAAATACGTCCCAGCCGACCACACACGACAGGATAAACGCGAGTCCGACGCCGCCTATGGCAGAGCGGTGAGCATTGACCCGCCCGATCCGCGATCCCAAAAAGCCCGCAAGCAGTGCTGCCGCCAGGCAGGACAAGGGAATAAGCAAATACAGCAGTTCGCGACTCATCTTCTTTCCTCAGCCTGGTCAGCCCCTGAGCCGATCCAGGTCCTGCACATTGATCGACCGGCGGGTTCTGAACAGCACGATGAGGATGGCGAGCCCGATCGCCGCCTCGGCAGCCGCTACGGTCAGAACAAAAAACACAAAGACCTGACCCGAAAGATCCTGCAGATAATGGGAGAAGGCGACAAAATTCATATTGGCTGCAAGCAGGAGCAGTTCTATCGCCATCAGGATAATCACAAGGTTTTTGCGGTTCAAAAAGATCCCAACGACACTGACTGCGAAAAGCAGCGCCCCTACGATGAGGTAATGCGAAAGCGGGATCATGGATCCTCTCCCGGCCGCGACGGCATCCGCACAATTCGGATGCGATCTTCTTTCCTGACTTTGACCTGCTCTTCCGGGGCCTGGTAACGGGTCTCGGGCCGCCGGCGAAGGGTCAGCGAGATTGCCGCAATGATCGCGACCAGCAGGATCACGGCAGCCAGCTCAAAAGCGAACACGTAGTCGGTGTAGACGAGCCTGCCCAGCGCCTCGGTATTGCTGTAATCCGCCGGTTGCCCAACGGGGCGAGGCAGTTCAGCATCGCCGAACTCCCCGGACAGCATCACCAGGGTCAGCTCGCCCACCATCACCAGCGCCACAATCAACCCGAGCGGCAGATAGTTGGCAAATCCGGCGCGCATCTGGGCAATATCGATATCGAGCATCATGATCACGAAAAGAAACAGCACCATCACCGCCCCGACATAAACGAGGACCAGCGTAATCGCGAGAAACTCCGCTTCCAGGGTCAGCCAGAGGCAGGCAGCGCTGAAAAATGCCAATACCAGAAAAAGCGCCGCCCGGACCGGATTGCGCACCGTCACCACGAGCAGGCTGGACGCGATCAGCACCGCCGAAAATACGTAGAAGACAATTTCAAGAAAAGTCATCAGTTAGCGATACCGGGCGTCTGCCAGGCGTGCCTTGGCGATCGCCTGCTCATGGGCGTCGCCGATGTGAAGCAGGTCTTCTTTGCTGATGGTTCCCGAGGCGGCGGTTTCGAAATGGTATTCATGAAGATCAGTCAGTACGATCGAATCCACCGGGCAGGCCTCTTCACAGTAGCCGCAGTAGATGCACTTGAAGAGATCAATATCGTAACGTGTCGTGCGCCGGGTGCCGTCGGCGCGCTCTTCAGATTCGATGGTGATCGCCAATGCCGGGCAGACCGCTTCACACAGTTTGCACGCGATACAACGCTCCCCGCCGTTGCGATAACGGCGGAGCGCATGCAGTCCACGAAAGCGAGGCGATTTTGGTGTTTTCTCATCCGGATACTGCACCGTGAACTTCTTGCGAAAAAGATACCGGCCGGTAACGGAAAGACCCCGTATAAGTTCAGGCAAAAACCAGGTTTTTACAAATCTTGCCAGCATGGACCCGCTACCCGAACCAGTGGCCGATCGGGGTGAAAAACCTCGCAACGCCGATCACCGTGATCCAGACGAGGGTTACTGGGATAAAGACTTTCCAGCCAAGACGCATGATCTGGTCGTAACGGTACCGCGGGAAGGTCGCACGAAACCAAAGGAACAAGAAGGCGACCGCAGCGAGTTTCCCAAGAAACCAGACAATGCCCGGGACCCAGGTAAACGGCGCGATCGCGAACGGCGCATGCCATCCTCCCAGAAACATGATTACGGTCAGCGCCGAAATCAGGATCATATTGGCATATTCCGCGAGAAAGAACACGGCAAAGCCCATGCCGGAATAATCCACGTGGAATCCCGCCACAATCTCCGATTCACCCTCCACCACATCAAACGGTGACCGGTTGGTCTCGGCGACCCCGCTGATCAGGTAAACCAGAAACAGGGGGAACAGCGGCAGGAAAAACCATTGCTGAATTCCGCCTGACTGCACGAGGACGATCTCCCGCAGGTTAAGCGAACCTGCGGCCATCAGCACGCCGACCAGTGCGAATCCCATCGCGATCTCGTAGGCAACGATCTGAGCCGCCGAACGCATCGCACCGAGGAAAGCGTACTTCGAGTTAGACGCCCAGCCCGCGATGACGACACCATAGACCCCCATCGATGTCAGGGCCAGAACGTAAAGGAGACTCGCATCGATGTCTGCCAAGACCAGGCTGTCGGTGAACGGAACAACAGCCCAGGCGCCCAGCGCGGGCGCCAACGCGAGGATAGGTGCAATCAGAAACAGATACCGATCCGCATGGGTCGGAATGATCATTTCCTTGAACATCAGCTTCACGGCATCCGCAATGGGCTGCAGCAACCCTCTCGGGCCAACGCGGTTCGGCCCGATGCGCACGTGCATATAAGCGATCACTTTGCGCTCGGCGAGGGTGTAGTAGGCAACGGCACCGAGCAACGGCAACAAGATCGCGCCGATCTTGAATCCGAGCTGCAGCAACAACGGCAACTCGTTCCAGAGTGTCAGCAGCGCCTCTATCACGCTAGTCCACCGCCTTGATGGTGAGCGCCACGTCTGCACCGAATGCCGCTGTCTCTAATGTGCCGAGAAACACCGAGATGCACCCGGGCGTCACGCCTGAATCGGCAACGACTTGCAGCGTTGCTCTATGATGCCCGCCGGCAACCTGGATCTCGGATCCCTCGGTGAGCCCACGGGCAGTGAGATCTTCCGGATGGAGTCGACATGACTTTGCTGTCAATCCGTCACGCGTTTTCGCAAGCGCCGGCGAACGACGCACAACGGGATCCGTTTGATAGATCGCCAGTTCTCCTATGAGAGAAAACGCTTCTTGCGCTATTGCGCGTTCGTTCGCGCTCTGGTTCGGGTTCTGCAAGTCAGTGCTGGCGGGCCGCATCGTGACGGCCGGCGGAGTCTTAAGCGCCTCGCTAACCTGCGAGATGTCGTCGTAATCGAAATCGGGTAAAGAGAGGAAATTGCCGAGCACGCGCAGGACCTTCCATCCCGGACGTGAATTACCCCGCGGCGCAAGGGCTGCTCTTGAAAACTGCATCGCACCATTGCAATTGATAAAGGTGCCCGAAGACTCCGTGTACGGCGTAATGGGCAACACGAGATCCGCCTGATCCGGCACGGCGGATCGAAACGCGCTGAATGCAATCACCTTCTGAGCCCGCTCGAGCATTGCATTCAGGCGGACCGGGTCTGCATGATCAATTGCCGGCTCAAGGCCATAGACCAGGGCCGTATGAACGTTGTGATCGGTCATCTCTAAGGCATTCGCGCCCGTGCCCTTCGAAGGAACGCCCTCAGGCAGCCGGTGCGGGACCGCGCCCGCCCACCAGGCACCGGCGCTGTTAGCGGGGGCCAGCACCCCGAGGCGCATACCGGTCAGTTGCGCGAGTTTCGCGGCCGCAAGACGAAGGGCTGCACCATCCGCATGATTGAGTGCGTTCTGGCCCAGGATAATTGCGCCATCGCTGCCAGCCTGTGTCAGCAGTTCCGCCAACGCATGGTCTTGCGGGCCATCCCCGTTCACATTCTTGGCCGGATGCGCTTGAAGAGCAGTTGCGAGTTCGGTATCAGTCGCACCCAGTTTTTCGACAAGCCGCAAAAGAGCGCCCGGCAGACGGGAGGGATCTACACACTGCTGTACTGCAACATCGAAATTTGCGTCCAGGGCGCGTGGACCGACCGCCCCGACCATACCCCCTTGAGACACCATCTTCCGGATTCGAAGCGCAAGCAGCGGCGCTTCTTTTCTGGGATTACATCCCACCAGGAGAAGACCCTTGAGCGGCTCGATATCGGTAAGCGGCACCTCAAGTCCCGGGTAGGCGGGTGCAGCCGGGTCATCGGAGAAATCCCTTTGGAAAAGTCGATGGTCTATGTGATCAGATCCAAGGCCGCGCATGATCTTCTGCAATAGAAAGCACTCTTCGACGGAACTGATCGGGTGAATCAATGCGGCAAGACCCGCGTCCGCCGACTCAGCGGCTGACTGCATCGCGGCCGACGCCTCGCGCAGGGCCTCCTCCCAGGATGTTTCCGCAAGGCCTTCGCGGCGGCGGACCATCGGCTCGGTCAATCGGTCATCACACTCAGCCCCCTCGTAGGCGAAGCGGTCCCGGTCCGATATCCAGCACTCGTTGATGCTTTCGTTAACGCGCGGCATGACCCGCTTCACCGCATGGTGCGCCGTCTGAACTGTGATATTGGTCCCCAGGCTGTCGTGGGGACTGACCCCGGAGTGACTGAGCAACTCCCACGGACGGGCCGTAAAGCGGTACGGTTTTGAGGTCAGGGCTCCGACCGGGCACAGATCAATGATGTTGCCCGAAACTTCGCTGTCCACAGAGCCGTTGCCGTTGAGGTAGGTCTCGATGGTCATCTGTTCACCTCGACCGGTGGCGCCGAGCTCGATGGCGCCGGCGATCTCACGGCCGAAGCGGACACAGCGCGTGCAATGAATGCATCGCGTCATCGCTGTTGCCACCAGTGGGCCAAGATCGAGCGGCGCTTTTGCGCGCTTGCCCTCCCGGTAACGGGAAAAGCCCTGCCCGTAGCCCATCGCCTGATCCTGCAAGGGACACTCCCCTCCCTGATCACATACCGGGCAATCGAGAGGATGATTGATCAGCAGGAACTCCATCGTGCCCTGCTGCGCTTCCACTGCCGTCGCCGACCGCGTCTGAACGACCATCCCGTCGGCGACCGGCGTGGCACATGCCGGCAACGGCTTTGGCGCCTTCTCGACCTCGACAAGACACATCCGACAGCTCGCGGCAATGGAAAGCTTGGGGTGATAACAAAACCGCGGGATATAAATCTCGGCAGCATCTGCCGCCTCAATAATCATGCTTCCTGGCCGCGCCTCAACTTCGCGGCCATCGATAACGATGGTGACGGTTGCCTGGGCGTCCATCAGGCGGCCTCGCGGCTTGGAATCATCGCTTCAAACTCGTGCCGGAAGTGCTTGAGAAAACTCTGTACCGGCCAGGCCACAGCGTCCCCCAGGGCACAGATGGTACGACCCTCAATCCGG
This sequence comes from Proteobacteria bacterium UBA2133, assembly GCA_002327725.1. GTDB lineage: Bacteria > Pseudomonadota > Gammaproteobacteria > Arenicellales > UBA868 > UBA868. The sequence goes on from DCXP01000080.1 coordinate 28,208, forward strand.
TCTGCGACCGACTTGAGCCGGTCGAGGTCCTCATCGGTACCCGCACCGCTTCGAATCCTTTTGATCATGCGGTAGAGCCAGCCGGTCCCCTCCCGGCAGGGCGTGCACTGTCCACACGACTCGACGAAGTAGAAGTACGAAATGCGCTCCAGTACCTCAACCATGCAGGTGGTTTCGTCCATGACGATGACGGATCCGGCACCGAGCGCAGAACCGGCCTGGGCGAGCCCGTCGTAATCCATGGTGCATTCCATGATGGTGTCGGCCGGCACGACCGGGACCGACGAACCCCCGGGAATCACGGCCTTCAGTGCACGGCCCTCCTGGACTCCACCGGCAAGCACCAGCAGATCCCGAAACGGAATACCCATGGGTACCTCGTAGTTCCCTGGCCGGTTGACATGCCCGGAGACAGAATAAATCTTGGTCCCGCCGCTGTTCTCCACGCCGATCTTTGCAAACCAATCGGGTCCATTACGCACAATAGGCGGGATCGATGCGAGCGTCTCGGTGTTGTTAACCGTGGTCGGCTTTCCGAAAGCACCCACCTGGGCGGGGAACGGCGGTTTGAACCGGGGCTGTCCCTTCTTCCCCTCCAGGGACTCCAGCAGAGCAGTCTCCTCTCCGCAAATATAGGCGCCCGCGCCGCGTTGGCTGTGCAACTCAAAGGCAATGCCCGACTCCATGAGATCGTCGCCCAGAAGGCCTGCTTCGCGCGCCTCAGCAAGCGCCGCTTCGAAACGCTGCCAGGGTTCGTAATATTCACCCCGGATGTAATTGAACCCGACGGTCGCGCCGATGGCATACCCGGCGAGCGCCATCCCCTCAATCACCTGGTGGGGATTGAACCGGAGGATGTCACGATCCTTGAAGGTGCCGGGCTCGCTTTCGTCGGAGTTACAGACAATATACTTCTGGCCCACTCCATCCCGGGGCATGAAACTCAATTTAAGCCCCGTAGGGAACCCGGCCCCGCCGCGCCCACGCAGACCCGAAGACTTGATGGTTTCGATAATCTCTTCCCGGGGCGTCTGGTTCCTCAGCACGCGCTCCCACGCTTGGTAGCCGCCGCGTTCGCGATAGGACGCGAGCGTCCAGGGTGAATCGACCCCCTCGGGCGGCAGGCAGACCCGGATTTCACAGATGGGGCTCATCGGTAGCGCTCCAGGATCGCATCGAGATCCTCCGCGCTGAGATTCTCGTGGTAGTCATCGGCCACCGACATCATCGGAGCTCCGCCGCACGCCCCCAGACACTCGGCCGGGAAGACCGTGAAGCGGCCGTCTGCCGTGGTCTCCCCTGCCTCGACATCAAGGCGCTCACACAACGAATCCATGATGCCATCGGCGCCGCGAAGCAGACACGACACATTGGTGCACACCCGCACCGGAAACCGGCCCACCGGTCTGGTGTAGAACATATCGTAAAAGGTAGCGACCTCGAACACCTCGATGCGTTCCAGATTCAAGACCTCGGCCACGGCACTGACCACGTCCTCATTGATCCAGCCATGCTCCGCTTGCGCATATCGCAGCGCCGACTTCACGGCAGCGCGCCGGGTTGGGTACTTTCCGGCCTCCGCTTCGATCTTCTGAAGTACCGATTCTGAAAGAATGGCGCCTGGTTCCACCGTCATCGATCGACCTCTCCAAACACAATGTCCTGGCTTCCAATGATCGCGACAACATCGGCCAGCATGTGCCCCCGGGCCATTTCATCCAGTGACGCGAGATGTGCAAAGCCGGGGGCCCGGATCTTCAGGCGGTAAGGCTTATTCGCACCATCGGAAACGATATAGATGCCGAACTCTCCCTTGGGCGCCTCTACTGCCTGGTAAACCTGGCCGCGGGGAGTGCTGTATCCCTCGGTAAACAACTTGAAGTGATGAATGAGTGACTCCATGCCCTCTTTCATGTCGCCACGCTGGGGGGGTGCCAGCTTGTGATCGTCAATCATCACAGGGCCCGGATTCTGGCGTAACCAGTCAATACACTGGCGGATGACACGGTTCGACTGGCGCATCTCTTCGACTCTGACAAGGTAACGGTCGTAGCAATCGCCGGTCACCCCGACCGGAATATCAAAATCGAGTTCCGGATAAACCTCGTAGGGCTGTTTGCGCCGAAGATCCCATTCCACCCCTGATCCTCTCAGCATCGGCCCGGTAAAGCCCAGCTGCATCGCCCGGTCAGGGCTGACCACACCGATATCAACGGTTCTTTGCTTCCAGATACGGTTGTCCGTCAGAAGGTTTTCATACTCGTCGACGCAGCAAGGGAAGCGCTCAACAAAAGATTCGATGAAGTCCAGTACCGAACCCTCCCGGTTGATGTTCTTCTCCCGCGTTTCGGTTTCGGTATGCACCCTCGACGCCGCATACTGGGGCATCTGATTGGGCAGATCGCGGTACACGCCGCCGGGCCGGAAATACGCCGCATGCAGGCGCGCACCGGAAGTCGCTTCGTACACATCACACAAGTCTTCGCGCTCACGAAACGCATAGAGAAACACCGCCATCGCGCCGATATCGAGCCCATGGGCCGCAATCCACAGCAGATGGTTACGAATCCGGGTAATTTCCGAGAACATCACCCGGATGTACTGTGCGCGAAGCGGCGGAGTAACGTCTAGCAGTTTCTCGATGGCAAGCACATAAGCGTGCTCATTACACATCATCGACACATAATCGAGACGATCCATGTAGCCGATACTGTGGTTATAGGGCTTGCTTTCGGCGAGTTTCTCCGTGGCGCGGTGCAAAAGGCCGATATGCGGGTCAATCCGCTCCACAACCTCTCCGTCCATCTCCATCACCAGACGCAGCACCCCATGGGCGGCCGGGTGCTGCGGCCCGAAATTCATGGTGTAGTTGCGGATCTCGGTCATTCCAAGGACTCGTGACGAATAACGCGCGGCACGGTCACCCTCGGATCGATAGAAACAGGCTCGTAAACCACACGTCCCTTTTCTTCATCAAAGCGCATCTCGACATGCCCACTCAGCGGGAAATCCTTGCGCATCGGATGGCCGATGAATCCGTAGTCTGTCAACAGGCGACGAAGATCAGGATGCCCCTCAAAGAGAATCCCGAAAAGATCAAAAGCCTCTCTTTCGAACCAGTTGGCACAGGCCCAGATCGTGACCACGCTCGCGATGAGCGGGTTGTCATCAGGCAGGTAAGCGACCACCCGCAGCCGCCGGTTCCGGCTTATCGACAACAGGTGATAGACAACGGCAAAGCGCTCCGGACGGGCATCCGACAACCCGGCATCGTCACCGTAGTCCACCCCGCATAAATCAATGAGCTGCTCATAGCGGGTGTTCGGGTCATCCCGCAGCGCCCTTAAGAGGCTATATGCCTCGGTACGATCTACGACAAGTGTCTGCTCGCCATAGCCCGAGACCTGCGTCGCTTCAAATCTGGCTGCCAGTCCCGAAAGATAACCACCCTCGGGATGTTGGCCGCCCTCGGTGTTTGCGCTATCAGCGGGCGATGGTGTCGTCACGCTTGATCTTCTTTTGCAGCTGGATAATGCCGTACATCAGAGCTTCTGGCGTTGGCGGACAGCCCGGCACATAGACATCTACCGGAACAATGCGGTCACAACCGCGGACCACCGAATAGGAATAATGGTAATACCCTCCCCCGTTGGCACACGACCCCATTGAAATGACCCAACGGGGCTCGGGCATCTGGTCGTAGACCCGTCGCAGGGCCGGCGCCATCTTGTTGGTCAGTGTCCCGGCAACAATCATCACGTCAGACTGCCTTGGGCTTGGTCTGAAGATTATTCCGAAGCGGTCCAGGTCATAGCGGGACGCGCCAGCGTGCATCATTTCCACTGCACAGCAGGCAAGACCGAAGGTCATCGGCCACATCGACCCGGTCCGCGCCCAGTTAATCAGGTCGTCGAGTCGGGCGGTTACCCATCCTTGCGACATGACGCCTTCAAGAGACATAAATGATCACTCCCATTCGAGGGCGCCTTTCATCCATTCATAGACGAAACCCACCACGAGGACAGCCAGAAAGATCATCATCGCCCAGAAACCGAACACGCCAACTTCATCAAGGACGATGGCCCATGGAAACAGAAAGGCAATCTCGAGGTCAAAAATGATAAACAGGATAGCCACAAGGTAATAGCGGACATCGAACTTCATCCGGGCGTCCTCGAACGCCTCGAAACCGCACTCGTAGGCCGAAAGTTTTGCGGGATAGGGGTTACGCGGACTTAACACCCGGCCTGCCGCAAGCGCGACGACGCCAATCACTATTCCGGTCAACAGGAACAGCAGTACAGGAAGGTAATTTGCAAGCACTCGACGGGGGAAAATCCGCTAAAAGCAGCCGAAAAAGGGATGCCGGGATTTTAGTCGCCCCCATGTAGCCGGTCAATCAACGACCTTTGCCAAAACGACTTGTCCACTCAGCCGAAGACCTGCCAGGTCAGGCTGACTTCTACCCGATCCAGAGCGACACCCGGATCAATACCCAGGCGACCAAGATCAATCACAAACCAGGGATCATTACCCTGAACCTCCAGCAGGACCCGCCCGTCCCGAGCCTCAACGTGCAACTGATGCATCTGCTCCGGTTGACATGCATGAAGTGCCGGCAGGAGGTCAATACGGCTCGAATCACCGGCTGTGAGCGCGGCTAATGAATCCAGCACTACGGTTTGCGCGGCCCCTTCAAAATCATGATCTGAGAGATCGAAACGCACTGACATTTCCACACCGATTGGCTCTGGTAGCGTAAAGACCAGCGACTGAGTGCCCTCAAGTGCGCACCTCACCACACACTTTCGTTCCTCGGAAAACCCCTCGCCGGCGCTCGCCCAATAGACTGCAGGATAGGTAAACCGGCCTGAAGGTCTGTCTTCGCTCTGACTCTCCCGGCTGAGCCGGTCGAACACCGCCTGCTTCAGGGCGTCATACCCTGCCCAGTCCCCGATCTGGGGCAGACTGGCAAGGTCGCTCCTGGCAAACCCGAAAAAACCTGCTATCGCCGATTCTGCCCACGCCAGAACGTTGCCCCTCGAATCCTCATCCTCGGCATCCGGCCAGGGAAAACCCTCGGCCAGAATGGCGCCATCATCACCAACCAGCAACGCGCTCGCCGGTGCTGATTTCCCGCTGCCGGCTGCACTCCTTGCGTGATCACATAGCAGGTTCAAAAAGGCCTCGCGATCGGGACTTGCCGCCGCGCAGCGCAGCCAGTATTGGAACAACGGCTCTCCTTTGGGCAGTGGGAGTGCCTGGTCTACCGACCCCATTTCTGGAAACGGCATGGCTGCATTGCCATCTTTTTTAAGGCAGATACCACTCTCGGCACCCGTCCCGGGGTAATCAAACACGACCCAGTCGTGCGGCATTGCCTCTTCCAGCGTTTCATCAGAACGCCCCAATACGATGCCGAAGGAGTCTGCACACATCGGGAGCAACCCGGCCCGGTATAAAGCGGTCTGCTGAAGCCTTGACGGCACAAGAGGCACTGCGGCCGGCGTCCGGTTAACCGATAGATGTCTGCTGAGCACGGAGTCAACGCCCGGCGCATTAGCCCCGCTGTCACTGACGAAGGCCCTGGGCAACTTGTAATCCGGAAGCGGAAAGAAAAACCGGTGCTTCAAGCCGAGCTCACCGAAGAGACTTTCCCATTCCGACATATCGAATGTACGAATGCCCCCGGGTATACCGCCCGCCGCCGGATATCCGGCGATACCAGACCAGGGTGTCCCCAGGTGGTCCTCAGCCCACCCTGAAAGATACTTGGCGCCAAGGCGGTTCTCGATCGCGATGACCACCCTGCCCTTTGGCGAGAGCGCAGCCATCGCCTTGTTGAGCATTTGTACCACGGCTTCTGTGGCTGAAACGCCGACGGGAGCGAAACGCTGTGCGTATTCCAGAACCCCGATGAAAAGCGCCAGATCATAACTGCCATCCGCTAGACGCAACTGGTGAAAGTTGCCATGGATAACTGCAACCTGATCCAGCCCGGCGCAGCGTTTGCGCGCTAGCCTGGCTCGCGCAGCACTGCCTTCGATGGCGTCAACCCGGCAGCCCAGGTCACCCAGATACCGGGTAATGGCGCCGCAGCCCGCGCCGACTTCGAGAACCTGATCCGAACCTGCAAGACTGAGTCCACGAAGGATGTTGGCGCGCAACGGTGAAAGGTGATACTCCAGCACCCAGTTGTCGAACCGCGGGCCGAATGCGGAGGAATCCCAGGAAAGATCCTGCGTCTCGTCGAGTATCTGCTCCAGAATGGCCTCTTCCTGCAGGCCATCGCTGTAGTCGAGGTTTGATGCGCTGGCCTCGTCACGCCAGATACCGTCCTGACAGGCCAAAGCGTTAGCGGTCTCCAGGATCGGTGGGCAGGTTGTCTCGTTAGAACGCATCAGGTATGGCCCCTCGCATCTTGCGGGCCCCGCTCGGCAGCAGGATGAACCTTGTCAGCGGCTTCTGATCTTGGTGCCGAAGGCCGGACTCGAACCGGCACGGCTTGCGCCACCGCCCCCTCAAGACGGCGTGTCTACCAGTTCCACCACTTCGGCAAGCTGATCAGAAGCATCAAGGAAACACCTTAATTTTATTCCGGGGCCGTCAGTCTGTGCTCGGCGCTGCGGGGATATCCGACTCGGATTCGGAGTCACCACTCACCGTGGCTCCACCGGCACTTGGGACGTCGGATGACTCAGTGGCAGTCTCCGTAGCCATCACACTGCGTGGAGTAGCGCTCTGCTGGGTATAAATATAGGCAAGACTCAACCCGGTGATAAAGAAGACCACTGCGAGTCCCGCTGTCACTCGACTGAGGAAGCTCGCTGAGCCACGACTGCCGAAAACAGAACTGGAAGAGCCGCCCCCAAAAGCGGCACCCATATCAGCACCCTTCCCTTGCTGAAGAAGGACCAGTGCGACAATCGCGATGGCCGCAACGAGGTGAACTACGGTAAAGATACTGGTGAGCAGGTTCATGAGGTCGCCGCCTTAATAATACCAAGAAAGTCGGCGGCCTTGAGTGAGGCGCCGCCGATCAATCCGCCATCGATGTCGGGTTGGGAGAAAAGCCCCGCCGCGTTGTCCGGCTTGACACTACCGCCATACAGGACACGCGTGCCCGCTGCAGCCTGCTCACTGGCATCGGAAAGCTGCGCGCGGATCAGGGCGTGAACCTCCTGCGCCTGGCTTTCAGATGCTGTCAGGCCGGTGCCGATCGCCCAGACAGGCTCATAGGCGACAAGCGCCTTCGGGAAGATGTTGATCCCGGCAGTTTCGATAACCACTCCGAGCTGGCGGCGGACCACCTCGGCGGTTACGCCGTCTTCCCGCTCTTCCCGTGTCTCCCCAACACAGACAATCGGGATAAGACCCTTGGCGGACGCGGCGCTGACTTTTTGTCCGACACGCTGGTCGGTCTCCGCGTAGAGGCTGCGCCGTTCGGAATGCCCCACAATGACATAACGACAACCCACATCCAGCAGCATATCGGCCGCGATCTCGCCCGTAAATGCGCCCGGCTCGTGGACATCAAGATCCTGTCCGCCCACTGAGATTTCCCCTTCACCCACCAGCTCACGGCACATGTCGAGGTACACATACGGCGGACAGACAACGACATCGGTGCCGCACTGGCTGGGCAGGTCAGCGGCTATCCCGGTCACGAGTGCTTTTGTCATCTCGCGACTTCCGTTCATTTTCCAGTTTCCCGCGACCAGCGGCCTTCTCATTCGCTTTCTCCAACA
>DCXP01000061.1 GCA_002327725.1 Proteobacteria bacterium UBA2133
GCGAGGCAGCACCGGCAGATATATGAATGAAGATTTTTCGGCGGACGTTGAAAGTCATCGGCGTAATGGCCCTCCTTTCTGTTCTGGGCCTGCTTGCTGTGGGTGATTACGTTTATCGCACCGGCACGAAGGTATTCTGTGGCATCCACCCTGACCATGCCGGCAACACGCCGTCTCGTTTTGAAACCCCCGGTTCGGACATGGGGCCGTTTAGAGGGTCTGGCTGGGGCCGCTGGGTGGGCCATGATCTTTCCGCTTGGTGGGTGCCTGATATTCCCGTTGAGACCGTTCGAATCCGCGACCCGCGCCGGGCTGTGACCATCTCCGGATGGTGGATGACACCGGACTTTCCCAACAACAAAGCCACCGTGATTGTCACGCACGGCATTGACAGTTCGCGGCATAACTTTGACACCCTGATGCCCGCGGCCATGCTGGCGCGGGCCGGTTTCAACATTCTGCTGATTGACCTTCGCGACCAGGGAGAGACGACATGTGAAGATGGGCGACATTCGGCAGGGCAGGACGAATCCGATGACATCCTGACGGCGGCCTATTGGCTGAAGAGCATGAAAGCGATACCGCTGTCACGTATTGGGGTTCACGGCGTTTCAGGCGGTGCACTGGCCGCGCTGATCGTCGCGGCAAAGAGCCCCGAGATCGCAGCCTTCAGTCTCGAAGCTCCGGTGTTCGATTTCAACAAGGCGGCCACCCATGAGGTGGAGTATCAGGGGTTTCCGGGTTTCCTCTGGCGGGCAGCCTACTGGGCAGCACGCATACGGGGAAAAGACCTGATGTCGGTAACCCCTGCTGACGGGATTTCCCAGATGAACCAGCGTCCAGTACAAGTGCTGCACGGAACAGCGGACTCAAGAGTGGCGTATCACAATGCAACCGATCTGGTCCGTTATACGAAGGCGCGTGGGCAGAAGATCACCCTGCATACTTTCGAGGGGGCGGATCATATTGAAGGTCTGCTGCTGGAGCCCGAGCGTTACCAGAGGGCACTGGTGGATTTTTTCGAAAGAGCCCTTAAGGACTAGGGGAAATTAAGGATCACAGGAGAACTTGAGCGCATCCGGAATCACCCGGATGGTGAGGTCTCCACCGGGCAGATGCTCTCCATCGATATCAAGGGTGCCCGGCGATGCCTGATGGATTGATATTTCCCGGCCGCGCCGGTAAAGCACATAAGGAGCACCCAGGTGATTGCCCAGGTAGATTCTCAGAATCCGGAAAAACAGGCTCTGCCGCGACATGGCCCTGGCGGCCACGAGTTCCGCCTGGCCATCGCTAATCCTGGCCTTCGGGGCCACTTTCATCCCCTGACCAAAATAGGCACCGTTGGTGACCGCGATCAATGTGAGGGCTCCACGAAAAAAGGGCTCGCTATCTATCGTGATCAAGAACTTCCCGGGCTGATGATGCAAAAAGGCTTTGAGGGTTGCCCGCAGGTAAGCGGCAAACCCGTTTGTTGCTGAGGCTGCCATGGCGGCACTGATATCACCCGCAATCCCGGCTGACACGGTATTGATGCCGTAGCGGTGGCTGCCGTCTGCCCATTGAATCTGCAGGGCATCCACGGGAAAAGACCGGGGCTGGCCGCTGTCCCCCGGCTCGTTGGCGGTGCGCCCGGTGTATCGCAGGGACCGGAAAAAATCACTGCCGCTGCCGGCAGGCAGCAGGCTGAAGGTGATCTTCTCCCCGAGACCTTTTTCCAGGACCCGGTTAACGGCAAGGTGCAAGGTGCCATCGCCGCCGATTACCACCAGGCGCTGGTCTTCCCCGGTCAGAGCCTGATCCAGCTGGGATCGCGCGCGGTCGACGCTGGTCGGCTCCAGCAGCAGGGTGTCGGAGCCGAACTGCCTGTTCTGAATCAGTCGCCGGGCCAGAACCTGGGCCTGGCCGGCGCCGGCGCTCGGATTGGCCAGGATAATGATGTTGTGCACCGGCGAAGAAAAGGATCAAACTGAGGCGCAAGTCCCTACATCCTGGACTAGCGGATGACCGGAATTTCGGGAGGCGCCCTGCGTGTCAGATACTCGGCACCCGCCTCCGTAATCACGATGTTCTCCTCGTGCACGAGCTGGCGCCCCGGGGCGAAGGTCATGCCGGGCTCAAGGGTCATAACGACACCCGGCTCCAGCAGGTTTTCGTCCTCGGGATGCACCGAGGGCCATTCGGTGAGCAGCATCCCGAGGCCGTGGCCCATGCGACCGATACTGTTTCCCAGGGCGCCAAAATCCTCCATGACCCACCACATGGCAGACCACACCTCGCGCATTCGTGCACCCGGACGTGCTGCCGCGAAACCGGCATCCAGCGCCTGATGTACGGCTGCGTTCGCGCGCCGTACATCATCGGCGACGTGGCCGAAGCCGAAGTTGCGGTCAAAGTCACAGAAATAGCCATCGAACACGGTACCGGTATCGATGATCAGAACGTCACCTGCCTTTGGCACCCTTTGCGTAGGACCCATGATGATGCTGTCGTATCCGCCGGGGCCTGACCCTGCCACCATAAAAGGTGTACTGTCGGCTCCCCGTTCCAGCAGATCAATCCGCATTCGCCGGGTGATGGCGATCTCTGAATCGCCAATCTGCGAGTGACCGGGAAGCGCTTCGAAAGCATCGGAGGTGATCTGGCAGACGTGCCTGATCTTTTCGATCTCGGCCGGTGATTTCACAAATCGCTGGCGCAGCAGCATCTCGGCACAGTCGATGACTTCATGAGGGATTGAATCCACGAGTCTTTGGGCATCCCCGGCCGGCATACGCAATATGCTTTCGGGTCCCAGCGGCAGGCCCAGTCGTCCATGACGTGCCGGCAGGGCAGTAATCGTGCCTTGCAACAGCGAGATACCGTCATCGGCGGGCCGGGGCGAGGGCCAGGTATGGATTTGGTCTATCCAGGTTGCAGCCATGCCCGTCTCACCAATGGTTGGGATAACCGCAATGGGTTTGCCCTCGGCTGGCACCACCACAAACCAGGGACGGGTTGGACTCTCAAAGAATTGGGAGTGAAATCCGGTGAAGTAACGGATCTCGGCTTCGGTCGTTACCACGATGGCATCCAGCCTGGCATCGTGCATCAGCCGTTGGACGATATGGGTCCGCTGCTCAAATTCTGCTGGTGCAAAACTACGGGTGAAGTCACTCATGACGGACTCAGCTCCGGGCAACTACGTTTTCGGCACTGGTGCCAGCCAGTGCTTCAAAGAGTGCAGGATCAGTGGCGCCTTCGGTGCCGAACACCAGTACACGGCTTTTGCTGTTGAGGTCCATCTCACGGGCAAGTGGTTCATTTCCCATCGCACCGATCAGCCCGGCAAGGCCTGCAATCGCTGATTCGCCAGCGATGATAGGAGGATCCTCCGGGACGCCGGCGGCGAGCCGTTTCATCAAAGGCGCTACGGCTGAATCCGAAATGGTCAGGAAGTGGCGGGCGGCTGATTTCAGAATCTGCCATCCGAGTAAAGATACTTCTCCACATGACAGTCCCGCCATGAGACTTTCATCAACGATGTTGACGAGCTGTGGCTTTCCGGCCCGTGCGCTCTGGTAAAGGCAGGCCGCAGGCACTGGCTCAACGACAGTCAGGTGCGGAATCTTGCCGCCATAGCGGTGCCAAAGATCGGCACCTACCGCTCCGGCGAGGCCGCCGCACCCACCCTGGATAAAGACATGGGTCGGGATGACGCCTTTTGGCAGCTGATCCATGGTCTCGGTTGTCATCAGGGTGTAGCCGGCCATCACCTCACGGGGGATTTCCATGTAGCCGGGATACGAGGTATCGGACACGATGTGCCAGCCATTGGCTTTGGCGTCGTGATCTGCCTGGCGGACCGAGTCGTCATAATTTCCGGCAACCCGCACAACACTCGCGCCAAAGGCTTCTACTGCACCCTGCCGTGCGGGGCTCACATTTTCGTGCATGTAGATCATGCACTGACAGCCAAAGCGTTGCGCTCCCCAGGCAACAGACCGTCCGTGATTGCCATCGGTTGCTGTCACGACGGTGATCTTCTTGGCCATTTCGGCGAAACGCCGCCCGTTGATATCATCGGGACTGACGGTGGTGTCTGGCAGGGCTGCATCGAGGGCCTGCCGCAGTACCTGATGGACCGCGTAGGCGCCACCGAGTGCTTTGAAACTGCCAAGACCAAAGCGGGTGCTTTCATCCTTGTAATAAAGTGCGCCAATGCCGATCTCTGCGGCAAGTCCTTCAAGCGAGTGCAGCACTGTGGGCTGGTAACTGGTCCATCGGGAAATGGTGTCACGGGCGAGGGCGCAGCGCTCAGGGGTCAGCACTTCTCTGACACTGTCTGGACAGGCCTGCCCCGCTAGGGCGGCATCATTGTGATGCGCCTGGCTGATAGCAACTGCAGGTAGCGACATATTTCATACTCCGTTGGTACTTCGGATAACTAGGCAGAAGAACTGGGCGGCGAAGCAAAGAAGTCACCGAGCAGCTGCTCGAACCAGTGCTGCGCATTATCAAGGTGTTTTGCCGCCAGTCGGTCCTGCTCCGCTTTGCTTTGGACGCCGGGCTGCTGCCACGGCGCGGCGGTCAGCGCCTGCCATCTGCGCAGAATCGCCAGCGTGCATTCGGGGTGAAACTGGGTGCCAAGGACTTGGGCTCCGTAGCGAAAAGCCTGGTTGGGGAAAAGATCTCCGACGGCAAGGGCCTCAGCCCCCTTTGGAATCTCGAATCCCCGGCTGTGAAACTGGACCGCAAAAAAGTGATCGGGCACGAATGCCGACCCGGGTTCAACCGGCGCGACCGGATATAGGCCGAATTCCTCCGCACCTTCCGTGTGGGGTGCGACCGAAGCGCCCAGCACGTGCGCGAGCAGTTGGGCGCCCAGACACAGTCCGAGGATTGGAATGTCCTGCTTCAGACACTGCTCTATCCAGCGTGATTCATCGCGCAGATACGGGTACTGATCCATCTGATCGACATTGGGTGCACCGCCGAGTACCACCGCCCCGGCCGTGTCTTCATCGAGTTCAGGCAGTGCTTCCCCGGCAAAGGGCCGGTACCATTCCGGCACAAAGCCGAGTTCGGGAAGATATAGTGAGGCAAGGTCGTCACGCGGTTCATCGTGATGCTCGATCACCAAGATTTTCCGCCGCATGAGTCCCTCTTCAGGGGCAGGTTCAAGCAGGCAGGCGAAAGAGTTCGCCGAAACCATCGATCGCTTCGTTGATGCCCGCCAGTCTCAGACTGTGCCAGATCAATGCGTGATTCGACGAGGTGACCGGTTTGCCCAGCGTGGCTTCAATATCAGCGACACAATGGGCGAGGCGCAGACTGGTACAGGATACAAATACACCATCAACCGAGTCGTGGCTCCCGATCTGAAGCGCGGCATCGCGCATGCTGTCGGCAGAGATACGCGCGACGGTATTGTCATTGTCCTGATTGAATGAGCCGAATACCGGCACTTCAAAGCCTTTTGATTCGATATAGCTGCGGATAAACTGATTGACCTCGTCAGAGTATGGCGTGAGAACACCGATCCGCCGGCAGCCGGTGGCCCGGAATGCGGCAAAGGCCGCGGTGATCGGTGTGGTGGCCTTGGCCTCGGGTCGGGCGGCATGAATCAACTCAAAGACCCGTTCCTCGCCGATGATCATGGAAGCCGAAGTACAGCCATAGGCGACGACATCCAGCGGGACACCCGGGAGAATCACATCGGTTCGGTCTGTGATATGCGGTTCCATCGCCCGCAGGTTTTCCGGTGTGATGGTCGGAGAGTTCGGTATCCGGGACTGGTAGACGGCTACCCCCGGCATATTGACCACGAGCCTGAACTCATGTTCCACGCTGTGGTCAGTGGCAAGCACCACCAGTCCGATCCGGGCCCTGGCTGCAATACCGTCATCAACGGTGAATGGAATGTTCGTCAGGTTGATGAAATCCTGTGCGCTGTCCTCGTGTATCTGCATTACGTGATCCTCATCGTGGCCGGGTCCATACCATCCAGCGGTATCTGTGGATTCTGTCCGGCAATCAGGTCTGCCAGGATACGGGCGGATCCACAAGACATCGTCCAGCCCATATGTCCATGTCCGGTATTCAGCCAGACATTGGGCCAGTGTGATCTACCGATTAACGGCAGGCCGGTCGGCGTCATGGGTCTTAACCCCGCCCAGTAATCCGGTTTTGAGAACTCTGCTGCGCGGGGCATCAACGCCTGGGCCTTGGCCAGCATGACCCTGAAATCCCCGGGCCGGTGATTCGTACTATAACCCCCGATTTCTGCGGTCGCCGTAATGCGCAGACGGTTCCCCATGGGGCAGTAGGCCAGCAGGTTATCTTCGTCGACACCGCCGAAGCGGGGGAGCAAGTGCGGCTCGCCGGCAGGCAGGGTGACGGAATATCCCTTGACTGGGTAAATCGGCAGTGAAAAACCCAGCTGACGCGACAGCGTCGGACTGAAGACGCCCAATGCCACAACGAAGAGGTCTCCCGTGACCGGGCCGCGGTTGGTATTAACTGCGCTCACGCGGTTATCTTCTTTTGAAAACCCGGTGATCTCAGTCTGCATCTGCACCTCGGCACCACGGTCGCGGCAGCAGTTGGCCAGGGCGTCGGTAAATGTCTGCGCATCGCCGCTTTCGTCCGTGGGCACGAACAGCGCACCCGCAATAGCATCCCGGGCGTCAGCGAGGCCCGGATCCCGATCGATCACCTGCTGTTGATCGAGTATCTCAATCTTGACACCGGCGCTTGAGAGAATCTCGCTCTTTATCGCGGCGGCCGCAAACGACCGGTTGGAACGGTAAAAGTAGATCAGACCGCCGGTGTTGCGATCATAGTGAAAATCCGTCTCTCCAGCGACGGTGTGCAGCCGGGACTGCGAGTACTGGCACAGGCGCGTTTTGCGCAGCGTATTGATACGGGCTCTTTGTGCCGTGCATTGAAGCAAAAACTGTGTCAGCCAGCGCCATTGGCGCGGGTTGGCGCTCGGCCGGTAACGGATGGCCTGGTCATTGCGCCACAGCGAACGCAGCATGATGCGCGGCACACTGGGCGATGCCCAGGCGAAGGCATGTCCGGGGGCAATGAGTCCCGCGTTGGCCCGGGAGGTGAGATCGGCAGGCGCTTCTGCCCGATCCAGGACCGTGACCTGGTGACCGTCGCGCAGACATTCCCAGGCGCTGGTGATCCCGGCGAGACCCGCCCCCAGAATCACAATGTGCATGGGCTTTACCGGCGCCTCAACCGAGCGCCGCAATCACCGCAATCTCGACCGTGAACTGTGGTGCTGCCAGTTTGGACTCGACACAAGCCCGGGTCGGTGTGTCGCCCGGCATGACCCAGGCATCCCAGACTTCATTCATCTCATTGAAGGTGCTTATATCGGAGAGCCAGATCGTCGCCGAGATCAACTGCGACTTGTCGGTACCAGCCTCAGATAACAGGCCATCGATTCGAGACAGAATATCGCGGGTCTGGTCTGAGGCGCTCGCACCCGGAGCACCCTGTGCGACCTGGCCCGCCGTATAGACGGTATTACCATGCACCACTACCTGGCTCATACGTTCGCCAACCTGAATTCTCTTTAACGCCATTTCTTCTTCCCTCCACTCCTGTGGCTTTGCTCAAAACTCAAACTTATCATAAATTATTTGTCGTATTCGACTAAAGTAAGCCAATCAATTGAACGTTTCCACCTATCGGCCTCATCCCCGGTTCACCACCCCGACGACATGAAACGCATATGTGTGTTCTGCGGATCGACCAAGGGCGATCGTGAGGAGTATCCCCAGGCGGCTACCGAGTTTGGCGCACTGCTGGCTACCCACGGGATCGGGCTTGTCTATGGTGGCGCCTCTGTTGGGCTCATGGGTTCCGTCGCCGACGCGGTGCTGCAGGCGGGGGGTGATGTGACAGGCGTTATCCCGCGGTCACTGGTAGATAAGGAGATCGCTCACCCGGGTCTGACCCAAATGCATATCGTGGACACGATGCACGAGCGCAAGGCGCTGATGGCGAGTCTTTCAGATGGATTTGTTGCGTTGCCAGGCGGCATCGGCACCCTGGAAGAACTTTTTGAGATGTGGGCGTGGGCACAACTGGGTATGCACGACAAGCCATGCGTGCTGCTGAATGTGGCGGGTTACTACAACCAGTTGATCGGGTTCCTGGATGAGGTGGCGGCGGCGCAATTTCTGAAGCAGCAGAATCGCGACATGCTCATTATCGCCTCGACACCAGCCGAGGTGATAGATACCTGTCTCACCTGCCAGGTATCGGCCGTATAAAGGTGAATCACCAGGCGCAAGACCTGACCCGGTGATAACGTTAATGCCGGCCCGCAATACAAACTGCTTCCCGGGTTTTGTTGCCAAGTTGAAAGCCTGAGGAAAACGGCTTGGTATTAGGGCTCGCGTTTACAGGAATTGCTCTACTGGCTACACTGAACTCATGAGGTGGCACCGCTATCCGCCCCCAGCAGATCAGGGAGAGCAACGACGTGGCTGATAAAGATACAGAAAGCGCAAGAAATTATCAGGTTGGAGTTCCTGCGCGAAATGAATCCTTTTTCCTTAAAGGTTCAAACCATCTTGACTGGGGGCTGCAAAATCGCCTGTCACAGATTTTCAATCCCAGGTCAGGTCGCACCGTGATGCTCGCGTTTGATCACGGTTATTTTCTTGGCCCGACCAGTGGCCTTGAGCGCGTTGACCTCAATATTGTACCGCTCACGCCATATGCCGATACCCTGATGCTGACACGGGGTATCTTGCGAACCTCCATCCCACCTACGTATACCGGGGGTATCGTTTTAAGATCGAGTGGCGGCCCCAGTATCTTGAAGGAGTTATCCAACGAGGAGATCGCTATCAGCATCGATGAGGCCATTCGGCTGAATGCTGCAGCCATGGCGGTGCAGGTATTTATCGGGGGAGAATACGAAACCAAGTCGATCCACAACCTGACCCGCCTGATTGATCTGGGCAACCAACACGGTATCGCTACATTGGGAGTGACTGCCGTCGGTCGCGATATGGTGCGCGATGCGAATTACATGCGGCTTGCAACCCGGATCTGTGCAGAACTTGGTGCAACGTACGTTAAGACCTATTTTGTGGAGCAAGGGTTTGATACGGTAGTTGCATCTTGCCCGGTTCCCATCGTCATCGCCGGTGGTAAAAAATTGCCCGAGCGCGAAGCACTGGAGCTTGCTTTCAACGCGGTGGACCAGGGCGCTTGTGGAGTTGATATGGGTCGAAACATCTTTCAGTCTGAATGCCCGCTGGCCATGATTCAGGCCGTGCGCAAGGTAGTACATGAGAATGCGAGGGTGCAGGAGGCCTATGATTATTATCTTGAAATCCGTGATCAGCAGGATTCTCAATCCCTAAAATGACTTTTGAATCGAAGTATTTACCACCTTATCTGCGACCCACAACTCCTGACGGCTAATGAAAGACCGCTGGTCTGATCGTGATGCCCAAGCCTTGTTATCGTGTTATGGCGAGAACTGCCCGCGCGAGCTCATTCTGCGCAGCTACTCGGGACGGCTGCTGGGTGTAGAGCCCTCCCTGGTACTGCATGGTGGTGGTAACACCTCGGTTAAGGGTCATTTTCGGGATGTATTTGGTGAGTTGGCGCCAGCACTTTTCATCAAGGCGTCCGGTTTTGACTTGGCTACGATTGAGCCTCAAGATCACGTGGCAATCGATCTGCAGCGATTGCAATCACTGCAGACACTTGATGCCATCCCCGATAAAGCAATCCGGAATGAGCTCTGTGCCAGCCGGTTTGACCAGAGCGCACCGACTCCCTCGGTCGAGGCTATCCTGCATGCGCTGATTCCGTTTCGTTTCATCGATCACACCCATGCCGATGCAGTTGTAACGCTCACCAACACACCAGATGGGGAAGCCAGGATTCGCGAACTTTACGGCGACCGCTTGCTGGTGGTGCCGTATGTCATGCCAGGTTTTGTGCTTGCAAAAAAGGTAGCGCAGATGACAGGGGGGGTCGACTGGGCGAATCTGGAAGGAATGGTTCTGATGAACCACGGCATCTTCAGTTTTGCGGACGACGCCCGGGAGAGTTACCAGCGTATGATCCGTTTTGTCACCCAGGCTGAGCAGGCACTGGGGCAGCGCCCATCACCGCCCGTCCAGAAAGGCATAGTGTCACCGTTGGTACTGGCATCCCTGCGCCGTGAAATCAGTCGGGTGGTTGGCAGGGCGATGCTGGCGCGTTTCAACGGGGCGCCTGAGAGCCTGGCTTTTGCCAGTCGCGATGACGTTGCCGATATTGCTAGCCGTGGCCCCCTGACCCCCGACCACGTAATCCGGACCAAGCGCCTACCGCTGGTGGTCGATGGTGAGCCTGCATCGCTGGTGGATGCTTACGCCCGGGAATACCAGGCGTATTTTGAACAGCACACCGATGGTACCTTGACCATGCTGGATTGTGCCCCGCGCTGGGTAATCTGGCCGGGCAAGGGAACTGTGGCATTTGGTTCAAAGCCGGCAGAGCTAAAGGTTGTTAGTGATATCGTGATCCATACGATAGGTGCAATTGAAGATGCTGAAAGGCTAGGGGGCTGGCGCGCCCTGCCGGCCGCGGACATCTTTGCCGTTGAATACTGGGAATTGGAACAGGCCAAGCTGGGTAAGACAGAGGTACTGCCGCCCCTGCAGGGACGGTGCGCCGTGGTGACCGGTGGCGCCAACGGCATTGGTCATGCCTGTGCTACAGCGCTTGGAGAACAGGGAGTGCAGGTTACGGTTCTAGATCTGGACCCTGCCGTTGATCTCGCATTTGACTCGCCAGCTGTTAGCGGTGTTGTCTGTGATGTTACCGATCCTGAAGCGGTACGTCAGGCCATAGATAGCGCGGTTGCAAGCACCGGCGGGCTGGATATCGTGGTCAGTAATGCCGGGATATTCTGCGCCAGTGATATGGTGGGCGATATGTCGGATGAAGAATGGCAGCGCTCACTGGATATCAACCTCACCGGCGCCATGCATGTCGTGCGCCAGAGCATACCCTACCTGAGATTGGGTTGGGAGCCGGCCGTGATCATCATGGGCTCAAAGAATGTGCCGGCGCCCGGCCCCGGTGCTGGAGCCTACTCAGTGGCCAAGGCTGGCCTGACCCAATTGGCACGTGTGCTCGCGCTGGAACTCGCGACAGACGGTATTCGCGTCAATACAGTTCACCCCAATGCGGTTTTTGATACCGCGATCTGGACTGATGAGGTATTAGAAAGCCGGGCGGCACACTATGGCATGAGCGTGGAGGCGTATCGTAAGCATAATCTGCTAAATCAGGAGGTCACCTCTCGTGACGTGGCTGCTATGGTGTGTGCCATGGCAGGGCCCACTTTTCGCTGTACCACCGGAGCCCAGGTACCAATTGACGGGGGCAATGAACGGGTGCTGTGAAAGCACCAGGGTCGTTGACGCTAGAGCAGTAATCCTGCCCGAAATGGGATGCAAGCGGACAGGGGTCAAAGGGGGTTGGCGTGAAAAGAATGATCAAACGTTTCGAGCAGATGCTCGAGCCTGCCGGTATCCGTCTCAACGGACCGGATCCCTGGGATGTGCAGGTACATAACCCGGATCTTTTCCTGCGAATTGCGCGGGACGGTACGCTTGGCCTTGGCGAGGCGTATATGGATGGCTGGTGGGACTGCGAGGCGCTGGATGAGATGATCACCCGCGGCTTTCGTGCCGGCCTCGAAGACAAGGTCCGGAATAATCTGCGTTTTCTGATCTATATCGTCGGCTTTCGATTGTTTAATCGCCAAAGCCGGGCACGGGCGTTTGAAGTCGGTGAACGACACTACGATATCGGCAATGATGTCTTCGAGCAGATGCTTGATCCGCATATGAACTACAGCTGCGGGTTCTGGGCATCCGCCCGGAATCTTGAAGAAGCGCAGATTGCCAAAATGGAGATGATCTGTGCCAAGCTGCAGATCGAGGCCGGAATGAAGGTGCTGGATATCGGATGTGGCTGGGGCGGTTTGGTGCGCTGGATGGCTAGACATCATGGCGTACACGTCACCGGGGTCACCGTTTCCGGCGAGCAGGCAAAACTGGCCCGGGATCGCTGTGCTGACCTGCCCGTAGATATCGAAGTCAGGGATTACCGCGAACTAGAAGGACAGTTTGACCGTATCGTGTCCGTCGGCATGTTTGAGCACGTGGGCCAGAAGAATTACCAGACCTTCTTCAGCAAGGCCCGCTCACTGCTCAAGGATCAGGGACTGTTTCTTCTGCACACGATCGGTGCGGGCCGCGATGGCTTTGCGACCGACCGGTGGATCGAGAAATATATTTTCCCCAATAGCGTGTTGCCTCCGGCCCCGGCATTGGTCCGCCAGGCCGGCGCATTTTTCACTATTGAGGACTGGCATAACTTCGGCGCCGACTATGACCCCACATTGATGGCCTGGTACCGCAATTTCAATGACGCCTGGCCAACGCTCAAGGCGCACTACGGCGAGCGCTTCAAGCGGATGTTCGACTACTACCTTTTGGTCTCTGCAGGTTCCTTCCGCTCGCGTGAAAACCATCTGTGGCAGCTTGTGCTCTCTGCCGGTGGTCTGGATGGGGGCTACCGGACTCCCCGCTGGTCACCCGCTGACTGATTGCAAGCCCGGCCGAGCTACCAGCCGCCGCCACCCCCGCCGCCACCTCCACCACCGGAAGATCCCCCGCTGAATCCGGACGAAGACCCCGGCGCTGTGGCTGCTGACGCGACGGTAGAGGAGAGTGTGCGGCCGAGGGCGTTGGCAAAGCGAACCGGATTGGCGGGCTCCCATGATCGGCCCGAGTACCAACGGGGCTGGTAGTGCCTGCCTGGCTCCTGCGCGGCCTGCGTAAGGGTCTCACTGAAATTCTCGGACCATTCCTGCGCGACATCCAGCGCAAGCGCATAGGGCAGGAATTTTTCGAAGAGCAGCAGGCGTTCGTCCATTGCACCGAGTGTATTCAGCCTGTTTTTCTCAGCAGTTCCGAGGAATTTCTGGAAGCCCTCAATCTCGTCCATGATCTTTCGTCCGAGCCGGGTTGGCGCCTTGAGCAGAAAGTAAAACAGGCAATTGATGCCTATGAGAAATACCAGAGTCAGAATCAGCACAAAGCCGGCCTCGGTAGTGACCATCATCGCACCCAGGTTAATCAGGCTGACAGTTACGGCAATCCCAACAAACACAACGGCAAAAAAGCGTCTACCCTGGCGCCAGATACGAGTGGCAACAACAGCGAATACGCTGGTGATCAGGATGGGTATCCCGGAAAACATAACAGGCCCAAAGTCGATGATGGCCAGGCCTACAATGGTCAGTATAGAAAGTGCTATGCCTGGTAAGAGCCATTTGAGATTATTGAAAAAGTAGTGGCTGTGGTATTCGTCGGCAAGGCGTAATTTGAGTTTGTCTTGCGCGGCGCCGATCTGCTGGTGATTCGCATTGTCGAGTTTCAGTTGGCCTGAGTGGCCCAGCAATTTCTGATATAGGGCTTTCTCGCCAAAAGACAACATACTGTCGTTGCCGGTGTCGTCACGTTCAATGATGGTGGTCCCATCGGATTGTTCAACGATCCGGATCCGTTTCTTGACCGCCATGCTGATCAGCGCGCAGGAAAGGACCTTGCTGTCAAAACCCATGTTCAGCACATAGCGCGCCGCTGCCGGGGAAAGTCCGGTTGGGGGTTCAAAACGGGGGATGATGGTACCCCCACGCGGGTCACGCCCCACCCGGCGCCATGCCAGCAGAAAGTACAGCAACACCAGTGCTGAGCCTGTAAGGCCGATCAACAACACGAGGTTGTCTTGAAGGAAAAATCCAAATTGGGAAGAAATATCGGGTTCGCTCACATATCCCTTGGGCCATCCGACGACGACCGTGATCCCGGAGCCTGGTGCAAGCGAAGCAGTAGTTGTGAATTCCACCGAGGCGTCGGAGGCGATCCGCGACTGGTAATCTCGGCTCACTGAACCGGCAGGGCCGGTGTAGGCTGTTGCCTGGATTTGATGTGGCGGGACACCTTCGGGAAGCGTTACGGTAACGGCGGCCTCGTCTATCGGAAAATCCCATTCGTGGCCCGTTGCATTCCAGTAAAGTTCATCATGATCAGCGAAAAACCCAAGTTGCCGATCCGTCTGATAGGTCAACGTGTAGCGATACACGCCTGGTGGGAGAAATATGTTGCGCTGTCCGATGTCGATGCGGATCCCGTTACTGAGTCTTTCGGTATGGTGTGCTTCCGGACTGCCGTCACGGGTCACGCCCAGTAATCTGAATCCGACCTGGCGTTTGCGGTTTTCATGATCCCGGTATTCGGTTGGAAAGTCGCGGTAGATCCCGCGTTTGATCTTCTTGCCTTCGGCCAGAACTGTGATGGTCTCTGTCACGGTGAGCGTGCCGCTGGGCATCACGTTCACGGCACTTTGAAAAAGACGGATGCGTTCCTCGGCAAACGACGTGAGCGGGATGGCGAGCACCGCCAGCAGCGGCGCCGCAAGAAAAAGCCTGAACCCGATGCGGGTCATCAGAAATCGACTTTCGGTACCGCGCGTTCCGTGGCCAGTTCGATTTCGAAATATTCAGCGAGTTCGAATCTGAAAATGCTGGCGATCAGATTACTGGGGAAGGACTCCACAAGGACGTTCCAGTCACGAACGGTCCCATTGTAGTAGCGTCTCGCCAGTTGTACCTGCTCCTCTGTTTCGTGCAGTTTCTGCTGCAGGTCGAGAAAGCCGGCACTTGCCTTCAAGTCGGGATATCCTTCTGCAACTGCCAGTATGCCGCCGATTGCTCTGGAGAGGTTGCTCTCATGCTCTGCAATTTTTGACACGCTCTCCCCGTCGTCAGCGCCGGTCCGAAGCCGGGTCAGTGAATCGAGCGTTCCCTGTTCGTGACCCATGTAGCCCTTAACGGTTTCGATCACATTCGGGACCAGATTGTGTCGACGCTTGAGTTGGACATCGATACCGCTCCATGCCTCGCGCACATTGTTTTTGTGTCGAATAAAGCGGTTATAGGTCCAAACCAGCCATCCTCCAACCAAAATGAGCAAGACGAGCACAATTCCGCCAAAACCTAGGTCCATACATCCCTCCTGTTGAAGACCTCAATCGCAGCCCAAGGCGGGCCCGTTGTCAGAAGCCTGCCGATTCCCTGGCCTGCATCATATATTCATCATTATTCTAAGGGTATATCAGGTTCTCGTTCTTAGGTGGAGCAGGTTATGCCGGAGGCTGGGCCCGGTATCGGGGTTTGTCGTTTTATCATCCAGCCGAACGGGTCAGAACGGGCCGCAATGATGCTGGGCACCGGATGCGCGATTGTATTCGTGGGTGCCGCTGCCGGTACCGCGTTGGCCTATCGCGGCCTTTAGCCGGCCGGTCTTTGGACAACTGCAGCCCTGATTTCCCTCGGCATTGCATCGTGTGTGGCCGGGCGGGTATGCCCCGGCATATTCCGGACTCAGGGAAAAAGTGAGGCCGACAGGCTCGCTTCTTCCCGGCCCACCTTATACGATAAGCCTGGGGAGCACGGAGCCTAGTGCTCCGGCCGGATCCAGATTCGGGTATCGTGAACTGCGGCGCCACCCACCGGCGCGACCGGATCGGCCCCGGTCAGGACATTGATTCCCTTGCTGCCGGTAAAGGCCCGGTTCGGCCAGATGCTTTCCACGATGACCACACCGCGTTGTGCTGTTTCGATCACCTCTGCGGTTATCGGGATCTCCCCGCGCAGGTTGCCAAGGCGCACGGTGTCGCCGTCGGAAACCTTCAAGTCACGGGCGTCATCAGGATGCAGCATGGCACTCGGCCGCTTTTGACGGCGGTTGGACGTTGGTGTTTCGGTAAACGTTGAGTTGAGGTAGTGGCGGGCAGGTGCCGTGACCAGGCGGTAAGGCATCTCGCTGTTTGCCTTTTCGATCACATCCCAGTGATCCGGCAAGTTCGGCATGACGGCGCCGGCAGGTCCAAAGCCGTGGGGTAGAAGCGCATTCCAGTCGGGCGAGAAATGAAACCGTCCGTCGGCATGGGCAAAGCCGTCCAGATAATGGGAATCACGGAAACCCGGCTGGCAGTCAATCCAGCGCTTTTCCTCTAGATCGTCAAGGTTGCCCCAGCCGGAGTCCTGCAGCGTGCGGTCAATCAGCTCGCGCGGACTCATATCAAAGCCCGCATGATTGGCGCCCAGGCGTTTTGCCAGCGCACAGATCACCTCGTGATTGGAGCGGCAGCCTTCGGGTGGGTTAACAATCCTGGGGCCCAGCGTAATATGCTGATGCCCGCCTGCCTGGTAGAGGTCATCGTGTTCGAGAAACATGGTGGCTGGCAAGACGATGTCAGCCATTTGTGCAGTTTCGGTCATGAATTGCTCATGAACGCAGACAAAAAGATCCTCCCGGGCAAAACCCTCATGCACCCGGTTGAGATCCGGCGCCACTGACATCGGGTTGGTGTTCTGAATGAGTAACGCGCTGACCGGGGGTCCGTCACCGAGATCCCGTCGGTCTCCCGTCAGGATCGGGCCGATGCGGGACTGATCGAGCACCCGCACCTTGGGGTCGCGACAGTCCGAGCCCTCGATGAGTGTCTTGTCCCAATGGTAGATACCGCCGTTATTGTGAAAGGCGCCTCCGCCCTCGTGACGCCAACTACCGGCAACGGCCGCGATCGAAAGCGCCGCATGCATATTGGCCGCGCCATTGCGCTGACGGGTAAATCCATAACCCAGCCGAAAGAAGGTCCGGGGCGTGTTGCCGATCATTGACGCCAGGGTTTCGATCTGCCCGGCCGGAACGCCACTGATCCCCTCCGCCCAGGCCGGGTCGCGGGACGCAAGGTGTGTCTCAAGCGCTTCGGGACAGTCGGTGAATTCCTGAAGATAATCCCGATCGGCCTTGCCGTCGCGAAAGAGCACATGCATCAGTGCGCAGGCGAGTGCCCCGTCGGTACCCGGGCGTACGCAGAGGAAAAGATCGGCCTGTTTTGCGGTTGCGTTTTTATAGGTGTCGATAACGACGATTTTTGCGCCCCGCTCGCGCCGCGCCTTGAGCGCATGGGTCATCACATTGATCTGGGTACTCGCGGCATTGGTGCCCCAGATGATGACAAGGTCCGAACACCCCATCTCTCTGGGGTCCACTCCGGCCAGTCGACCGGTCCCAGCGATAAAACCGTTCCAGGCCGGGGTAACGCAGATCGTGGAATAAAAGCCTGAATACCGCTTGACGTGACGAAGGCGGTTGATGCCGTCACGCATGACAAGACCCATGGTCCCGGCGTAGTAATAGGGCCAGACGGTTTCACTGCCGTAGCGCTGTTCGGCCGCAAGAAAGTGCTCGGCAACTTCATCGAGGGCATCATCCCAGCTGATCGGTGCAAACTCGGCGCTTCCTTTGCTGCCGGTGCGGCGCAGTGGCTGGGTCAGGCGGTCAGGATGATGGATACGCTCACGGTAACGGGCCACCTTGCTGCAGATAACCCCGGCGGTATAGGTATTTTCCGAGGCGCCTCGAACCTTGCCTATGGTGTTGTCATCGATTTTTTCGACTTCCAGTGCACAGGTCGAAGGGCAGTCGTGCGGGCACGCGCTGTAGTGCGTCATGGATCAGGGGCTCGCGGGTCAATGGGGAGTTGCTCGGACAACCTTAGCAGATTTTCAAACGTGCATGCCGCAGAAAGCAGTCTCGCTTCCTGGCGGACTGGCGCTGCGATCTGCAAGCCTACCGGCAGCCCCTTTTGGGTAAATCCACAGGGTATGGATATAGCGGGCGCACCGATCACGCTAAAGGCATAGGTTATCGAACACCACTCAATGTAATTTGAAAACTTGTGATCACCGATACGCTCAACAAACCGCTGCTCCACCGGGTAGGGGGGCACCACCGTGGCAGGTGTCAGAATGAGATCAAACTTTGAGAAAAATTCCACCGTCCGCTGGTAGATCTGTGAGCGCGCCACCATCGCGTCCATGATTTCCTGGGCGGTCAGGGAGAGCCCTTTTTCCACATTCCAGATAATCTCGGGCTTGAACACCTCGCGGTTTTCCTCGAGTTCGGGGCCGAGTGATGCGGCATACGACAGTGCCCGATGGACCTGAAATACTTCCTGCAGGTCCGAAAAATCCGGGTGCGTTTTTTCAACACGTGCACCAAGTTCCTCAAACCGCTCAGCGGCCTGCTCACAGATGCGGGCGACTTCGGGGTCAACGGGGGTGATGCCAAGATCCGGTGAAAAGGCAATCCGCTGGGGCACGTTTTTTTGCCTGGCCGCATTTTCGAACGACTCGGACGGATCATCCAGGGACATCGGGTCACGGCTATCGTAGCCCGCCATGACATCCAGCAGCATCGCGGCGTCGGTCACGTTGCGCGCCATGGGTCCTTCCATGCTCAAGCGGTTGAAGGCAAGTTCACCCGGGTCGGCCGCGACCCGCCCCTGGCTCGGGCGAAGACCGACTACGGCGCAAAAACTGGCTGGATTGCGGAGCGAGCCGCCGAGATCAGAGCCGGTTGCAAGCCATGCCATGCCGGTGGCCAGTGCCACAGCCGAGCCCCCCGATGATCCTGCAGCCGAAAGTGCAGTATTCCAGGGGTTTCGGGTGAATCCAAAAACATCATTAAAGGTATTGGCGCCTGCGCCGAATTCGGGTGTGTTGGACTTGGCGTAGACGATGCCCCCGGCAGCCTCAATGCGCTCGACAAGCAAATCAGAAGCCTGGGGTACATGATCACGGTACGCCATCGATCCAAAGGTTGTCCGGACACCCGATACGGTTAAAAGATCCTTTATGACAATGGGCATTCCAGCAAGCGGCAGGGTGGAAAAGTCGCGCTCGCGGGCCCGTGCTCTGGCTCTTTCAAAGCAAAGAGTGGGCAAAGCGTTAACCGCCGGGTCGACTTCCCCAATCCGGATTTCTAGAGCATCCAGAAGATCGAGCGGGCTCACCTGCCGATCCTGTAGCAGGGTTCGTACTGCGTGGGCGGGAAGACTGATCAGTTCGTGGGTCACGACGAGGTGACCTGCAACTTAACGACGCCCGGAAGAGTGTATTGTGCAACGAGTTCTTCGCCGGGAGCACTGTCATAGATGTCAGTCATTACGCCCGTAGTAACGATTTGACCCGCTGCGAGAGTGCATCCCATGGCGTTAAGGTGATTGGCCAGCCACGCGACTACGCCAAAAGGTCCGCCGTCGACATTGCCTGCAACGCCTTCGCGTACCGTTTTGCCGTTTGCCGTTAGTGTGACTTGCGCGCGGTCGACTTGCCCGACCGACCAGTTCTGCAGCGGTTCACCGAGCACCAGGTGGCGATGCACGCCGTTATCGGCAATTGCGCTGAGAAAGCCCATCAGCGGCCAGGTCGAAAAGCGGCTTTCCACGATTTCAATCGCAGGCATCACGGCCTCTATATGATCGATGACATCAGCCGTTTGCCAGTCCTTTGAGGGCACAAGGTCTTCGCCGATACGCACGGCGATTTCAGGCTCAATGCCGATCATATGCAGCGTTGAGGCATCGATGCTGGAGGGCGAGACGGAAATCTCTTTTTCAAAGCAGCGGCCACTGAAAGGGGAGTCCAGTGCCAGCATCTGCCGCGCGGTTGCATTGGTGCAGCCCACTTTGTATCCCGCCGGTTTGCCAGACCCTGCACTCAGCAGTGAGACAAGTTCAGCCTGTGCGTCATAGGCCTCTATCCTGCTGGCCGGCAAGGCATCGTCGGGCAAGGTGGTCAGGGCTTGTCCGGGCTTGCGGGCTTGCAGGAGCAACTGCGCTGCAGTTTTGGCATCAGGCATCGGCATACAATCCGGATTGGATCAGTGGTCCGCAAGTCTAGCCGAGGATCGGCTGTTTGAGACGGGCGAAAGGGCGATTTTTCTGGCATCTGCCGGTCGTGCCCGATATGATTGCGCGCTCGACTTTTTATACGGTACCCCGTTGCGCTTATGTCGTCCTCATCAAGTCTCTTTACTCCGCTACAGATCCGTGACCTGACGATTCCCAATCGGCTGGTTATATCACCGATGTGTCAATACAGCGCGGGCGATGGACTCGCCAATGACTGGCATATGGTGCACCTTGGGAAATTTGCCCAGGGAGGCGCTGGAGTTGTATTCACCGAGGCCGTGGCAGTGCAGCGAAGAGGCCGGATCACCCACGGGGATCTTGGCATCTGGTCCGATGCGCATGCCCAGGCGTTGTCGGGGATTACCGGCTTTATTCGCAGCATGGGGTCGGTGTCAGCGATACAACTTGCCCATGCCGGACGAAAAGCCGCCATGCAGCGGCCATGGCATGGAAATGGCCCGCTTGACGGGAACGATCAGGCGCGTGGAGAAGAGCCCTGGCAGGTGATCGCGCCCTCGGCTCTGCCGCTAGGGGAGGGCTGGCTGCTGCCCGTTGAGATGGGCCCGGCCGATATTGCGCAGGTAGTGGATGATTTTGCGGCCGCGGCCCGGCGTGCCGATCATGCGGGTTTTGATATTGCCGAGGTTCATGCTGCACACGGCTATCTCGCGGCAAGTTTTCTCTCGCCAGTAAGTAACCACCGTACTGATGGCTACGGTGGTGACCGCTCTGGCCGTTCGCGGATGCTGCTGGAGACCGTGGAGGCGGTGCGGGCGGCATGGCCGGAAGGCAAACCGCTTTTCGTGCGGGTATCGGCAGTGGATGGTGCAGCGCAAGGCTGGTCACTGGAGGATACGGTTGTGCTTGCAAAAGATCTCAAAGGACTCGGGGTTGATGTGATCGACTGCTCGTCGGGCGGCATTCTGGGTTCTGCCACTGCCGCAAAAGGGCCGCCACCACAACCGGGGTTCCAGGTGCCTTATGCACATGCTGTGAAAGCGCAGGCAGGTCTCATGACCCAGGCAGTTGGCCTGGTGTTGACTGCGCATCAGGCCGAAGCGATCGTCGCCAACGGTGAAGCCGATCTGGTCGCTATCGGGCGGGAAGCACTCATGGACCCCAACTGGCCTTTACATGCGGCGCTTTCTCTGAAGGCGGATCCTGAATGGGATCAGTGGCCCGTGCAGTATGGCTGGTGGCTGTCGCGTCGGGCCAAAGTCCTTGAGGCGCTGGCGAAGGAGTCTGA